>JABXIC010000219.1 GCA_013373265.1 Methylocystaceae bacterium | reverse complement strand
TGCTGGGGCTGGGGGCTTTTGCCACGGTTCAGTTTGATGAAATGGCAGAGTCAACCAATGTTATTGGTGAGAAAATAACACTGGTTGGCAGCGCAAATGACTATTCTCTGAGCTTACAGGAATTGTCTGATGCAATCCTCCTTTATGCACAATCTTCAAAGGTCTCTGACCGTAAAGGCGTGGACAGACAACTCGTTAAGACAAAAGAGGTCGAACAACAATTCATTCAGACCCTGACAAATAAAGGGATGACGCAAGAGGCCGCGCAAATTTCTGAGTCGGTGAAAGGATATGTCGATACGTTGGGGTCTCTTTTACTGCGTATTGAAAATATCGGTGCATCGGCAGATATGATTTTGATGGGGGCAAATAAGCTGGTCACCTCTTCACCGGAATTGGCCGTTAAGCTGGAAAAAATTGCTGCTGATAAACCGGAATATGCCACACTTTCGGATATGGCCAAGCAAATTATTGTGACATCCAATAAGGCGCTTTTGGAAACAATGACTTATGCGATTAAGCCCAATGATCAGACCTTGCAAACCGCCCGCGATGCAACCGCGGCTGTGGATGAGGTTTTGGCACAAACCAAAACGAATATGTCAAGCCTGCCGCGTCGGGAGCGCAAGGTTTTAAAATTTTTGGGCCGTGATAATGATCTGTTGAAGCAGGGGTATGTACAGTTCCAGGGGTCAAATATGGGCTTGCGTCAATCCTTTGACGCCTTTCGTGATGCCATTGAAGGTACAATGGCTTTGGCAGCTAACATTCGCACTGCTGCGATTAACGAACAAAACAACACCACCAATGCTGTTTCCCAAGCATCGCATTCGACCATCACAAGCTATGTGATTACCATGGCGGTTGTTGCCGTGATTGCGGTCTTGTTGGGTGCGGTGACATCACGCAGTATTTTAGGACCGCTTAATCGTGTCACCACGGATATGAAACGTCTGGGCGATGGCGATGTGAACATTGATGTGGTTGATCGTGAACGCCGTGACGAAGTGGGGACGATGGCACAAGCGGTTGTTATTTTCCGCCAAAACGCGATGGATGTGGAACGCCTGACCCAGCAACGTCTGGAAGACCAGAAACGTGAAGAAGAAAAACGCAGTTCATCTTTGGTGGCGATGGCCGATACAATTGAATCTGAAACCGGGGTGGTTCTGGAAAAAGTAGCGATACATACCAAAGAACTCGGGACGGCAGTGGGCACGATGGCGGTTTCTTCTCAGCAGGTTGCCACACAGGCCGATAATGTGGCGAAAGAAGCTGAAGTTTCGTTGGAGCTGGCGCAAAAAGTAAGTGAGGCCGCCCAAGATTTGGCAAGTTCTATTGAAACGGTACAGGATAAAGTGACGCGTCAACGCAACATTGCCGATACAGCCATTGAACAGGCGGACAATTCAACGCAATCAGTTAAATCCTTGAGCAAGGCGGCCGACAGTATCGGCAGCGTGGTGGCGTTGATTAATGATATTGCCGCGCAAACTAATTTGTTGGCCTTGAATGCCACGATTGAAGCTGAACGCGCCGGTGCCATGGGGAAAGGCTTTGGGGTTGTGGCCAGTGAAGTGAAGCAACTTGCCAAGCAAACATCGTCTGCCACAGCAGAGATTGCGAAACAAATTGAAGGGGTGCGCACCATTACCCATGAATGTGTGCAATCGATTGAACAGATCAATCGCATTATTGCTGATATGGCACATATTTCGTCAGAAGTTTCTTCAAGTGTGGCAGATCAAACGAACGCCACACGCCAAATCACAGCCAATATTCAAAATTCCTATGAAGTCTCTGAACGTCTTAACCGTCAAGTCACGGATGTGTCTTCAGAAATGCAAGGGGTGCGCCATTTAAGTGATGAGTTGGGCGGTGTCTCTGCCCGTGTGTCCTCTATGGTGGAAAGTTTGCAAATGTCACTCAATACCGCCATTCGTTCTGCGGCGCATAGCATGAATGCAAAAGACAGCGATAAATCAATTTTGGCACAAAAGAAAGTTGAGGTCATCCTGACAGGGGATAAAGGCCGCTATATGTCGGAGCTTTTGGATATTTCCAATAATGGCATGGCATTGTATCCACCGTTGGATGTTCGTAAAGGGGACGAATTTATGGCGGTGATTGAAGGGGTGCCGGGCCAGCATCCGGTGGAGATTTTGAGCAAGCGCGGCAGCGAATCGGCTAAAACGCGTATCCGTTTCAATGCGCCCATGGAAGAACGCAGCGACATTGTGCGTTATGTGGTTCAACTTTGGGCAGATAAATTGCGTGGTGAAATCTTAGGCGAGACCAATGTGGTCGCCTTGGCAGATTTTAAAAACGCGGCTGAATAGTTCTCCTTGACCCATACCATGTGACATAGCATAAGAAGTCTCGAAATTTTTAAGGGGGATGTCTCCACCGCAGCCCCATTTTTTAACATGAAAGCGGGACTCAAACTTATGGATCGCATTTTTTCTGGCGTTCAGCCATCCGGTAATCTGACTTTAGGCAATTATCTCGGTGCTATTCGCAACTGGGTTGAACTGCAAAACGACTATGAATGCATTTTCTGCGTGGTCGATATGCATGCCATTACCCAATGGCAAGACCCAGCGGAATTAACACGTAACACCCGTGAAGTTGCGGCTTGTTATCTGGCGGCCGGGATTGATCCAAAAAAGAATATTCTGTTTAACCAGTCAGCCGTTTCCGCCCATGCTGAATTGGCGTGGATTTTTAATTGTGTTGCCCGTATGGGATGGCTAAACCGGATGACACAGTTCAAGGAAAAAGCAGGTAAAAACAAAGAAAACGCTTCTGTTGGTTTGTATGTATACCCGAACCTGATGGCAGCAGATATTCTTTTGTACAAAGGGACACATGTGCCGGTGGGTGATGACCAGAAGCAACATCTGGAATTGGCGCGCGATATTGCACAAAAGTTCAACAATGACTTTGGCAAGGAAATTTTCCCACTGCCTGAGCCGATGATCTTTGGTGCGGCAACCCGTGTTATGTCTTTGCGTGATGGCACCAAGAAAATGTCTAAATCGGATCCGTCAGAATATGCCCGTATTGGCATGAAGGATGATGCGGATGCCATTGCTTTGAAGATTCGTAAAGCGAAGACAGACCCGCATCCTGTACCGGATAGTGTTGATGGGTTTGAAGACCGTGCGGAAGCCAAAAACCTGATGAACATCTATGGTGCTTTAAACAATATGAAGCTGGAAGAAGTTTGTGCTCAATATGGCGGTCAATCCTTTGCGGATTTCAAAAAAGCATTAACTGAAGTGGCTGTGGCGAAACTATCACCGATCAGTACAGAAATGCAGCGTTATATGGACGATCCGGCACAAGTCGATGCTATTTTGCGTGATGGGGCAGAACGTGCCAATGCCATTGCGCAACCGATTCTGCAAGAAGTAAAAGACGTGGTTGGTTTTTTACGTCCCTAGGTTTGGCAAATTTGGATTGTAAAAAAGGGCGCTGTGAGGCGTCCTTTTTTTTATATATAGAAATGTCGGCGCACGACCTCTTCAAGCAAACGACGCGCAGAGTCTTCAGTTAAGTTTTCAAGCTTGGATGAAACTTCTTTAGAAATGGGGATAAATAAATCCATTAAACGGGCGTCAAAATGGGTGCCGGTATCTTCTTTTAAGATTTTCATGACTTTGTCATAGGGCATGGGGTCTTTATAGGGGCGTTTTGACGACAGGGCATCAAAGACGTCGGCAATGGCAAAGATACGTGCCGATAAGGGAATTTCTTCATGTTTCAGCGCACGGGGATAGCCTGTGCCATCCCATTTTTCATGGTGGGCGGAAACCACCTCATTTGCCCCATGCAGCCATCCCATGCCATTGACGATCTCTTCGCCCTGTTGAACGTGGGTGCGCATGGTTTTGAATTCTTCATCCGTTAGCTTGCCCGGTTTGAGCAAAATGGCGTCTGTGATGCCGATTTTCCCCACATCGTGCAGGAAGCTACCGGCAATGAGGGATTGCATTTTACTGCCACTGAGCCCCGCTTTTTCTCCAATGCGCGCGGCAATCCAGGCCACGCGATAGTTGTGGGCACCTGTATCTGAATCTCTTTTGGCAATGGCGCGCCCTAAGGCTTCCATCATCGAGATATGGGAATCAAGGACTTCGACGGCTTTCTTTTCATTGTCCTGCGACAGGCGAACAACAATGGGATAAACCACAAGACCGCACAAAAGGGCCGCTAAACTGACGAGAAGAGAGACCACGAGTGAGTTTTTGTAAATTTGTTCTTCCTGCCAGGCAGGAACAATACGCACCCCTTCAAAGTAACCGATGTCTTTTGTGTCGTTCATTTTTGCGAGAGATTGCAAGGGAACGAAAACGCGTAAAACCCATTGATCATTATCCAGAATGAAACTTTCGTAGCGGGGCTCTGCGGCGTTGAGGAAGGAATGTTTGGGGATTTTATGTTCTATTTTTTCGCCATCACTGGTCATGGCTTCAGCCATCTTGCTGCCCAGAACATCGTAGATTTCGGCAATATCAAACAATCCGCCTGCTAATGTTTGTGCAGCGGCTTGCATGTCAGTTGGTGCGTTTTTCTGTTGGGGCAGTTGATGCAGGATCAAGCGATGTGCTTCTTCATAGGCCAGAGAAACAATGCTTTCTTCAAAGTTTTCTTTAGAGATGTACCATGCAAATAGACTGGAGATAATGGCCAGTGTTAAGCTGGCTAATCCAATACGCAAGGCAGCTTTTTTTCTGAAATGACTCATTTATTTTTCTGAAATATGAAAAGAGTGTCCGCGCACTGACCTTTTGGACCCGTGCGCGGTTGCAGTGATTAATCGTTTTTCTTAATCTTCACGACTTCAAGTGTTTTAGGATTGAGAAGAACTTCTGCACGTTCGCCACCTTTGAGGGCGTAGGCTTCATAACAACCATCTTCTATTTTGACTTTACGGACTTTCCAGCCTTCGCTTTCCAATTTTTGTGTGGCGGCATCTTTGCTTACCCATTCATTTTTATTAACGTGACAAGCGCCATCCGTATCAGCCAAAGCTACGTTCGCAAACAACAGGCCACAGGCACAAAGACTTAATACAACAAGATTTTTCATTGGAGTGTTCCTACAAATTAAACATGTCAGGAACCTAAAAGGTGAAGCTGACAATAATCTGAACGTGCTTCTTTTTTAGAGAATTTTGATAGAGGGAAGTTTTAGACACCAAAAATGAGACCGCGCCCGCAACCCATAAAAAGAAAGATTTCCGTCACTTACAGTCTCGTGGATTAGTAAAATGAAGTTTAGTTGATCTTTTTATTTATTATGCAGGGTTGTGTTTAATTTTGCAGCACGTGACACGACCGCGGCAAAAGCTTTTTTGACCTCTGGTTTTCCCAAGGCGCGAAAGTCTTTTAAAAGGGAGATGGCTTCGTTGGTTAAAAGAGGGTCGAACGCGTCTAAAGAGGGAAGCGCTGTTTTGATGTCATCATGCTCTTCAAAAAAATAACTAACTGGTACCTGGAAGAAGGTGGCTATTTTATACAGGGTTGAGGCCGGAATGGCGCGTCGACCGACTTCAAATTGGCTGATGACGAGACGGGATACACCAATCATATCGCCCAATGTTTGTTGACTTAAACCTTGAAGCTTTCGTTTCATGCGCAAACGTTGGCCAACTTTTAGATTTACCGGGTCTAATTTTTTGTGCGGCTTAGCCATTGTTTCTGTCATTTCCTTAATACACTAAATAAGAGAATACTTATAAAATAACCCTAAGAGGCATATCATGGTGAATGGAGAAACCCAACTGTATATTCCCGACTTAAGGGAATTTATGAAAATTAACAATTTCTTAGTGTATTGTGTAGACGTTAGTTAGTCTTCTATATCAATATCGTGAGGTGTATCGGTCAGGCTATCAGCTAATGAACGCATAAAGTGACTCATACGTTGGCGTAATTGCTCGTCTGGGATGCGCTGAAAATCATGCACAAGCGCGATCGAATTACGTGCAGATAACGGGTCTAATTCAAAAGGTTTTGCAGAGGGCTCACTTAAACCATAAGGGTCGGCATTTGAAGATTCATAAAGATCTTCAGGCATGTCTTGGAAAAAATAGGAAACATCGACACCCAGTTGGCGTGAAATCTTGTATAGATTGCTTGCCCCGATGCGGTTTGTGCCGTTTTCATACTTTTGCACCTGTTGAAAAGTTATACCGATAGCATCACCAAGTTTGGTTTGAGAAATACGCATGCCGACACGTCTGGCACGTACACGAGAGCCAACATATTTGTCGATAGGGTCCGGGACGGTACGTGGAGGTCTTCTGTTCATGATATTTACTCAATTCTGTGAAGTACAAAATACTTGAAAATGGCTGTATCAGAGAACCGCTGTCAACAAAAAAACTATTTATTTTAGAACATAAAGGAGAAGTAACTAAACTTTTAGGTGTAGTTTAGAAGGGTTAAAAAGTTGAAATATTGTCTTATATATAAAAAATTGGGCCTTACGAAATTAAGAGTTGAAAATTTGGGTGTTTTCTCGGAAAATGTTCCAAGGTCGATGGCTTTGGCCATCGCATGATAAATGGGCATCAGATGGAAGAATCTTTAAAGGTCATTGGGCAAAGGCTCGTTGAAATACGCCGCGATATGGGTGCGACTCAAAAAGAATTTGCGCTTAAAATTGGTGCTTCTATTGGGACGGTCCAAGCCTATGAATATGGCAAAATCCCGAAAGGGGATGTGCTGAAAAAACTATCAGAATTGGGCTATGATCTAAATTGGCTTTTTACCGGTTTTGGCACCATGAAAATTTCCACCTTAGAGATGGACATTGATGTGGAGCGCAAGATCGCTTGGAATGTTGCCTATTATCTGTGTAAACGTACCAACACTTCTTCTGATCCAAAAGTTTTTGCCGACGTCTTTTTAGAGTTGCATGATTGGATGGTACTGAATAACCGCAAGCCCGAAGAGATCAGAGCGCCCGCTGAAATTACGGCACAGGTTATTGATTTCGCAACGCAGCGATTAAATATACGATAAAATATTTACATTTATGGTGGAGTCAGCTAAAGGTACGAAAAATATCATTGCATTGTCGCGTACAATCTACGATAATCAATGGCATGGCTTATTATCTTTAAATGCTTTATCTTTAGGTGTTCTATGCTGGATCAAAACATTCAGAAAGCTTTATCAGAATTAGATAAGAGTTCAAAAAAATCGATATTTCATTCAATGAGATGGGCTGGTATTTTTGGATTTTTTATTGTGATGATTGTGACGGGTGCCTTATGGATCAGGCAAGAAGCGATTCCGACTGTCAGTGAAGAACAGTTATCGCGTTTGATTGTTGTGGCTTCGCGCACCAGTGATAATGACCCGATCCGTCTGTTGGGTGATGTTGAACGGCATATGGGTAAAAAGTTTCAGGACTTTTCCAAGGTAGAACGTGCAAATGCCCTATCTTATCTGATCAAACATATTGAGTTGGATCATAAGCGTCAGGAATTGATTTCTTATTAGAGCATGTCTCCTTTAACCTGAAACTCTTAAGGCTTAATTTGGCGCAACTGTACCGTCGTAATCAGGTTTAAGAGTACTCGGGGTCTGTCTAAAAACTCAGCTATAAGACATAGGAATAAAGTAATACCAAATCATATTGGGAGAATTTGACCCATAAGGATTTGGTTCTTAATGTCCGTATGGTCAGATCAAAAACCGTGTTTGGGGCGTAGTCTTTCATAAGGTCTTTAATGGCTATTTTTTTTTCCATCGATGCGGGGAAGCTGACTATTTTTTCACCGTTTGTTTTGAAAACAGAAACCAAGCATTTGGTACATATGTAAGAGCGGTCCAACAAATGATCGGGTGTTAAAATGGCAACGGCAACACCCTTAAGGTGACCCTTCATATTAAATATGGCCCGTGACATCGGGAGACTGTCAAAACCAATAAATTGGTTGGGAATGGGTTTACCTATAAAAAGCTGGTTGGGTTTCAGCATGAGTGCATTTTGTATATAACCACGGTCATGCAAGTTCAGAAAACGGGTTGGATATATAAAACTGTCATGCAAAAGTTGACCCGCAACGTTTACAGTAAACAACGCTTGAAGACCGGGTGTTTTATCAATTTTTCTATTAAGTGAATCATGGATGATAAGGGGGTCTATGGCGTCATTTTCATCATCACTAAAAAGATCAGCAAGCCCAACTAAGGCGAGGTCTGCTGCATGCAACATAGATTCAGCTTGGACAACTTGATAGCCTGCAGCCAAGTTTAAGTCTAAATCCAAGTCTTTCTGCGCTAACCCTTCACGGGCAAAACTGACGAGAAGGCATAATATTATAAAGATGCGAATCATTAAATGCTCATGTTTCTTTTATAACGGAACATAGCAGTGATCTTTTGAAAGTACAATCATAGGATGGCTCATATGATTGCGATGTTATTTTTTCGAGAATGCGCTTATTGAGATGGATAAGCCGGATTTCTTCAGATGGATGGTCTGAGATTGAACTTTTTGTCCCTCTAAGACATATTCCAGAGGGGCACCATCCTGTTGTTTGAGGAGCGCCGCAATATAATCGTCAGGGTATTGGGCATTGGATGGATAGCTGACCAAAACTTTACCATTCGTATTGAAAACGGCTGCAAAACACTGAGGACATAACAGGTCCTGCCTGAGTAAGAAACCGGGATGCATGATGCCGGCGACAACACCGATCGGATTTTTCTGTGCGTCCATCAAGGGGCGGGAAAAGGGAATAAAAGAGGTGCCCGAACTACGCCCTAGCACGGCTGAGCCGATATAGAGTTCTTGTTGTGGTGAGTTGAGGCTGTGTTTAACATATTCACGATCATGGAGATCAATATTTTTGGCCGGATAGGTGATGCTATCGGTGCGCAAAATCCCTTTTTCATCGGTATGGATGATCGCGCGCAGTGCCGGTGTACGTTCAACATAATTTTTGAGTGAGTCGTGGATAAATAATTCTTCTTTATCCGGGTTGCGTTCAATTGTCTCTGCCGCTTCTTTCAGGGCAATGTCGATGAGCTCAACCATCTTGGTGATGTGTCGCGCTTGAAAATCCACATATTTTTTCATGTCTTCTTTGGCATATGCTGTTTGAGAAGCGAAGAGGCATAAAAGAAGTAGAGCTAAAATACGCATGATTTCTGTACCCGATTCGAAACGATTATGTAAAATAAGCGTAAATATGTTTTGTGACCAAGACAAGGACACATTTGGAAGAATTGGCGAAAATATATTTAACACCGCTTGTGCTTTGTACATGCAGTGCGTGAAAAAGTCTGTTTTTAATTCCCGAGGCTTTGGGGATGACCTTATTCTGCCGCAATCAAGCGCATGGTAAGGTCATAAAGCAATCCTTCCGGGTCACGATGGAGAAAGCCATATTCAGGGACTGCAATATTATTGATAATGCGGTCACGGGCGATGACTTTTTCAAATCCCATACGTTCATACCATTGCCAAATTGTATTGTCTTGAAATGCCCAGCAACACATGGGTGACATTTTTTGTGACAATAAATAGGCGGTCAGGACCTGCAAAACCTGATAACCAGTCCCTCGGGCACGATATTGCGGTAAAACATACTGGGCGTGATATTCCCCTTTAGCCTGGGGGATATCCGGGTCAAGATTGGGTTTACACATGCAAAAGCCGACAATCCTTTTACCGTACTCCATGACAAAAAGCCCTTCACTTAGGTCAAACTTTTTTTCCGCATACCAGTTTTTCCATTGTTTGAGGCGAAAGTTGTAGTCGCGACTTTTCAGAACTTCCGGGGGCATGAATGCATAGACATCTTGCCAGCATGCCGCATGAACAGCGGCAATATCTTCAACATCGCTTGGACGAGACACTCTTATAGTAAGCATTAATTTTCTCCACTAAATTAAGAGTAGTAATTCTAGCGGATGTATGCTGAATATAAATAATATCTTTGGTTGTTTGTTTAAAATATTTAAAAATATTGTCCTTTACTTGTATAAATTGGTATCAATACAATAACTAATTCAGTGTTTTTCAATAAGTATGAATGTCGCTTCCTGTAAGGGAGAATCGGAACGTTTCTCGAAGGGGGCGATTTTGGTCATGCTTTTGCTTGACTCTGTTTATGGGGTTCAGTACAAGGACGCACAAATTCAATGCCTCTTGACAATTTTGTCACCTTATAGGGGTGCCGCCAGTCCTCGAGTTTCGAGCACTGGCGCGTTTTGCGTTGGGACTATTTATATATGTTTGAAAGCCTTCAAAGTCGCCTTGGCGGCATATTCGATAAACTCACGAAACGCGGGTCTCTGTCAGAGTCCGACGTTAGTGAGGCTATGCGCGAAGTGCGCGTCGCCTTGCTTGAGGCCGATGTTGCCCTGCCCGTGGTCAAAGATTTTGTTGCGAAAGCTAAAGAACAAGCCATAGGCGAAGAAGTTCTTAAAGGTATTAACCCGGCGCAGATGGTTATTAAAATCGTCCATGACTGCATGGTCGATATGCTTGGCGCAGACGATACCGCGATTAATTTAAATGCCGTTCCGCCGGTGGCGATTTTGATGGTCGGTCTGCAAGGTGCCGGTAAAACGACCACCTCTGCCAAAATCGGTTTGATGTTGAAGAAAAAAGAACGCAAGAAAGTTCTTTTGGCTTCTTTGGACGTTTATCGTCCTGCCGCCCAACAACAATTGGAAGTATTGGCCAAACAGGCTGAGCTTTCCTCCTTGCCTATCGTCTTTGGTGAACAACCTGTCGCTATTGCTAAACGCGCCATGTCTGAGGCCCGCAAAGGGGGCTTTGACGTTGTCATCCTTGATACGGCAGGTCGCCTGCATATCGATGAAAAGCTGATGGAAGAAGTCGCCCAAGTGCGCGACGTGGCCAAACCGGCCGAGACTTTGTTGGTGACAGATGCCATGACGGGTCAAGACTCGGTCAATGTGGCAAAAGAATTTAACGATAAAATCGGTATTACGGGTATTGCTTTGACCCGTGTGGACGGCGATGCACGTGGTGGTGCAGCGTTGAGCATGAAGCAAGTCACAGGTGCCCCCATTAAGGTGATGGGTGTCGGTGAAAAGATTGACGAGCTGGAAGCGTTCCACGCAGACCGTGTTGCCGGGCGAATCCTTGGCATGGGTGATGTGGTTTCCTTGGTGGAAAAAGCCCAGGAAAACATCGAACATGAGAAAGCTGAGGCGCTGGCTAAACGGGTGATGAAAGGCCTGTTTACGCTGGAAGATATGCTGGAACAACTCACTCAAATTCGTAAAATGGGTGATGTGGATGGCTTGCTCGGTATGTTGCCTGGCATCGGCAAAATGAAAAAACAACTCGCAGAAGCGAAAGTGGATGACAAGATGATTGCACGCCAACAGGCGATTATCTTGTCCATGACGGTGAAAGAACGTCAAAATCCCAAACTTATTAAGGCATCGCGCCGCCAGCGTATCGCGGCAGGCTGCGGCCTCTCAGTTCAGGACGTTAACAAGCTGCTGAAACAATATCAGCAAACTGCCACCGTCATGAAAAAAGTCGGAAAGATGAATAAAAAAGGTTTGCTCGGCAAACTGGGCGGCATGATGGGTGGTCCGGGCGGAATGCCCCCGGGTGGCCTGAACGGTATGCCCGGCTTGGACGGCCTTGGGGGTCAAGGTGGTTTACCACCAGGATTACCACCGTTCAAAAAGTGAAGGCCTTTTAGCTTATTTTTTCGATTAAACCATTTGTACTAAACCCAAACCACAGGAAAGACCAACACATGGCTCTTACAATCCGTTTGGCACGTGGCGGCGCTAAAAAGCGTCCGTTCTATCGTATCGTTGTTGCAGACAAACGCGCGCCGCGCGATGGCCGTTTCATTGAGAAACTTGGCACATACAACCCGATGCTTGCCAAAGACAACGAACAACGTGTCGTTTTGAATTTTGATCGCGTTGACTACTGGATGGGTCAAGGCGCGAAACCGTCTGACCGCGTTCTGCGCTTCTTGGCAAATGCTGGTAAAGCTGAACGTGCTATTCCGCAACAAACAACAAAAGCGGAACAGTCTGAAAAAACTAAAATGCGCCTTGAAGAAAAAGCTGAAAAGAAACGTGAAGCTGAAGAAGCTGCTAAAGCTGCTGCTGAAGAAGCCGCTGCTGCCGCTGCTGCTCCGGTTGAAGAAGCACCAGCTGAAGAAGCTGCTGCTG
>JABXIC010000216.1 GCA_013373265.1 Methylocystaceae bacterium | reverse complement strand
TTAAGGGCTTGGGTGAAATGCCGCCTGCACAGTTGAAAGAGACAACCATGGACCCGGATAAACGCACGCTTTTGCGTGTGACGGTTCCGCAGGGCCACAATGATGAAGATATTGAAGAAGCCAAAGACACGGCTGATTTGGTTAATCAACTGATGGGTAAAAAACCGGAACTGCGCTTCCAGTTTATTCAGGAACGCGCGAAGTTCGTGGAAGATTTGGACGTTTAGAAAAGAAGGAAATGCATATGATAAAGAAAATCATTTTTTTGAGCATATGCATTTTTTCACTATCTAATTGTGCGCCGGTTACGATGACGCGCTACCAGCAACACCTTTCTCAAATAAAGTGGATTGAAGGGGCGGCGCAGAAAGGTCATCTGGATTTGGTCATTTACGGTGCAAAGGATCCGGCGATGAAATCGGCTATTTTGAAAGCGATGGATGGCTATACTCATGGTCCAAAAGTGCCTTTAAGATTATCCGATGATCATGAAAAAGGCGCGCGCCTTGTCTTGGTGTTGGCACCAGAACACAATGTTTATGGTGATCACGTCTGTACTGCCCCTAAAGGCGGTTTTCAGCGCAATGAAGCGGCCGCACATAAAAGTGTCATTGCTTTTTGTTACAATGACCTTGCCTATGGTTCGGTGCATGCTGCGTTAGATGATGACGTGACACAACCGGAGTCCGAAGCTTATATGAAAAGTTATCGTGCAATCATTCGTTATTTAACTGATCCGCGATATGAGTGGAGAGAATTGAGAAGCAATTGCTCAAAGCTTAATAATTGCTAAATAGGTTGGCCTTGCATGATTTCTAACCTTCCTAGGATCATTTACTTTTTTCTTCTATTATTATGCGTCAGGAAATCACGTTTTTTGTGATTTCAGATGTTTCACTAATTGATTTGTGAGAGACCCATTTCGGACATTCTCCGGCCAGAGGGCATAGACCTGCATATCTGAAACCGTCCAATCGGGCAGAACTTCGACCAAATTACCTTTTTCCAAATCATCTGCGACCATATAATCCGGTGGAGACGACAGGCCAAGTCCCATACGACTGAATTGATACATGGCTTCCACGTTATCGACCTCTATACGGTGGTTGGCATGGATATCTGTTGCTACCCCGTTTTTATTGATCAGGCGTCGATAGGGCGGCATCATTTTCATCTTGATCCAATTCCAATCTTTCAAATCTTCAGGTTTTTTGGGGTGCGCATGATCCGCAAAATAAGCAGGTGTGCAGACAAGTTTCCGCTGGATCGTTGCAATTTTCGTACTGCGCAGGTTGCTGTTTTTCAAATCCCCTACCCGAATGGCTAAATCAACCCCTTCGGCAATCAGATCAATTCTTTTATCACTGCATCTTAAGTCGATTTCAACGCGGGTATTGTCTGTGAGGAACTGTGCAATTTTTTGCCATAAGGGGGCACGTACGAGAGCGGCCGGGCAGGTGACGCTGATGCGTCCTTTTGTAATCGGGGAGGCGCCGCTGAGTAAGTCCACCGCCTTATCGGCGGCCTCTACCATTTTCTTGGCTTCTTGATAGAAGAGCTGCCCATCATGGCTTAAAGACAATTTGCGTGTTGATCGATAAAGCAGCGCAATGTTGTGCTTCTGTTCCAATTGTCCGATGTGTTGACTGATAACGGAAGGGGACAGTTTAAAATGGTCTGCACAGGCCCGAAAAGAGCCGAGTTCAACGGTTTTGACAAAAAAGGTAATGGCGCGCAGATCATGTATCATTATGATATTTTTAAGAATAGTGAATTTACTTTATTCCTATATATAACATAATAATAGACCTGATAAAATCCTGAAAAAATAAATCAGGATGGATCAAAATGTCAGTTATTTGGGCGATGTGTGCCTTTGCGCTTACCATGTCGATCACCCCGGGGCCGGTCAATGTCATCGCGCTTTCATCAGGTGTAAATCACGGTTTTTTCAGAACTTTTCCCTTTGTGAGTGGGGCTACCATTGGCTTTACAGTATTGCTTTATTTATTGGGGGCCGGCGTTTTGGAATTGATGATGCAATTCCCTGTGGTGATGCAGGTGCTGGGTTATGCTGGCACGCTGTTTTTACTTTATATGGCTTTTTCAATTGTGCGGGCAAAGGGAGTTGTTGAAGGTGAACGCACGGCGCCATGTCCCAAATTCTGGCAAGGCTGGATCCTGCAATGGCTTAACCCCAAAGCCTGGATTGCCTGCATGTCCGGTATTACGGCCTTTGTCAGCAGAGCGGAAGTAGGAAGCTTGCTGTTTTTTTGCATGATCTATTTCTTCTTGTGTTACGTCGGGGTCGGTTTTTGGGCCGTGTTGGGGGCGAAGACGCAAAAGCTTTTGCGCACATCACAGCAAATGCAGATTTTGAATTGGATTATGGGTACCGCATTGGCTTGTGTTGCGCTTTATCTCTTGGTGATATAGGCCGTCAAAATTCATGAAAGCGTCATATTTTCTTAGGCTGTTCTTAATGTTCTGGGCATAGGCTGTTATGTGTTGAATGATAGGAAATGTGAGAAAATGATGAGTACAGAACAAACATTTCTGATTAAATACGGCATTCATAATTTTGTGACCTACGCCATCGCAGGCGGGAAGCATATATTTTATATCCGTAAATCAGAACGACATGCCATGATCACCCATGCACAAAAGCTGATTGAAAGCTGGTATGGTGAAACTGCGGATATACGCGTCGTATAAATCTGCAAAATAATTTTGGTTAAAAGTGACACGGGGCTTGGGTTTTCTGAGCCCTTTTGTTATTTGGGCTCAGAAGTGTACGCATTGTGTTGACTTGGTTGAATAATACCCGTATGTTAAAGGTTCAATAATTTACTATGTTATGTGTTGCAGTCGTTATCGGTTTAAATCTGGCAACCACGTTACCCCATTACATTGTTATAGTTATTTGAACGTATGGACGCAGGTCGCGCTATACGTATTTTTGTTTTCCAATCAAAGGACTAATGTTATGGCTGTTGGAAGCGTTAAATGGTTTAACCCCACTAAAGGTTTTGGCTTTATTGAACCAGAAGATGGCGGCGCTGATGCGTTCGTTCACATCTCTGCTGTAGAACAAGCTGGCCTGTCCGGTCTGCAAGAAGGTCAAAAAGTTGATTATGACCTCGAAACTGGCCGCAATGGCAAATCTTCTGCGACTAACCTAAAAGTTGTCGGCTAATACGAAGATCGTCGTAACGCCCTTTGTGTTTGTCACAAAGGGCGTTATTACTGATGTCACAATTACTGGATAACAAATGAGTATGAAGCCGCTTTCTAAAGCAGAAGAACTATCCCTGAAAAGTAAGAAACAAGAAAAAGTTTACGTTCAGGATAAAAACGATGCACGAAGCGAACGCGCTGCTCATATTGCTAATCTGAAGGCGCAACGACTGGCCAAAGAAGCCTCTGACATCAAGGCGACTAAAAAACTGGCCCGCGCCGTTATGAAGAAAAAATAGCTTCATAAAAAATAACACTCATATAAAAATAAGGAAAAAAATGAGTTCACAACAAACATTCCTGATTCGATACGGCATCCACAATTTTGTGAGCTGTATGGAAAACAGTGGAAATATTGCGTTTTTGATCCAAAAATCAGAACGCCAAACAATGGTTCGTCATGCACAAAAGCTCATTCAGGGCGCATACGGTGAACAAGCTGACATTCGTGTAATCTAACAAAAGACAACACGCTCTATTGATGCAAAGGGTTTCAGATTTCTGAAGCCCTTTTTGTTTGTCTGTGTTTTTTAAAGTTTTTTAGCTTGCATGGCCTAAAAGGGCGCGTTGGGCGGTGATGTTGTCATCAACTTCTTTGAGGATTGCATAAGCCTTGCTGGAAGTGAGGTTCAGATGTTGGGCCAGTTCCAGCAAGAGTTCACGCTCTGCCCGGTCAGACTGGGTTTGTTCTGTTTTTTCAATCATCAATAAGATGTTGTTTTTAATCTTATGGAAGGCTTCTTCATCGCTGAGGTCGCGCACCGTCTGAATCACGCGTACCGTGTCGCCATCAATGATGATAATATCTTCCCCACGGGTTTGATCTTGTGTCATTTCTGCGGCTTGAATTTCAACGGGCAACCAGCCTAGGTTTGCCAAAGTCCCTTTCGCTGTACTGAGCAAAGGTTCCCCCGTTTCTGGATGAGAGGGGGTCTGTTGAAATTTGATAAGCTTTCCACCTTCGATATACGCAAACATTGATGCCTCGCCTTGCTTAATTTTCAGCAAGACTAGCATCAAGTTATCGCAAACGGCTACAATTTTTTCATGCAATCATATGTAATTGCATTATTTTTTTAGAACGTCGGGCCAAACTTTGTCGGCGCTTGCAATAAAACCATCAATATTTTCATCCCAACGATCTTTAACGTCTTGATTGTAATTAAGATAAAGCTTGCCATCGACGATGCGCCAAAACTGTGCATCGCCTTTAGCAAGACTGCCTTGCGCCATCGCCCACGCGCAATAGCCGCCATATTGCGGGGCGTATTTTGGTGGGTTTGCTTTAAAGTCTTTTAAGTTCTCTGCATTGGCAAAATGAAACTCTGCCCCCATGTAGGTGGTGGAGAAATTGTCATTGCCTTTGACGGCAGCCTGTTCTTTGAAATATGCAACCGGGTCATAGCCCTGCACAGCGACATTGGACAAAAACTCGGTATAAATCGGGTCACTTTCAGCCTTGGCCGGGGACGTCGCAACCATCGCGCCTGCAAGGGTGACGCACAGGGCCAAGATTGGCGCCGCCGTCTTGAATGTCAGTATCTGTTTCATAGGTTTGAGTATAGCCCCTTGTCGGGCAGGGGCAATTAACAGCCGTTCAACTTATTGTGAACAAGCCTAGGTCCTGACTCTAGACGGGCTCAAGCTGGCTGTGTTTCCCATCGGGCAGCGCAATGGTGATGCGATCATCGGGTCTGACCACACCGCCTTGTACAACAACGGACATGACACCCGCTTTACGGATGAGATTGCCTTGTGCATCTTTATCGATCAAGGCGTGCATCAATCCACTTTGAAAGGCATCAATTTGCTTGCAAGGATTGCGCAACCCTGTCAGTTCCAGCATCACATCCTCACCAATATACAAGCGTGTCTTCTGCGGCAAGTCCAACAGCGCAATGTTGCGTGTGAGAATGTTTTCACCCATCTCACCTGCTTGAACATGAAAGTCCTGAGTGGCCAATTCGTTAAACAATTCCTCATGGATCAGATGCACCTGGCGCAGGTTGGGTTGGTCCGGGTTTTTCGCCACGCGGGAACGATGCTGCACTTTCTCCCCATAATGACAGTCGCCTTCAACACCAAACCCGGTGGTGAGGAGAATTTCTGCACAAGGCGTTTTGCTGAATTGATGTTCCCCATAAGCCGCAACAGAGACAACTATACCCATGATTGATCCTTTGATTTGGGTGACAAGGCGCGGGCACTATAAGGCAGAGATGTTGCCGTTTTATGTCGTTTGTATTTGGTTGGGGGGACAGTCAAAGGTTCTAGCAAGAATTTGGGAGTTCTTCCTCTATGAATTATGTCTTATAGATTGTATATATTTGTTATGAAAATATTTATGGGAGAGGGAGGTCTTGGGATGAATTATACAGAGAGCTTTGATGCAGAATTCGATAAAATTGATTTTTATGAAAAATATTCAATCATGCGGCCTTTTGTTGGGTGCCATTATCAGGACACTGATTTAAAAATTCTTATCATCGCAGAAAGTCACTATCTTCCGCAAAAGAGTACAATTCATTTAAACGCAGAGCAATGGTTCAAGGGGGATGATAACCAGATGAATGGATGTGAACAAAAATGGGCGAATACGCGCTGTATTAT
>JABXIC010000158.1 GCA_013373265.1 Methylocystaceae bacterium | reverse complement strand
GTCTTCGGGAGGCAGGGGCCGGAGGTTCGAATCCTCTCTTCCCGACCATACAAACCCCTTGGGGAACCAAGGTTTTTTTTGTTTTTACATTTTTCTCCAAAAAAGTCGGTGCCCATACGGTGCCCAACTTGTGCCCATCATATATTTTACCTTTCTTCTGAATCTAAGTTTGATGACACCTGCCTTGAGTTTAATCAGACTCAATCATCTCTCAGGAATTCTGACTTTTTGGTTCTTTCAATATCTCTATAAATCCTGTCAATCCAATCGGAAATTTCAGTTCGGTGTTCCAGAAAGTCAGGCCCAGAACATAGCGTTTTGACTTTTTCAAGGAATTCAGCGCGTCTTGTGTCAATGGGAACGCGGCTACCGCTCCATGACTGCATGGAGGGTTCTATGGTTAGTTTTCTAAAGTCTGCGAAGTTTTGATTGTTCTGCAAAAAAGTTTTGATATGGCGTAGGCGGCGGTCTTCTTGGAAATAGGAAATAGCATCAAAAACAACCTGCATTCTCTGTTGGTCCATTGCGTGGCTTGCAATGTACTTATCCAGAAAAGCATCCTGCTTTTCATATGGACCCGTTCCCTAAAACTGGAGAGCACCTTCTGTTAAACTGAGATTTAAAGGAGGAACAAATGAGTCTCAAAAAATCTGATAAATTTAGACTTGAAGCTGTCCAGCTTGCACTGGCAAGTGGGCTAACACGCAAACAAGTAGCGGCTGATCTTGGTATCGGCATGCCCACCTTGAACAAATGGGTCGCCCAACATAAACATGATGACTTGATATCTGGTCTCCATGATGACCTTCACAAAGAACTTGCCCGGCTTCGTAAAGAGAGCCGTATTTTACGAGAGGAACGTGAAATTCTAAAAAAGGCGACGGCCTTCTTTGCAAGCCAAAAGCGATGAGGTTCAAATTCATTGACGCGAAGAAGGCTGATCATCCGCTTCACCTGCTCTGCAAAGCCTTCAATGTCAGTCCGAGCGGTTATTACGACTGGCGTAAACGGCCTATGTCCCAACGCCAACGTGACGGCATGGTTTTGTTGACCAATATTCGTCCCATCCATAATGAAAATTACCAGTCCTATGGGCGTGAGCGTATGACAGATGAATTGCGAGACTTTGGTTTCACAGTGAGTGAAAAACGTGTCGCTCGTTTAATGAAAGATAATAATATCAAAGTGGTCCGCACCCACGCCTTCAAGAAGACAACGGACAGTGACCATAACTTCAATGTGGCACCGAACTTGTTGGATGGCGATTTTACAACGACTGGTCCAAACCAAAAATGGGCAGGCGACATCAGTTATATCAAGACCGCAGAAGGCTGGCTGTATTTAGCTGTCGTCATCGATCTTTATTCTCGCCGTGTCATTGGCTGGGCAACAAGTAAACGGTTGAAACGTAAATTGGTGATAGATGCTTTACAGCGGGCCATTGCACTGAGGCAACCGCCAAAAGGCGTAATCTTCCATTCAGATCGTGGTAGCCAATATTGCTCTCACGATTATCAGAAACTGCTCAGAAAACATGGATTTAAAGCCTCAATGTCAGGCAAAGGTAATTGTTATGATAATGCCGCTGTTGAAACCTTTTTCAAATCTTTAAAAGCTGAATTGATCTGGAGAATGAAGTTGCAAACACGAGAACAGGCAGAAAAAGCCTTGTTTGGATATATCAATCGATTTTATAACCCTAAACGAAGGCATTCATATCTGGGCAACATCAGCCCTATGCAGTTTGAATTGAACGCCGCCTAAACGGAGAAGGTACTCTCCAGTTTTAGGGAACGGGTCCACTTCTTCCAAGGGAATGAAAAACGTCTAATTTCCAGTAACCACTTTTCAAAAGACTGCCAGTCGGGTAATTTACCATGCTGTTCCTGTAAGATATCTAGATCCAATCGTGCCTCTACGGCGCCTTTCAATGACTCCATCAAATTGTTGGAAAGCATTTGCGCGAGCATATTCACATCAAACTTATCCGCGAACCGCTCCAATAAAGCTCGTTTCTCAACAACCAGCGCCAACAATAAAGCGGCGGCTCGATATTCCCCTCTTTCCTTATCTGCAAATATCGCAACCTCATTTAATCCCTTTGTCGCCGTTTGCACTCGCAGGAGAATATACAGATTAACAAGACGCTTGGTTGCGCGCGGCGTAGTTGCAAATTCACCCAACGCTCTTAAGAATTCAATTTCATGGTTTTCCAATTCAAAAGACTTTGAGACTTCTCCATCATCAATTCCCAGCGGATCTTTTTCCAAACCTTCCCCTTTGTTATCAAGGTCTGCAGATTGCTCCACCTCTTCATTCACACCTTTATCAAGCTTCTCCCCTGTTATTTTAAGCGCTCGATTGGCCCAAATTATATGGCGACGGACAACTGTGTCTACTGTTCTAGGGGTATTCAGTCCATCACTGAACGGTCCCGTTCAGGTGTTGATATTTTCCCCAACCACATTGATAAAGCTTTTTGTGCGGTACATCGAGGCGATACCAGATGTATCCACCAGTCTCATTCAGACGTTTTTTCATTCCGGAATACACCTTATATCCGTAATCCGATTCAATGAAGAAGTAGGTATTACACAGCATGATTTTATGCCCCCCTCCAGAAGTGGAGATAGAGAGGTCTGAGTTCCCATCACTCAGATATGGATTACCCTTCGTGACATATGCATTTGCGCAAAAAGGGACCAGCCAGATTGCTGCAGACAAAATGATGTTTCTTAAAAATGTCATGTTTATTCACCTATTCAAAAACTCAAATCGAAACCGCACTATCAATTCCGTCCGAGTGACGTGAAGCGCTTTAAAAAACCTCTTACAGCTTGGGGGTGGTTACTGAGTTGCGAAGCTGTAATAAGATAGCTAAACATTGCCGACGGTTCAGACATAAAAGTGTTCAAATGTAGTTGGCAATTGGGGCCAAACAGCACCAAAGAAGTTGGGGCCTCCTGCCAAGTTGAAGCCAACTGTCGCAGGCTGGTCTGCAGGAAAAAAGTGTGCCCACTAGCGTATACGGATTTGCCTCCAATTAAGACCTGACCTGCAATTTTGCCAAACACCCATGCATTATCGTTAGCACGATGTTCAGGACGATTGGCAAAATTAGAACTTACAGAAACGCCAACAATAGGGTTGTCTGTACGAGCAGAGGGGACAACACCACTGCGGTTCAGATCTAATCCTTGCTGACCGTAGGAGGTATCAATCCCATTGCTACGTAAGTAAGATACGAGATCGTCAACCTTGCGTTCTTCCGTTTGGGCAATCGCGGAAAACATATTCGCACAAACTTCTGGAGTATCTGCCGCCAATCCCAACTTGGATGACAAAACGAGCCCAAGAATAAAACTAAATCGAATTAGAGCCTTCATACCTTACTCCCACGTTTGAAAATAGGTTGATTATTGATATCTCAAATGAGTATGCTTGAACTTAAGTCAACCATCAACAGACCAGATGTACTATTGGCAGAATAAACTACATCCTTTAGCCTCATAATTATTTTGCCAATATTCAGTTGTTACTTATTATGATTTCAAATCGCTTCTATATTGTTGCTGTTCTGACTTTTATCCAGAACAGCACAAAACAGGGAGGCTCCATTACATGAAACTTCGCCAAAATATTTTTTTACTGTTAACAGCTTTTGTACTTTCCAGCGCGACGCATCCCGTCGCCGCATCCGACAACGATGTCGACGTACTTTTGAATATGGTGAAAAGCTTTTATACGGTGACAAAAGAACCCGGTGCTGCAGAACAGAACGTGCAGCCTTGTTATCTGTGCATTGCCCAGAAAGACGGCGTTCTTATCCCTGAATTGGTGCGTAAGTTTTTCTCACCATCGCTCGCACAATTTCACCTTAGTCATGATAATAACCACTGCGCCGATTTCGCCTTATTAGTGGATGGGCAAGATGAAGACATTTCTGGTTTTCGCATCAATGCGCCAAACGTTGCAGGAGATGTAGCACAGGTCCTCGTCCGCTTCAAAAATTTTGGCGAACCCAACGAAATTCATTTCGACTTTGCTAGGGTTTCAGGAAATTGGCGTATCGAAGATTATGGCCCGTCCGGTCTCAGTTTGCGCGATACATTGCGACAGTGTGCAAAATATAAATCTTAGATAAACTTTCTGAAAAGAGAAAATGGACTGAATTATGAGTAAATTTATTTTATCCCGTTTTGTGGCTGTCCTCACTTCCATACTATTTTCTTTTCCAGCACTTGCTGATGAGGTACCTGGATATTTAAAACCTTTCGGCATTGAATTGGGAAAGCCTTTTGAACACCCAGAGCTTATAATAAGTATTCATGAGTACAAACGCGTAGATTCAGTTCGCTTAAAGAGTTTGCCCAAGTCCTTCAGTCTTGCTGAAACAGAGTGCAAAGAAACAGAGCTTCTGGTAAAGCCAAAGCCATCGGGTGGTTTTCAATGTGAAATTGAACTCTGGATCAACAAACTCGACAAACGCGTTCAGAGAGTCGCCTTCAGAGCGGCCGATATAGCGGTCAATCCGAAGACATACACGGAGAACATGAAGCATCAGCTTATGGAAAAATATCCTAACCTTGTCTGTAGAATGAACGCTCGTGTCACTTCGAATGCAAACGAATGTGTCATGCTTCCAGATATGTCGGGGTTTAGTTTCCACCCAGACAGAGCTTATCAGGTTGAAATATCCATCATTCCCAAAGAGACGACGAGAGAGATAACAATCTCATTTTTCGACGAACGCGTCGCAAAGACAGACGGCCTTGAGAAATCCTCAAGTGATATAGATGCATTCTAAGCCCGATGAAACGCAAAATCGCTCGAAGTGCTGCGCTAATCTATATTTTGATAGGGCTATTGACCAGCGGTCAATGTGTTTGGCTTTCTGAACGCTTGAGCTCTGAGTGTTTTCGCGCTGCTGCATTCTGGCCTTTAATCGCATACGAAGTATTTATGGTGCAAGAAGAGTGCGGCGCTGACCCTGAAGACCTCACTCCCTGCAGCTCGCCTTAAGTTTAGCCTTCATTTAATACAGTTTTTTTTGCGTCAACAGAATTCGATTATCGAGCATATTTCCCAGCAATACACTGACTTTGATGGTTTAAAATCACCTCTAATCCATGTCCTGCCGGCCCAAGATGGTTCTTCACAATATCTGCTGTGTTTTTAGGAACCCAATAACGGCGGTTGCACAAATCTAAATAAACGCACCACCGCGCACCATTAGATGTGCACGAACTTTCACTGGCAAAAATGCTCGACGTTTCGGCAAGAGTACGACCTGTATTTCCATTCCGGTCAACTTCCACAGTGCGAAGTTGAAGGCCATCAGCAGCTATAGCAGGTGACACCAACATCACAGCAAAAGAAAGAGATAAAAAAAAATTTCATGGTTGTTCCCCTAAAAACCTATATTCGAGTACTATGTATTTTGCCTTGTTTTCGCCTTTTTCTCAACTCGAACAGATGGTCTATTGGCAATTAAATCTCAAGGCGACTATACTTGCTATTCATTGAATTATAGACATAAATAATCTCGATTGCCGCCGTTCTAATCATTGACGATTTTCTAATTTTTTGGGATGGAATAAGGACTTTACACGCCATGCGAAAACTAACTCTGACAGCAGCAATCTTGCTAACAATTGCAGCGCCGGTTAGCGCCCAGGGCATTGGCAGTTGCCCCATCGATAAGGTTCTAGAACTGGGCAAGATGGGGTTCGACAAAGCCGAAATTTATAACATGTGCTATTCGGATGAGACCAAAGGAGGTGAGCCTTCCCACTCACCCGGGCAGACGTTTGATCCGAACGACGCCGCTTTGTGGGCTGTTGCGCAATCAGGGGGACCTAAAGACGTAAACAGCTATTTGAAAACTTTCCCAAAAGGACAATACGTTCTTGAAGCGCAGTCCAAGTTATCAGAGCTTTTGGCCCGAGACTGGCAGCATGTTAAAGGCAGTAAAAACCTGAGAGAGATTTCAGCGTTCATTGAAAATTACGAAAACGGCCCATTGGTCAATCAGGCTAAGGAGCAAAAAGGGCTGCAAATTAAGCGCGCGTTAGAACCTGTAATGCTGAGTATAGCGCCAGGCACGTTCGACATGGGAGATAAAGACTTCTCCACGGCGCAACCTGTTCACAAAGTCTCTATCGGATATACATTTGACGTTGGTATGGATGAAGTCACGCTAGCTGAATGGGATGCATGCTATTTTGACGGCGGGTGTTCTTACCTTCCTCCTATAGAGGGCGGCTATTCGGGGTATCCTGTGAGCGGCATCAGTTGGAATGATGCGCAGGAATATGTCGCTTGGCTTAGCAAAAAAACGAAGCAAACCTATCGTCTTCCAACAGAAGCGGAATGGGAATACGTCGCGCGGGCGGGAACAAAGACACGTTGGTCCCATGGAAATAATGAAAATGGGTTATCTTCTTTTGCATGGTTCGAACGCATGGGTCGCGACGGATTGCGTCCTGCGAGCCAAAAACATCCAAACCCTTGGGGGCTCCACGATATACACGGTAATGTTTCCGAATGGGTTCAAGACTGTGTGACGGATAATTACGAAGAGGCACCGCGTGATGGCCGTGCCGATGAAACAGGCAATTGTGCGAGACGTATATTGCGCGGCGGAGGATACAATGATGAAGCCCGTGCATTACGAACCGCTTTCCGTCGCCGCCAAGACCAAACGAGTAGGGCCTCTCCATCTGGATTTCGACTAGTGCGTTCACAATGATACCCACTTTCGTGGATGAGTTAGCGCTCTCTGATATTGATACAGGAATTTAAAAAATGACATGCCGCATTCGTTTTCGCACATTTTTTCTGTCTTGTTGGATATTCGCCGCACCCCTTCTGTCGTCCTCGGTGTGGGCGGAACCTGACCAGAATCAAACGTTAGATTTTATCAATTCATACTGTGTACGTAATCAAATTATCGTATCTGACGGAATATTATCGACGAAACTAAATGGGATCGCTCTTGTCCCTATGGAAATGACAGATGATGAGTTCCTTGCAACGCGTACACTGAAGTTAGCGCTCAACAAATTGGTGCCCCGTGCAGTCAAGTTTGGCTCAATCGACGGATATTTAGGTCAGAACGGCGATCAAAACTACAAACATGAACGCACCGACAGCTACATACTGGCGTGTAAGACCCAAAACTGTGTGTCATATACGGAAAACCTGGATGGAACTGGAAAATTTCCATACGCCAACCGCGCTGCCTTTCATCAAAAACCATTGAGTACCAACGACTACAGATTTCGGTGTTTAAAAGCCTTTGCCCATCTAGCTCAACTGAACGGAGCGACAGAAAATAGTGACTTATTCAAATAACCCTCTTCTCTTGGCCATCGCCTATGTCTTGGGTGCAGTCTCATCTGTTGCGTCGGCGAATGATTCCTCTGCCGCGCTGACAGCAGGCGGTTTGGTTCTGACTCAAAACGACGACATCGCCATGGAGCGTGAAGCCCTAGACATCAGCTATAACCGTGTTAGCGTTTTTTATCAGTTTCGCAACATGTCCGATGTGGACAAAACGGTACGTATCGCTTTTCCCTTGCCTGACATTCGCCTTGAAGACGTGATCAACGGCCATCCATCCTTTCCGGTCAAGGCCCCCAATAATTTTGTCGCTTTCAAAACCGTTGTGGATGGAGCCCCCGTGGACATGAATATTTCACAACGTATGTGGGTCGGCGATAAAGACGTCACGGATGAATATATCAGCTACGATTTCCCACCGTCTCTTGCGGACGAACGTGTTTTCAAAACCGCCACCACGGAGTACAATTACGCCCTTCTCACTAGAATCGGTGCTTTTGGGGATCCCGGTATGGTCCAAAAAACTGCGTATCACTGGTCACAAACATTTCCGGCCGACACACCTGTTCAGATCAAGCATGAGTACAAGCCTGTGCCCGGTATTTTCCCAGTATGGCGTGAAGAAAGCGTAGAACTCGCCAATGGACCCTGGCGGACAAATTATTGTCTCAGTGACGAAGCTATTTCAAAAATCACCCAAGATTTTCAAACTACGGATCAAGATGACGCCCTGACATCCACGTTGCGCATACCCTATGTTCTCAAAACAGGAGCTAACTGGAAAGGCGGCATAGGCAGTTTCCAATTACAAGTCGTTGCAAATGATCCATACAGATATGCAGCCCTTTGTGCGCCAGACAGAAGCGGCGGTCTCTTTGGATCAGTCATCACGGTCAATTACGACAACTTCCAGCCCACGCATGATCTTGACATACTGTTTTTTGGTGCATTTCACTAAAACATAGCACATCTGAGACGAAAGTTTTTTGGAACGCCCCCTAACGGATATTTTACATTTCACTTAAAACCCCATCATAAAGAACAATGAAACCATGATTTTTTTTCGATATACAGCAATCGCATCTGTCTTTGGGTTAACCGTGCTGTTGAACGTGCCCGCAATGGCGATACCAGGTGAATTGCCAGATGGTTACCAACGATCCGGCGGTATGGTTTCACATAAAACGACAAACGAAATCGCAAATGGCCCCTTTGATTTCATCAATTACAAAGGGCAACGTGTCACCGAAACTTTCGTAAATGGCAAACTCCATGGCGAACAGGTTTTCTACTATCGAAATAGCAACACGCCAAAACTGATCATCAAATACAAAATGGGGAAGCGTATTTCTGTTCAACAATTCAAGAGGGATGGTACGCCCAAATGAGATTGAATATTCCTTGTAGAATTCTCAGGACATTGGGTGAGGTCTCATGAAGAAAAAATCCTATCTTTCGTTTTTCATCATAGCCTTAACACTAATCGCTTGGCAGGCTGCCGCAGATGACGTTCTGACTTCCTTAACCCCGTTCGGTGTTGAGCTGGGCAAACCATTTACCGACAATGCCCTGATTTTATCGAAAACAGATCATGACACTTACAGCGAACTGAACCTAAGAGGTTTTCCGAAGCCTCTCAGCCTGATGAATGATAAGTGCGCCACTGACACACCTGTTGAATTGAACAGTGGCTCTGCGTCAAGATGTCACGCAGTCTTACGGGTCAACAAATTCGACCAAAGAGTGCATGGCATCAGCTTCTTTGCAAGAGGTGCACGGGTAAACGCGAAGTCCTATATCCAGAGGGTAAAAGCCACGCTAAATAAGAAATATCCAAGTTTGGAGTGTCGCTACCCCCCTGGAGCTACTGAATGTATGGGTCACCACGGACGTGAAACGCTTTGATGAATCGACATGCTTATATCCGCGCGACGATTATCAAAACGGCAATTTTGAGTCCATCCAACTTGAACAGGCGGATACCCACGACCTAAAGATCCGCCTAACAGCCAACGACGAAGACAGCCTATCCCTTGAATTCATGAACCACGCCATCCACGAATCAGACGGCATGCCCACCACCAAGGGAGACATGGACGCGTTTTGAAATTCAGGTTATGAGACTATTCAGCCTCCCTTTTGACAGCCGAGATTTTTTCCCGAAGCACATCATAAACCGCGATGAAGTCCGCCCGGTTCTCAAAGCCCATATCTGAAATGCGTGTGTGCCCGCCATCATGGTCGATACGGATAAACGAAAGTGCCGCACGTGATGCTTTGTCCATATCGAGGTCTTGAATGGTGTTGTAAGGCACGTGCACAATTTCTTCTAACGCGAGCGCTTTTGGCAAAACAACCTCCGTCGGCCCCATGACGATGGCGCGTTCAGACTTGTTTTGCATTTTGTACATACGAATCAAAAAAAAGCCCAACCAAAATGTGACAGCCGCGCACAGCCCATAAGCTAGTGCACTATAAGGGGCGCCCACGTGCACACCGAAAAACTCATCGCCTTCCGTCACCGCTAAGAAGACCCATACCCCGCCTAACAGCACACAGACGAAGGTGAAATAGAGAACCGCCCAACCACGCATACGATAGGAATAGCGTATTTCTTCTTCATCCGTCACGACATCACCCATTCATATAATGACGTGAGAAGCAGCAGTGCCACGCCGGCTAAAACCAACCAGATGAACCACGTCACCTGGCGTTCCATACGTTTGTGGTGCGCCTGTTCTTCTTCGGATAAAAATATATCCTGTTCAATATCAACGCTTGTGGGTTCAGATGCTTGATGGGCCTGATCAACGGGATACTTCCGCTTTCCAGAGTAATATGCCCAAAAAAACGCAGCTCCCAATCCACCGAATACAACGGCAAATAAAACATTACTTGGCGGAGACATCATGATCCCACCAACAAGGCCGACCCCGATCAATACTAACGCGGCTATTGCTATGATGGAACGGGTGGCTTCGTTTTCCAACAAAACTTTATGATCACACCCCTCGCACACATATAAAAATCGCAATCCATTGCCTCCCCAACCACCGCCGCGTGTTGCTCGTGTGGGTTTCATGGTCTGGTGACACTTCGGGCAAACTGTTTCCAGTTGAGGTAATTTTATCATGTCAGTCATCGATCACTGCCTTTTTCAAGAGTTCTGGCTACACGAAAACCGTTTTCTTTACTTTGGTGCGAAGGCGCATACTCATCGCGCCACCCGGGAACGAGGTCGTCGTTAGAGGTCCCGTAGGCCCCGCCTTTTACTACTCTTGTGTCGCAAGACGTTTTTTCATACGCCTTGCCATGTGACGTTCCGCCGTCTCCCTCGCCAGAAAACCAGCAGTCTTGCACCCATTCGCCAACGTTTCCCATCATATCATATAAACCAAATGTGTTGCTTTTCAGTTGTCCCACTTCATGAGTCGTACTCTTAGCGTTGTCCATATGCCAAGAGGTTTTAATCAAGCAATCCATCATGCCACAGTGATATTTTGCTTTCACGCCTGCGCGCGCAGAATATTCCCATTCAGAATTGCTTAGTAGGCGATAAGCACTTGGTTTGCCCGTCAGATTTAGTTTTTTATTTAACCATATCAGATAAGTCTGGGCGTCATGCCAGCTCACCATATTTGCCGGATAGTTTTGATTGCGCGCGAATTCAAAACGCTTATCAGGACATCCGCCATCATTAACACAGCTTTGCCATTGTCCGACGGTCACCTCATATTTACCAACGGCCAAGGGGTAGTTAATTATTACATCTTGATATGGAAGTGCAGTGAACGTTAGGTTTGGATTAGCTCCCATTATACCCTTACCCTGTGGAATATTAACCATCTGAGGGCAGACGTCACAGTCTTTAAAAGTATTAGTACTTGCTGTTTGTCGCGTGCTGTTTGATATCGGCTGTTGTTTTTGTTTTACTAAGGCTTGTGCTTTTTTTGCGGACTGGTTCTTCGCCTTTTTAGGTCCATTTTTGAGATCAAGATTGAATTTATAAGAAGCGACTCTCGGAACTTGTACAGGGTCCCACTGGGCGAGTGTCGAAATGTAGAGATTCATTTTCAGATCCTTGTTCGCATATTTAGCGGGAATAAGCTTGAAAGGAACTTCAATGCGTACAGGTTCTTTAACAATATTTCGGTGGGGGCTGAACTTTTTAACCCAACCACGTAGCAGCTCGCGCCCGTTAGCTGTTTTAATCGGGGCAAAGGTTCGCCCATCGCGAATATAAGCATGAAGGTAGTAATCTAGTTTTTCCATACAGTTTCGCGAAAAGTCAAATTCAAAGGCGAGTTTGCCTTTTTCAATGTAGTGTTGAATGTTTTCTATTTTATTAGAATTCCAACATTTGTTGTTATAAAATTTAGGACCATCAACGACACCCCAACGCCCTTTTTCTTCTATACTCAGTCCATCAGCCCAATACTTTTGTGTCGTTGTTTCCTCAATATAATTCTTAATATTGTAGGAGGCGTGAACAGAATAGAGAGCTGCCAAAAATGGGGTAGCAAACGACGTGCCGTTCATGACTTCACCGTTTTCCATCTTGAGTTGCCCAGGACCAAGAACAAGAGGTGAAACTTGACCATCGCTCGTGTGTCCAATACTGGAAAATAATGATGGCGTTAATTCCCCTTTCTTATTCTGGCCGAAGGACCCAACTGGAATAATAAAGGGTGATTCGATCTGAGACATTACGTTCAGAGACTCTTGCCCATTCATAAGGGCATCATAAACATACGTGCCTTTCGCAAAGATATTGAGCGATTTTACCTTCGATTTTTGATCAGGTGTTTTGTCGATGACCCGAATGTAAACGAATTCATTTTTTTTAGTCTTATAATGAAGTAAAATTTGGGATCTTTTTGAAGATTCATTTGATGCCGTTTTTATAATCTTTTTGTCCATATCTAATAGCTGCAACTCGAACCGAGATTGCCCGTTATCAGAATTTTCCCAACTCAAATTGATCGTAGACGGACGGTTTTTGACTATACCGATTTTGTTGAGCTCTATAAGGCCCCCATTTTTATCCGTCTTGTGAGAAAATTCTAAAATGCGGTCTTCGTCCCGATCTACATAGTCAAAATTATGAGACACTTTGCGATAATTTCCTGCGGATTTTAAAAAGGTAAATTGATATTTTGTCAGGGCTGCTTTAATCGCATCCATCTGTTTGGTACTTACCTTGCCCAAATACTCTCTATGCCCGAGACTCATGGATGCAAAATGGCTTCCTTTCTTTTGCATCGTCATCAAAATATTACCCATCTGCGCGAGATGATTTTGGGTCTCAATTAGGATGAACTTCGCCTTAGGCATAACGCTTGTTGCCGTCCTGAAAACGTCAAAGCCATGATTGTTGGAGGATCGTTTTTTACCTTTGCGCAAGGAAATATAGGAAACTTTTGCCTTCCATTCGGGGTTCTGCACCAGCCACTGTTGTAATCCGCCAAATCCACTATCAATTATCGTGAAGACGAATTTTTTACTTATTATAAAGTGTTTGTCTGAATCATCACCAAAACCCATTCTTTCCTTTGCTTGGACGACTGTCATTGGCAACGGGCTTTCAAGTCCTTCAATATTTGTCGGTTTTGGGCCATTTGCATAAGCTAGAGAGCCAACAAAAAGAGTGCACATAACAATCGCTAAATGGGAATAATATTTAATCATCTCTTTCGTCCAATCTATATATTCTGGATAGGCGGGGTCCCTAACGTCTTCGCACACACTTCCAAATACACGCCCTTTCTGGAACACATGAGGAGTAAGACATTATTACAAGCCGTCTACATCTCTTTTAGCGTCTTCTTCCACGCCCAGCATGCCGTCAGTTTTCTCAACATCGCGATCAATAAATGACATGTCGACCAGGCCCTTGCGAGCAAATAATTGCATTGAGAACCCCTTGTGCTCATTGCTTGCAAAGCCAAAGGCAACCCTATCCACATTGGGCCAGTCCCATTGACAGGTTTCTTTATTGTTATTGATGGAGCCATCAGGGAATTTACAGGTGAGGTCGGGGTATTTTTGTTTTAATGCGCTCGCGAGGTTTATAATATACTCTGATGAGTCTACCGATATGCCGAACGCAGCGATATCAATTCGGCGAATGCGTTTGTCAATAGTGTTGGCAGATGCAGAAATTCTACAAGAAAAGTCTCCCCGATAGTCTTTCGAGGTACTAATATCATTTAAGAAACATTCCTTTCCTTGAATAATACTTGGCGGGTTGGGAAAGTTTTTAAGGTATACTCTGCCATTAATAATCGTATCTGTTAGATCCATTATGGCGTGAGGCAGTTTTTCACCTAACGCGATCCCAAAGGGGCGCATGTAACCTTTTATATCATCGGATGAATAGCTGATATCAATTGAGCTGAAATAAATAATCCCTATGATTAACAATATCTTTTTCATTTTTTCCTCATTTATTTTTTAAAGAAATTTTCAAGGTCTTTTGCGCCATTTAAGCCCGCAAGATGTTGAAAGGCCCGGATACAGGAATCTTGGTCTGTTTCAGGCAATGCTATATACGAGACTTCATTTGATGTTTTTGGTGTTTTGGTGTCACCCGCAACGAAATGTGCACAATCTTGTATTTTACACCTTAGCGTATAGCTATCGAACTTCTTCGAAGAAGGCCCATTGAGGGTAAATATGAGCTGATAGGAGATTGTGCCTTTAACCACTTTTTTTAGATCGAGCGACACATCACGGGCTTCCGTGTTATACAGTTCGTCACCTCCGATAGGAACTAGGGTAATTGACTGGCTGGTGAGCTTATTGTTTGCGACAGAAAGCTGATTTTTTACACAGAAGGAATTTAGGAATTCTAATGTCTGCTCTGTATCAGGTACGGTTTGCGCCCTAAGAAATGAAATGGGAATAGCAATCATAGATAGCAGTACATACAAACCAAACATGGCCTTGGCTAAAAAGATACTAGACTTCATTTCACTTCCCTTGAAATTCCGTAAGTATATTTGAGCATTTCCTGAATCTAGATGGGTACATTAACATTATCTTTATTATGCTTTCTTGATCTTGCGCAAAGGCACATACTCATTCTTATTTACCATTTCGGGCGTTTTTCAAGGCTGCGCCCAATCCCGAGACTCCAGAATCAACGGTCATGAAGCGAAAGGCAGAACCTTTGCAAACAATGATGAACTTACAATTTAAATTCAAACCATAATTCCATAAGTGTATAACTGGAATCAACTCGGTCAGATAGTCTATTGGCAAGCTGAACGCGGGACAAGTAAACTGCCTGAAATATTCTTTAAACTGCATCACAAAAGCCGTTCGCAACAAGGTTAAAGGTTATGGAATCCATTCTCGTCGTAGATGACCACCCCATATTTCGAGACGGAATTCGTCGCATTTTGGAACGCGCCTTCCCTGATGCGGGGATTATGGTGATAGGCAGAAAAATTGACTTGGACATAGCTCTTGAATCCGGTAGAACATTCGACTTTGTCGTTTTGGATTTGGTCTTCCCCGGTTTCAACTGGCAGACAGACCTACCCTCTGTACGTTCACGCATGCCCTTGTCAGCCATAGCCGCGGTGTCCATGTTGGATGAACCAGACGTTGCCGACAAAGTATTGGAGTATGGCGTCAACGGCTTCATTTCCAAGGCTGTGCCCGCCCATGAAATGGTGGACGCTTTCAAAGAAATTATGGCCGGCAACGTCGTGGTAAAAACGGATCACGACCCAAATTTTTCCGATGCAGATGATACGGACGACCCCATCGCACGCCTGTCCCCTCGTCAAATCGAGGTGTTACGCTTGATCAGCAAAGGCAAATCCAATAAGGAAATTGCACGTGATCTCGACATTTCCCCCTCGACCGTGCGTATCCACGTCAGCGCCATTTTTCTAGCCCTTAAGGTGCCGAGCCGCTCAGCCGCCGCAGCCATTGCCGTTCGAGAAGGGTTGTAAAAATGGACACGTCCCCGCTTGCGCTTCCCTCTTCGACGTGGGAATACGACCACCTCTTCTCCATCAGTCGCCCTAGCGCCGCCGTGCACGCGGTCGTCGTTGGCTTGACCGCATATGTGATCTGGCCATGGCTTCCTGAGTTCGCCAGCATGTGGGCAGGGGCCATGGCTGTATTTACCTGTTCTCTGGCGGCGCTCAGCTTCACATACCCCAAACGCCCTGCAACGCCAAGAAGCGCGTGGTGGTATGGCGTGGTGCATTCCATCACGGTGGTCTTGATCGGTGTCACATGGGGGCTAGGCTCGTGGGTTGTAGCAGCGAGTTCGGATCGACTCTTTTTGTTCTACACGTTTGCTCTTGGTGGCACAGCACTAGGGGCAGTGAGCAGCCAGCACAGCTTGATGCGCTCTTGCTTGCTCTCCATTTGGACCTCAATCCCTTTGCTGGCTTATGCTCATGAAAGTTTTGGCGACAAGAACTTCGGCTCCGCTTTAGCCCTGATGATTGTCGTATTTGGCATTACCCTGACCGTTACTGCGCTACGCATGAATCGTTTCCTCGCCAATAGCGTGTCCCTAACGGAACAATTACATGACAAAGTCGATGACCTGACCGCTCTGTCACACGAACTGAAAGAGGCAAGAGATGTTGCTGAGCACGCGAACCGTTCCAAAACCGAATTGCTCGCGCAGGCAAGCCACGACCTACGCCACCCAATCCATGCCATAGGCTTGTTTGTCGAGGCCTTGCGCAGCAAAATCGAGGATACGGAAAGCCGCGCACTAATCGAGAGAATTGACCAATCCGTTGATGGAATGGCACGGTTGTTTCGCACACTGCTCGACATGTCCGCTTTGGATTTAGGCCGCATCAAAGCCAATCCAACATCCACGCAGATCAACCGGATTCTAGAAGGTATATCCGCACACACTGAAGATGAAACACAAGCCCCTCGTATTCGTTTCGTGCCATGTTCACTCTGGGTCCATACAGACCCCACCTTGCTGCACACCATCGTGCAGAATCTGACAACCAACGCCTTGAAGTACAGCGATGGCTCAGACGTGGTTATCGGTTGCCGCCATAAAAATGGAACTATGAGCATAGAAGTGCATGATGCAGGTCCCGGCATTGAGGCCGAAGAGTTGGAACGGGTTTTCGAACCGTTCGTCCGCTTGCGCCCGCTTGATCTGGGCACAGGAGAAGGTCTTGGGCTAGGGCTATCCATCGTCAAGCGGATGAGCGCCTTATTGGGCTTGAGCTTGCGTATACGCTCAACCCCTGGCAAACACACCATGATGGCGGTTGACGGGCTTCAGATATGTCAGGAACCCATCGCAGATTCATCTCCCTCCAAATCCACTACAGCGCTCGAGAACTTCACAGTTTGTGTTCTCGAACCCGATCCAGATTTGCAAGAAGCGCTGACCCATTTGTTGTCGGGCTGGGGGTGCGACGTCCTAGCTCCGAAGACAGCGGCGAACATTCCCGAAGGGGCCAATTTCGTGTTGATCGATTCACGCACGCTTAGAGATACCCCCCCACCCGAACGCGGCTGTATCCCCTTGAATATCCCCGTGGCCATCATGGCCGACAAGTCCGACGTACATATGTCTTTGCCGCAGGACGCGCACCTTCTGAACAAGCCCGTCCGCCCCATTCAGCTGCGCTCATTGCTGTTGACCGTATCTTCAAGGAGGGCCTTTCATGATTAAGAAAGCCTCGTGCCTTTTTACTACTTCACTGATCGCTGTGATTTTTAACACGACAGTTTTAGCCGAAAACCAACTCCATCCTGAAACCTAGGCATACTTGAACAAGCTTGAACAAAGCCGCAAAGTCTTCCTACATCTCAGCACCCAATCCAATGGCAAGCCCCTAGAAAAGTAGACACGTTGACGTCTCATTTTCGTTGCTGTTCAATCTTACTTTTGGGCATCTCACAAAATATAAACAAAAACAGTAAAGAATACGAAATTGTAATCGCCAATCTTTACGAATATAGATTCCCTCACAATCACGAAGAAGAGTTATCCATCAGGCCCATCGCCCTTCTTTTCGAAAAACGCCTCTGAGACAATAAAAGCATAGAATTCTTTTGGTCATATACACGTCCCATTCGTCGGGAGTGGGTGCGACCTAATATACTATTTCCAAAAACTCAGAACTTAACCAGTGTAGAAATGTGCGATCTCGTGGGACTCTTCATGTAAAATAAAATATGGAGGATTTATCATGACAGATGATGAACAATTCAATCAAAGTTACTGTGCTCAATTCATCCGTTTACAACAGTCGTTATCTTCATAAGGTATCATAGACTGATTTTCGGATGTTTACCTAATGATGACCTGGTTGGATTTTGGTCTGTAGAGCATAAAATAAAAAACCCGCTAAGCCATTGACTTAACGGGTTTTTAAATGGTTGCGGGGGCCAGATTTAGCGTGCGCCCCCTTCGGGTGCTCCGTAGCGTCCTTCGGCCGCGAACTGGCGGATTAGCGCGTCTTGGCGCTATTCCTTACATTTTTCATATGCCATCCCAACACCCAGAATCAAAAAACCCACACTCTAAAGAGTATGGGTTTTTTGATGTTGGTTGCGGGGGTGAGCTGCCAGCGTTGGAAGAGGCTTGCTCAAATTACATTGAATGCTGCCTGAACAATACGCTCTTTAGAAAATCTGTTATAAAAAAAAATCTGGCATAACAAAGAGTGTTTTATGTAATGATTTTAATCCTTAAATTAGTAGCTGGTTTCTTCGCTTTTATAGCTGCTTGCATTACCTTTCTGCTTCAGAAAAACGAGTCGCCGAAATCACAAAGCACAATCAATCACTGGAAAAAAGTAAGTTTCATTTTTCTCGCCCTTTCGTCAATCAGCTATCTGGTTTTAGACTATCTCGAAGTTGAGGAGAAAAGACAATCTGAATTAGATTTTAGAAATTCAATGACCAAAATCTCAAAGGAGATTTTAAAATCAAATCATCCATATTCTCCAAAACAAGTGAGATTTGACTACTGTCTAAATGAAGAAAGTCTTAAAAATATAGGTAAGCGCAAATGGGGAACAGATAGCGTTATTGAAGTGCTTTCTAAAATTGAGCAATTACGCGAAGACGGGTTCAAACATTTGTTTGGCGCAGAAGTTACATTGATCTTTACCCCAGAGGACAATTTCAGACCCTCATCTCATACTAGGTACATAGATAAAGATATAGCCACGCTTTCCTTTCAACCCCATCAGGTAAGTGAAGTCTGGAATACAGCACGATCTACTACGAAGGCACCTATTCCGTATTGCCAGAATTGGGTTATTGAAGTCCCTGAAGCAGGTTTTAATATGTTTGATAACTTCAACGCTATAGATGCCCAGTCTTACTATGATTTAGCCAACACAAACCTCTATATATACGTCACTGCAACCAAATGGGCGCTACACAACGGCTTTACATCACCAGCGATCAAAAATTTATCAATTACTTTCGGAAATGGCATCACCAAATTTTATTTAAAAAAAGAAGACACGCCAGAAAGAATTCACACTCAGGACAAGTCAGGTGTGGCATATAAGCAAAAATCTGGAATCCCTCCCATTGAAAAGGATTTTCCAGCCCTAAAACCTATCTCCTGAACAGCATAAATAGACCAACTAACAACGCACCACAGACGACACCTGTCATGAACTTGTCGCTTTGCACTGTCTCAGAGACTTTAGAAATTACCGACTGAATAACTTCCGGTGCATCATTTACTCTAATCGCTTGATGCTGACCAATCCAGCCCGGTAGTTCCTCTGGTTCTATATCCAAAAGAATTGGGACAATGGTTTTCTTCTGAATAAGAGATGCGCCTAGCTCTTGCTGTACGGCTTGTGAAGCGCAAGAACTCTTTGAAGCCAAAAAGAAGACCCATTCGGCCTTATTTAAGCTATCAAAGATATCATCTGTCCATTTACTCCCAGCTTCGATTGAAAGGCTTGCTAAGAACGTTTCAACGCCTCCTCCTAGAAGGGCAGAGTGAATTTGTCTTGCAATAGATTCATCATTAACAGAATAGCTGATAAATGCCTTGGTCATTTGTCACCTTATAAACTCAAATTTTGATTACACCATTTTTTAATGGGGTAGACGTGTTACAGATATACTTTGGAAGTTCGGCTGCCCGTACAACATCTTTGGTCAACATATTTGCTTTCTCTAAATCAGTAATATCATCCAAAAGACATTGTTGAGCGTTTCCCATAGACAATTCCCCAACAAAATCTCCTAAATTTAATTCGTTGTCATGAATTTTTGGCAGATAGCTAATATAATTGGGTAATGACGATACTGGAGCTACGACAGGAGCTGCTATCATGGCCGACCATTTTTTTGGGCAGATAGTGCGAATAAAAAGTAAGCGGGCCATAATCTGATCTTCGTCATGAAATGTTTGTACCACACCAGAAAACTGTACTTCAGCGCCACTATCAATATCATTTCCTGAATCGCACTTCAGGATGATATTCTTGCTACCTTTCCCTTTTGCAACATCACCCAAGAATGAAAGAGATCGCCCAATTCTTGAGACAACCCCCTTTGAAATTCTTGCATAGTCTGCGCACCCGCTACGAGTTTCAAAATGATAATTCCAAAAAATGGGGACGTAATTAATACCTTTTGGCGTTTCATAAACTTGGTTTGCAATGACAGTCAAACTTACTGCGACCATATTTTCTTGTTCAGAATCATAACGATAACCAGTAAAGGCTATAGGTTCATAAAGCTCTTCCTTCCTAAAGAGCTTGAATGCCGCTTTACTGAAATGATCTGAAGCCAAACAAGGGCAGTTATGCATCATGATTGGAGATATTTTCTCTAATTCACGATTGTCTTTATTGTTATTAGCTTCTCGGTAACGCAGGCCTAGACTTTCAATTTTATTGATGCACGTAGTTTCAAGTGTATTTCTAATTTCAGTCCAGCCATCAATTTCATTGCCATTTTCATATATAAAACCAAAAGAAATCATTAAAATGCTAAACAGAAGTTCTTTATCCTTAATATCCACTTCTTCGTCTGCCGCAACCTTTTTGAGGCATGTCTCGATCTTCTTGTTTAGCTTAGGTGGCGAAACTGAAACATCTCGTTTCCAAATTGTTTGAGCATGTGGTGGCAATGCTTTTGAAATCTCAACCAAAGCAATAATTTTACGGACCGCTGCAAATGACCTTCTTTTTGTTCTTTTGGGGCAAAGCAGGCTGATTACATCTAAAATATCACCTTGAGTCTCTTTAAGGAGATTAGCATCTAAGATAAGGGGCATCGGTATTATTCAATCTAAAATTTTACACTTCCTCCTTTCTCTACCCGAACCTTTTTTGTAAGTCACTACATAAATCTGAATTCCCCTTAATTAGCCAGAAAAAGGGAAACTATGCTTTCTCCTCTTCTATGTCCAACCCATCAAAATTATAAATAAGGGATAATTTGACTTAATTAAGCCAACACATAAGCACCTTAGAAAGCTCTTAAAGGTATGCGAATCGGAGGAATGAAGATTCGAAGACCTCTAAATGAGAACCAAATCATGTCTCAAATCGAAAATGATCTATCTTTAGCTCTATGAAATCTAAAGAAATTTAAAGTTTAACACTAATCATGTGCGAATCTGCTTGCACGACCATCATGACTGAGTAACTATGAACTTGAGTTTAATTAGGAGCTATGGCTTCTTAGTTTTGCTAACCATGATTTGGTCGATAGTATTTCTATCAGCTAATGATCGTAAAGAGATTGACAGATTTTGAAAATATTCCTACCATATCGGAATATGAAACAGACCAAGGGGGGAGTCTGCACTCCCCGCCAAGGTCATCTTGAAGTCTCTAATTACTTTTTGACACGCATGCTTATAACAGCAATGGAAACAATGATAATCGCAACAGCGTCGATGTTACCGTACTGCGTAATCACTTCGATAGCATCATGGATAGTATCCGCTTCAGCTATAACTGCGAAGAGCTCTCGTAAATATTTGCTCATAGCAAATCTCCCTTACGTAAATGTTAATGTTAAGAAAGAGACTGTCCTTGGGTCGCCAAACTTGGAGACAGCCCCTTTCTCGCTCACTTAAACATTGGCTTCTGCCGCAGTTTAGACTTGGCCTGCGTGATCATCACGCAGGCCATTTCATTTCTGCTTTCCGCGCATTCTGTCGCGTACTCCCAGAAATAAAAAAAGCCGACAAGAATTTCTTGCGGCTAACACTTTACAGCCTGCCAGATACGGCAAGGTTGTATTACGTACAAAACACTGAGAATGAGCGTTCAGCGGTGACTTTGCTGGAATGAGGTTATGTATAGATGTGCTTCGATATGCCATCAGTCGCCCCCCCAGTGTTATGGCCCACACGCAGATGGTTTCTATTACGTCTTGTCGCTAGATTTTGAACCTGAACTTTTGACATGATGAGCCTCTAAAAAAAATAATCAAATAATGATGGTATGATACAAAATAATGGTTTGCTTTTCAATGAACGAACCATTATAAGGCATGATTCTAGTTTATGGTTTTTTATCAAAGATAGTCAACTAATTGTAATAAATAGATTTTATTTTAGTATTGGCCGTTTAATAAATTACACAGTCTACACTTGAATGTTAGTAGGCAAATTTTGCCCAGCATTATTCCAAATCTTTTCTTTAAGGCGCCTTGCTGGATCAGAAAAGCAAGTTGCATCACCACCCCGCCAGAATGCAGCCCAACCATAGTCATAGCCTCTTAAGAATTGCACTGAGAGTGTGATTTTTTGATCGCTTACCGTTGCTCAAGGTGCAGGCATCATGAGTAAGGTCTAATATATTGCAAAAACTGGCATATAATATAAGATTCGCCAGATTTTCAATAAAACCTATAAGCATGAGTAGTGAAAAATAATTATACTTTTACGTACTTTTCCTTAGGACATCATTCATTTGTAATATGTATGCAGCATGACTATGCATGAAATACATTTCAATGGGGATAATCTGGACAAAATTACTTATAAAGTTCGATATATACAAAATCAAACACAAATTTAAACTGATAAATAACAACGAGAAATACCGATTGATACTTAATAGCTGTGGTGAAAGATTATATTGTAACAAGACTGACCTCACAGCATTCCTAAAGGCATGCCGCAAACAACAAACTGAAAAGCGGCTGTTTCTTGAGCTTCTCATGAGGTTTGGCGAAGTTGTAAAAAGTTTCCCATTCATTCAACCTAGCCTCTAGGTCGACGTCATCTTTATATGTCATCAACTGATAAAATTCCTGTTGATTGATCCTGTGCGATCTTTCGACTTTACCGTTGATCTGAGGAGTTCTGGCCTTAATATAGGCGTGACGAATACCTTTGTCTTCAACGTGCCAATGAAAAAGAGACTAGAATTCATGACCTCCATCTGTTCAAATTTGTTGAATTATGAAGGGGAACTTTTCAATAATATGGTCTACAAAGTCGATGGCATTTTTTTACGTATGCCGCGTATAAACTTTTAACGCCCTGACGCGAGTTGCATCATCTATAACCGTGTATTGATAACGTTTAATTTTCTCTCCCTATTTGTTTTTAAAGATCAAAAACTTAACATCCATTTGAATATGTGGCCAGGGACTTGTTTTTGGTATCTCTTGGTATGAACCTTACGTCTACCTACGTTATTAGGTAGCCGGCTCACACCATGCCTTTTCAGCACACGATAAATAGTTGCATCAGATACTCGGAGATCATGATAACACGCGAGGTACCACATAATTCGCATGGGACCCGGATGATATTTCTTGCGTAGGTAAAGGATCTTCTCCACGATCTCCGGTGGTGTTTGGTGTGGGTGCGTTTTTACAATAGGCTTTTTGTTGATTAGCCCTTATTCTCCATGTTTTAAGTAGACTTCGCGCCACCTACAATATGTTGACTTTGGAATCCCAAAATAACGATAAGATTTTGTGACACAACCGAGTTCTACAGCGCGCTGTAGAACTCGTAACTTACGTCTGATTTCTCGTTCATCATTTGTCATGACAGGTCCTCCTTGTAAATCAATTTACAAGAAGTGTCCCGCGAGGTCACACATTCCTACAATTTATCAGAGCCATTGCACGTAGGACATTTTCCCATAAAATCACCTCATGGAATTGATAATTAAACATAATGTTGTATAATGTTCATTGAATAAATTGTAAAGGGTGCATTTATAAAAAGGCAGATAGCAACCACAAAATATGAGGTAAACCGCCATGTCTACAGGACTCTATGACCTGCAAGGGCGTCGTTTATACTGCACTGCCGATGAACGCAAAGCTTTCTTAAAAGAAGCCGCCAAGCACCCCAATGATGTTGCGTTATTTTGCCAACTATTGGTTTACTCTGGCTGCCGCATATCAGAAGCCCTCGCCATCACGCCCCAGCGCATCGACACTTCAACAGGCGTCGTAATCTTTGAAACCCTCAAAAAGCGAAAGCGCGGAGTATTCCGCGCAGTCCCCCTGCCTAATGCGCTAATCGAAAGCCTCCAGCGCCTAACCGCAAACAAGCCCCAAACCCAACGCCTATGGCCTTGGTGCAGAACCAAAGCTTGGCAAGAAGTAAAAGCCGTCATGACCGCCATGCAAACCGATGGCCCACACGCTACTGCCAAAGGTCTGCGTCATGGTTTTGCCATCAATGCGCTTCAGGCAGGAGTACCACTAAATATGGTCTCTAAGTGGTTAGGACATTCATCACTAGAAATCACTGCAATCTACACGAATGCATTTGGCAACGAAGAAAGATCATTTGCGCAACGTATGTGGACTTAACCGATTTTGCCTTTAATCAACTTAATGTTAGATGAGCTTCTTATTATTAGTATGTAGAGCGTTCAAGTATTCTTGCATTAGTTGAAAATAGCGATTAATCTCATCTAATAGGGACGCCGAATAATCAAAGTAGATACTTCATTTTGATATTAGGTTTTATCGACTTTTAATAGTATTTATACGGATGGTTGGGAAAATTTATGCAAATATCTTTTGTGGATATTCAAAATTATAGAAGATTGAAGCAAACTCGAATTGGCTTAAGCAGTCAACAAACGATCTTTGTTGGGGCTAACAACAGTGGCAAAACATCCGCGATGGATGCCCTGATAAGCTTTCTTACTGATAAATCATCCGTAACTTATTTAGATTTCACATTATCGAATTGGGATAAAATAAATCAATTAGGAGAAGATTGGTTTTCCTTAACTGAGGAAGCAGAAGATCGTAAACTTGGTATCGAGTTTTGGCATGAGGTGTGCCCAAGCATCGACATATGGTTTAACGTCAACCAAAACGAGCTCCATCGAATTAGCCACTTATTACCAACAATTTTCTGGGAAGGAGGTCAAGTAGGTGTAAGGCTCTCGTTCGAGCCCAAAGGAAAGGATGTTGAAAAATCTGTAGAAAAATTGCAATCCGCATTTATTGAACAATATTTGGCTAAAGAAGAGGTGGTTGATAAAATTGCAGATGAAAATAAGCGTAAAAATATCAATTTGTGGCCCATCAATCTTCAAGATTTCTTAAAGAAGAAGCTGAATAACTATTTCGATGTAGCATATTATAAAATTGATCCAACCAAAATTGATACAGATACTAATGTCCCACAAAAATTAAGTCACCCTAAAGAACAGCATATTAAGGGTTTACCTTTAACTGGCTTATTGAAAGTCAATTCCATTAATGCACAAAGGGGGTTTTCTGATGCAAAAGATGGTAACGGCTCAATGGATGGTAAAGGTGATAAAAAACTATCCCGTCAACTTTCCCAGTACTACAAAAAACATTTAAATATAGATGATGTTCCGACAGAACAGGACTTAGATGCTATCACAGGCATGTATGAAGCAAAGGCAATTCAAAACACTGTTCTCGAAAATCAATTCAAAGACGTAACCGCAGAACTTGAATCCTTAGGGTATCCAGGAATTGATAATCCTAAAATAATCATTGATACCGAATTCGATGCGATGGAAGCATTTCAAAGCGATGCCGCTATCCAATACAACGTTTCGAACGATGGAGGCAAGGTGGTCACGTTGCCTGAGGCATATAATGGCCTCGGGTATCAAAATTTAATCTATATGTTTTTCAAGCTTAAACGTTTTCGTGATGGGTGGATGAAAGTCGGCAAAGCAAAACCCAAGTCAGGAGAAGAATTATCTTACGAGCCTATACATCTTGTTTTAGTTGAAGAACCAGAAGCACATTTACATGCACAAGTGCAGCAAGTTTTCACAAGACAAGCATACACTTTGTTGGGAAATCATCCTGAACTATCAAAGGAAAATACCCCATTTAATACACAAATGATAATCAGCACACATTCCTCACATGTAGCACACGAAAGCGAATATAAAAATTTACGTTATTTTAGACGTGTATCGGCATCAAACTCTTGCCCAATACCTACTTCAGTCGTTGAAAATATGAGTGATGTTTTTGGTGCTAACAATAATACGGCTAAATATGTTGCCAGATACATTAAAATGACCCATAGCGATTTGTTTTTTGCTGATGCTGCGATTCTGGTTGAAGGTGCAGCTGAACGAATGCTAGTACCGCACTTTATTCGTCAAAACCATAAAGAATTACTTCAAAAATATATTACCTTATTCGAAGTGAATGGGGCTCATGCTCACAAGCTAAAGCCGTTGATCGACAAAATGCATTTAACTACCTTGATTATTACAGACCTAGATTCTGAAGAAGAAATTAAAAATGATAAAGGCGATACTAGCTGGAAAGCCCAGCCTCCAAAGTTAGGATTGAATCAACGTACAAACAACGACACCTTAAAAAGTTGGCTTCCAAAAAAAGGAGCGATTAACGAACTCTTTTCGGCGTCTCAAAGTGATAAAATAATTGTGGTGGAAGGCAAGCAATCTGTATGTGTCGCTTATCAAACACCTGTTTCTGTCGATACAGGCGTGGTAAAGGAAGAACTTTGCCCATATACATTCGAAGATGCTATTGTTCTTTCAAATACAAATACATTCAAAAACACGAGTGAAAATGGGTTCTTTAAAAAAGCCAAAAACCATCTTGAAACATGTGAGAATGGCGAGGACTTGCAAAAAAGCTTGTTTGAATCTGTTAGAAAGATGAACAAAGGCGATTTCGCTCAAGCATTGTTGTTTTCAGATGAAATAGATAATATTTCTGCTCCACCATATATTTCGAAAGGCCTCTCATGGCTTCTTTCAGCATTAAACCTTCAAGCTGGGGGTGAAGAGGCATGATTGAAGAATACGACAATCACCTCGATGATCCGATCGACGCGGAGATAGGAGGATATGTTAATCTGAGTTCTTTACGAAGTTTCTTCCTTTTCGCAGGTGCAGGCTCGGGTAAAACTCGAACTCTCGTGAATGTTTTGAAGGATTATATTATTGAGCCTTTCGAGCATCAACTTGCTATGGAAGGTCGCAAAGTAGCTATCATCACCTACACTAATGCTGCGACCGAAGAAATCCATCGTCGTGCAGATTATCATCCATTAATTCATGTTTCGACCATTCATAGCTTTGCATGGTCTGTGATTAAAGGTTTTCACAAAGATATCCGCAAATGGCTAAAACATACTCTTGCTGAAAAAATTGAAGAATTAAATAAAAAGCAAACGAAGGCAAAAAACACCACAACCAAAACCTATCAAAACCGTGCTAAGGAAATTGAAACAAAATCAAAACGCCTGGCTCAGTTAGAAGATATATTGATTTTCCAGTACAACCCCAATGGCAACCTTACTGGGATTGATAGTTTAAGCCACGCTGAAGTTATTCAAATAGCAGCTGACTTTTTGAAAGAGAATAAAACGATGAGGAACATTATAGCTTCTCAATTTCCCATTGTTTTGATCGATGAGAGTCAGGATACAAATAAAAATTTGGTAGATGCATTTTTTGCCCTTCATGAATCCCACAAGGATAGAATTTCAATTGGCTTTATCGGGGATGTCATGCAGCGAATTTATGCTGATGGTAAAGAAGGCTTAGGGTCAGGTTTAAGTGATGAATGGGCAAAACCAATAAAAAGACTTAATCATCGATCATCAAGACGGGTTGTGAAGTTAATTAATAATATCCGCAAACCTTATGATGGGATCAGTCAACTACCCAGAACGGATGCTATAGAGGGAAATGCTCGATTGTTTATTTCACATAGAGATGTGGATAAAAGTGCGGTGGAACAATCAGTTATGTCTATGATGGCAAAACAACTTGGTGACGATACGTGGAGTGATATTAGAAATATTAAACTTCTTACTCTTGAACATCATATGGCTGCTAAAAGGCTTGGATTTTCAGAGCTATATGAACCACTGAGAAAAGAGTTTTCAACGGCTATAGCTGATGGCTCATTACCTGCTTTAAATTTTTTTAAACAAGTTATGATGTTGGTAAATGCAAATAAAATTAAAGATAATTTTACTGTTGCAAATCTGCTTCAGGAGAGAAGCCCTTTATTTTCTGTGAAGAAATTAAAGGTTGCTGATAATCAAATTCAGCATTTGTCTGATGTAAAAGAAAAAGTCTTGGATTTGTTAAGTCTGTGGGATGAAAGTAAGGACCCTACTCTAAGAGAAGTTTTAATAAAAATATCTGAACACAATATTTTTGAGTTACCTGAACAGCTTAAATCAGTTTCTATTGAAGCGAATGAGTTAGACGAAATGCTCACAGAGATTATGGATGAGGAACCAAGTGCATTAGATTTATTTTTGAATGCCCCTTTTTCACAGATCCAAAAATATTATGACTATATTGAGGGTAACGAAATCTTCGATACTCATCAAGGTGTCAAAGGCCTTGAGTTTCCAAAAGTCATGGTGATAATCGACGATGAAGAAGCTAGAGGTTTTCTATATAAATACGACAAACTTTTGGGTACAAAGGAAAAGTCAGCTACAGATATTGAAAATGAGGAAGCTGGTAAGGACAATGCAATTGATAGAGCTCGAAGGCTTTTTTACGTGACATGTAGTCGCGCAAAAGAAGATTTAGCTATTATCACGTATACAGACACCCCTGATCTACTTAAACAAAATGCGATTGCACAAAAATGGTTTTCTGAAGATGAAATCCATATTTTATAAGCGGTAGTGACTTTTTGAGTTTAGTTGTTTATTCATGTGAAGAAACATGCCCTCTGGGTAACAACGTCAGTGCAGCAGCAAATATAGTTGTCCACAAGCCCCCTCAACAAACACAAAGCATGCACAATACCAAGAGCGATCTGAATGAACAGAATACAACATACTGTTCACTTTTTCGTGAGGAGGTCATGTTGAGACTGTTATCTATAGTGGCAATCGCCGCTTTTTCTTTGTCGTTAACGGGGTGTATGGACAGCGGCCCAAATGCTGAAGATATCCAAGTTCTATGGGGCAAAAGATTTGGCGAGGCCAGCCGTTTTTTGGGGAGACAGCAGCAAGTTATTGATGTTTCAAATATCAATTGTTCCGAGACAGAAGGAAAACCCGGTTATCTCTGCCAATTTGATTTCGCAACAGATAAAGGCTTCAAAAATTCGACTGAAGCCCGCTTTGTGAAACAAGGCGATAACTGGTCGATCAATTAAGAGGGTGTATAATGATCAAAAAGCTTATTTATACGTCCCTTTTGGCATTGATCACGAGTTGTCCAGCAATAGCGGGTGATTTCAAATACAGTTCTTTTAGCCAAGATATTCAATACATCACAGATACATTAATCGCGAAGTGTAAAGATGCAGGGATCGGCTCACCCAACAACCAGCATCAATTGCGCAAGTCTTGTGGTGAAGCTTTGCGAGATCAATATTTTATCGGTTTTGATGATAGCGTTTTCTATAAACGTCAAAAGACAGACAATGGCTTTAAAGATATTCTCGGAGCAAAGATTGAGGCAAGCATAGACGGAATTACATATTCCGTGGTGCGTTCTGTCATAACAGAAGTCCAGCGCCCGCATAATGAAACGGAAAAAGTCACCCGCTACGCTGACGCTTCATTATTTACTCAATATCAAGGTGAATGGAAACTTCTGTTGAGCTTTGTTAACCCACATAAACAGGACTGGCAAAAGATAACGCCAATGTTTTTGAGGCAGAAAGGCATTAAGCAGAAAGTCAGACAAGCAACGGAACATATCTGGCGAAAATACGTTGTGCGAGAAACATCCAAAATTGCCCAAAACATTAAAGACGCAACCGGGCCAATTTTGACAAGCGAGTGATCAAAGAGATTGCGAAAGTCTCTTTGCTGGGGTCTGAGGGGCAAGCCGCCCCCAACGTCGCCGTGCGGCGTTTCAAACAGCGAAGCTGTAACTATCTCAGAAAGATAGTTACAGCTTCCAAAACCCATACTCCACCTGCGATAGACATTAAAATCGCACAGTGTCCGCAGAGTTATTTTTAATGCCTCATATACAAAATATGATTATTTTTCAATGAGGTATGTATCGGGTTCCAATTGCATTTTCCCAAAATTTATGCTATATTTCACCACAATTGGCAAAGGACCAACCTTTTTAAAAAGGAGCTTCGCAAACGGCTAAAATTTGCAAAATAAACTGATACATCAAACCGCCCAAAGCATTGCTTGTGGGCATTTTTATTTTTTGACCATGAAAGGAGGGGCATAAAACATGCTCAGTTAGCGATACACACATTTGAACGCTTTGGCTTCCACAAAGCAGCGTTCAAAATCTCAATCAAAGACATTAGGACAGTTTTTTAATATCCCGCACATTGTGCGGTTTTTTTGTGCCTACAGGCTTTTATTCGTCGGCAATAACGAACAGGAGGTTTCAACAATCAACTGACTTTGCCCGGCTAATTCCACTTTGATGTTTATCTGCGTGATTCATCAAAGAGCCATCAACACTAAGCAATCAAGCGCAGCAATCTAAAATCAATAAACACAGACAGGAAAGGACCAAATGAGGGATTTAAATTTTGAACTCAAAAATATGTGCCGCGACATCAAACACGGTAGCTATGTTTCAAGAGCAAACAGGCACAGCATTTTGCAAATTTCAGCAAATCAGCTTTTTGATCTGGGCTACAAGCTGGATTTTGCAAAAAGCCTCAAACCCAAACACGTTGAATCTTTGCTGGGTAAATGGAAGGAAGAAGGCTTAAGCACTGGTACAATAAAAAACCGTCTATCACATTTAAGATGGTGGGCAAAAACAGTCGGCAAACCGGGAATATTGAAAAAAGAAAATGCCAAATACGGCATAGGCGCGAGGAAGAATAATTACACCCCTCGCGCTTTTTCTTTGTCTACTGAGATGCTTGATCAAATCACCAATGATCGAGTAAGGCTGGCGCTGCAACTACAACAAGCCTTTGGCTTGCGCAAAGAAGAGGCGTTAAAGTTCCGCCCAAACGCTGCTGTTTTTGGTGATAAAATTGTGCTTCATCCTTCATGGACCAAAGGCAGAAGAGGCCGGGAAATTCCAATTACAAATGAATATCAACGTAAATTGTTAGACGCTGTTCATACAATGGCTGGGAATGGTTCATTAGTCCCAACAGATAAAAACTATATTCAGTTTGTACGTGTTTATTACCGTGAAGCAAGCAAGGCAAAGATTAAAAATCCGCATGGCCTGCGGCATTTTTATGCGCAACGGAGATACATGACTTTAACCTGTGGTATGAAGCCGCCAGCTTTGGGCGGGGTTAAACGTTCTCAAATGAGCGAAGCGCAAAGGAGGGTGGATATTGAAGCGCGGCTGCAAATATCGCAGGAGTTGGGGCATAACCGCCTTGATGTGACCAACGTATATTTAGGCGGGGCGCGTTAATGGAAGAGTTGAGCAATATTGAAAGTTTACTGGTTAAGTCCAATGAAGCGCGCGAAAAAATCTGCGCAGAGCAATTTAATATAGGCCGTATTTTGGCAGAGTTAGAAAAAGCTGTCTCACAAGGCTATGAAACGATTTTGATAAAATCAAAAGTTCCAGTGGCGGTAGATGACACACAAGCTGCCAAATCATTAGAACAGAAGCTGAGCGCTATGGGCATATGCCATGCATGGGAAATGACCTACATCGACCCAAAGCACAAATCCAACCCCACTGGATTGGAGCAACGCCAAAGCAACCTTGTTGTGTCAATTCGTAGCTATCGTAATCATAGATAGTTTACAAAGGACACGCACCTTGTATAGTTGAAGTGCTTGGTGCTAGTCGAAGGGGTAAGGTAATATGAGCCGTAGGAATGATGATACAGTTCAAACAGCCATGATCTTTGTGGGCCTGTTTTTGAAGTTGCTGGCAATATTGGGTTCCTTCGTTCTGTGGCTGTTTCGTCGCTTCCGTGAAAAGAAGCGCAAGGAGTTGGAAGCCTTGGATGAACCAACTGCCCAAGACTTAGAAAAACAAAAACTCTTGGAAGAAATCCATTTCCATTTGGATAATGATCTTGAAGGTAACGATTTCGTAGCGATTGAATATAATTATCAGGCAGAGAAATGATTTTATTTTATAGCATTATCACTAATTTTTACTGCTAAATATACCTTGGCATTGTGCTTGCCTGTATATGCACAATCAATACAATGCCCTAGCCTCGAACGCCCTAAAGCCAAGCCATTCATCTTTGAATGGCTTGTTGGTTATGTCACCATTTGTTTTGAGAAAGTAATGCTTGGCAAAGGGGGCAAGCTCTGTGCTTTTGCTGAATGCAGCTTGCACCTTTTCCAAACACTTCTGGCTTTCAAATACGATCAACACACGCGCCGAATGAGGATAGCTATAGGCCTGTTCAATGGTTCGCGAATAAAGGTAAGGGCTGTAGCTGATCAACTGCTTAATCAAGCGGGTTGCATCTTCACCATTATGTTGCTCAAAACAGCATAAACGCCGCACACCATCAGGTGTGGTAAAGCTGAAGATCGCATCTGGTACAATTGGCTTTTCGTCAATTTCAAAGGAAGTGCGTGGCACACCCGTTCTGCCGCGCTTTTTGCCATCGCTGTAGTAGGTATCAAAAAAATCAACGTTGGCCCCAATTTCATTGGCAAACGCATTTAATGAAATGTGAAAATCAACACAAGATATGCGGTGATGATAGTCATTTTTAAATGTTGTTACCCGCTTTGGAAAACTTATGTCTTTTTCAGCAAGGCCCAAATCTCGAACAAGCTTTGCCCCGTGGGTTGAAAGGCAATAGATCGCATCAAGCCTGCCTTCACCGGGAACAGAGCCAAAATCAATAGTTTTCACCAATGGCTTTGCTTCTTCACGCATGGGCTTCAATTTAGCATAAAGCTGATTGCGGGATATTTGATAATCCAGTTTTAAAAGTTGCTTTACGGTTAAAAACCGATAAGTTGCAAGCGCCTTCAAGATAAAGACCTGACTATCTGCCAGTGCTGAAATATCCTGCGCCATATTTACACCAAATCCACTGAATGATCTTCAAAAGGCTGTTTGGTATTTGCTCCTGTTGCAAGCATGTCTGAGGGCAATGATGTTTTAACGTCTCTCCCAATAGGTCGATAACACTTGCACCATTGCGCTGCCACAAAGGCCCGCCAGTCATCATCTGTTATATAAAGCTGTTTATCCTGCAAATGGCTATAAGCTTTCATTTTGATGCTTGGATTGCTGCCAATACGACAATAAAACTGGCCCGTTGCTAACCCTTGCAGGTCTTCAATTGATACGCCCAAAATTTGCGGCATATTGCTGTCTTTTTTAGTTCGCCCTGCAAAGTTGACTTGCGTGTTATTGAAAACAACCTGCTTCAAATCACTGCCCATTCCATCGCCTGCAATTTGCTGCGCGAGTGTAAGGTGGAGTTTATATTTGCGTGTCTCTGCAACAATGGTTTGAATGGAAGGGCCAATATAGTTTTGGCATTCATCGATATATAAATGAATAGGAATACGTTGTTCTTCAGGCATATTGGCTCGGCGCATGGCAATGCCTTTAAGGCTGGCAATTACAAACCGCCCCAATGCCTCGCTTGCATCAGTTCCTATGCGCCCCTTAGACAGATTGAACAGGATGATTGATCTGTCATCAATAGCCTGTTTTAGATCAACAGTGCTTTTACCGTTTACCAAATCACAAAAGGCAGATGAACTAAACAGGCTTTGCAACTTGTTTCGCAAACTCTCTTTTGATGTTTGAAAACTGCTGTTATGGAATTCTTTATCAAAAAACGAAGAAACGGTTCTGCGGTTTGATCTCTTGCCAAGCTCAACCCATTCAGCGTTATAATCATCATTAAGGAAGTCCTGCAAATCCATCAAATCCGCATTGCCTGCATCCAACAAAACCAGAAAGCAAGGTTTTAGCAGCGCCCGCATATTCAGTGACAGAGTGTTGCCCGACGAGCCCTTAAGCAGTTCTTCGAAAGCATTAACTAATTGATCTGCGATAACTTCGCGTTCCTGCGCAGTTGTTCCCGCACAATCTAGCGGGTTTAGAACGGGCATATGATCGCCATGCAAAAATGGATCAATATAGATAACCCGTTTGGTGTGTTCTTCATTTTGCAAATGTTGCAGTCGTGCAATTTGTTCAACCAAATCACCATGAGGATCAATGATTACAACAGAGCTACCACCGCGCACAATGTCATTATTGGCAAGCAGCTTAATCAGTTCTGATTTACCAGAGCCAGTACCGCCAACAATATAGGTATGACGTTTACGGTCTTCTTCACGAACATGCATGGGCACATCCATGTGCATTATTTTAAAAAACTTTGGATAATTGAGCCGAAGGTGTTGCAGGTAACCGCTTACATCCCCGCTAAAGCGTCCATCTATCCAGAAGTCTCGTAAGAAAAATATATCTCCAATATCGTAACGCTCTTCCAACTGGGCTGCGCCATAACCTGCCTTTTCTTTAAGTTTGAGGAAGTTTACACCTGTTTGCCTTTCATAAGCTTCAGCGGCTTTGCTCATTTTTAGGCCATAAGAAATATCACCTTTCTTGCCCTTTTTACGCAAGATGCCGGGATGATCTGCCTCAATATGGCTTTCTAAAGTTTTCAACAACTCTTCATAAGCTTCGTTATCAGCTTTTACGCGGGTATATTCTTTAATCAGAGAAGGGGCGATTGTGACGTGTTTTATAAAATCAGAAAAAGTTTCTGGAGAAGCAAAATATTCTATTTTCGCCAACTCTTCATCTGAGATGCGCGACCGATACTTTGGGTGATTGGTCACATGACTGACATTTCGCAGTCGTTCAATCGCAACAGCATCATAAGTCGCAGGATGATCAATAATCCGAAAAGTGCCAACCGAAGAAAAAGCAACAAGCTCTTCATCAGAACTATGCGGCAACCCGAGTGCCTGTCCCGCTATATCTTCATAATCCACCAGCATGTAACACTCCCCCAAACGCTACCAAAAGAATTGAGGGAGGTTAGAATGCTTTTTAAAGGTTGTCTACCGTGCCAGTTGAACAATCGATTAAATAGTGCGTGGATAATATGCCCGATAGTCCGCAAGCTGGCGTTCGAGTATTTCCATTTTTAGGCGCTTACGTTTGGCTTTGGGGGCTTCCCATTGTTGGAGGTCGGCTTTTAACCAACGTTGCTCTCTGCCTAAAATTTCTGGATTATAAACGCTTAAAAAGCGGGGAAAGCCTTGATAGTTGCTCATATAGCAATCCAACGTTTGCGCCGACACACACAGCCCCTTGTTAAGCGCGAGGTATTTAATCACTTCATCTTTGTTTAGCGTGTTTTCGAGTAGATACCCCGTGTTGATAACATTCCAGTCCATAAAATCCTTTTTCCTTATGGTTCAAAACAAAAAACGGACCGCAAAATGCGATCCGTCTCAAAAAACAAAACCCGGGAACCTTTTATCCCCAAGTCTGAAAAATATTAGACCATATCTTGGGAATTTTGAAAATACCTACTTAGAGATATATAAATGCCCTTGTGAGTAATTTGTGAGAAAAACAAAAAGCACCCACTTGATGGATGCTTTAAGTTATTGAAAAAGCTGGTGCTGTTGAGAAGGATTGAACTTCCGACCTCTACATTACCAAGCGTGCCAAAGGATTTAAGGAGACTCGTATAGCGAGTCTTTGTTTTAGGGAATACTTTATAAGTATATCTATAAAAACAATAGAATAGACTGTATTGCGGTGCCGCTTTCCGGCATCTTAGTTAAATTATGTTTTACTTATATTCAACTCTGTGTTGTAATTATCCGTGAGTAATTTGTGAGAAAAATTTTTTATAGTGAGAATAACAGACAGCTACATTTCTAAATTAAAAGCACCTTCAGGAAAGCCTGTTGAATATTTTGATGCGCGAGAAAAGGGCTACGGTGTACGCATCGGTAAAAAAGGACAGGTAAAATTCATAATTGACTACCAACTCACTTTCTTTAACAGCCAAACATCATTGATGGAAACAAAGCGTTACCGAAAAACATTTGGTATTTGGGATAGGATTTCTCCAAACCCTGAAACAAATAAGTTTAATGAACCACAAGCAAGGGCAAAAGCGCGCCAGTTTTTAGATAAAGCGGCAAAGAATAAAGACCCGTTCGGCATTGTTGATGGCAATGCAGAGAAAATTGAATTTGTCTCTGACCTGTTAAAAGTCTTCCAAGACAAACATATTGCAAGACTGACTTCCAAAAGCACTCAATATAGTTACTCTCAAGGCTTACGTGTTCACTTATTGCCAAAGCTGGGGCATATCCCTCTGCGCTCCCTATCAAGTCGACATATTGATGATTTCCACAAAAACATTGCAGCCTTGGCAGATGTTAAAGGTATGTGGCCTCAACAAGGAGGTAAGCCAACTGCTAATCGCTGTTTGGGAATTTTGAAAGTTGCCTTAAACAAGGCAGTTCTATGGGGCTATTTAGATAAAAACCCTGCGATTGGAATTAAACCTTTTAAAGAAAAGGGGCGCACAAGATATCTAAATGAAGATGAGTTACAGCAATTGCACCAAGCTATCATTTTCTTTGAGAGCGACCCAACCAAGAAATATAAATATCAGGACTGTATTGACGCTGTTCGTATCGCATTGATGACAGGGTGTAGGCGTGGAGAGCTTCTGGCAACCAAATGGGATAATGTAAACCTGACAGGTTCTCCCGCCACATGGAGCAAGCCTTGTGAAACAACCAAGCAAAATGAGTGGGAGCACATCCCATTAGCTCCCAAGTGTGTCGAGATTTTCCAACGCCGTAAAATTGAAAATATGGAACGTGAAGTTCCTAGTGAATATGTCTTCCCATTAAAAGAAGATACCACTAGGCATATGCTTGATTTAAAGCATTCTTGGACAACATTGCGCAAGCAAGCTGGCTTGAAAGACTTCCGCTTCCACGACCTACGCCACACCTTTGCTTCCCATATGGCAATACAGGGGAAGAGTTTGTACGTGATTGGGAAGATGTTGGGGCATAAAAACGCCCAAACAACGCAGAGATACGCCAAATTAAACACCGGGGCATTGGAAGATTTAGCGAACAGCATGTCGGCGGTAGTCCAAGCGGCAGTACAAGCGCCAGTCCCGGCAAATAACAACAATTCAAACCAACAAAAAGAACGCGAAAGCGCATAAGGGAGCGGCGGTTTAACGCCATAAAATTAACGAACGAAAAACACCTTATGAACAACGTAGTCCAACTTAAAACACAGGACAAAATAACAACAAAAACGCAAAATAAAGAACCGAGTGAAGACCTAAAAGCTCTCGCCCGTCACTTAGGGCGCATGGCAGCAAAAGAATATTTTGAGTCCTATCAAGCACTTGAGTCTAACTGCGAGGAACTCGCAACTTCTGGCGTTGACAGCACCGTAAAAGAGGGAGTCTAATCATGATCACAGACACCCAAACACATCCAGTTTTGCCAACTTCCACACCGGAGGACCGCCCCATGCGCGTTGCCGTTTATGCTAGATTCAGCTCTGATCACCAATCTGAAAGCTCTATTGAAGACCAAGTTTTTCAATGCATGCAGCGCATCCAAGCCGAGGGTTGGCAACTTGGCGGGGTTTACTCTGATAGCGCCATGAGTGGCTCAACCTCACACCGCCCTGAGTATCAACGCCTGATGAAAGATACGTCTAACGGCATGTTTGACATTGTGCTGTCTGAGGGGTTAGATCGCCTATCACGCGACCAAGCCGACATTGCCGACCTGTATAAAAACATGGTTTTCCACGGCGTCAAACTGTTCACACTGGCAGAAGGTGAAGTTAACGAACTGCATATCGGCCTAAAAGGTACGATGAACGCCATGTTTCTTAAAGACCTCGCGCAAAAAACCAAGCGCGGGATGGAAGGCAACGTTCGCAACGGCCTTGCTGCCAGTGGCGTGTCATACGGCTATGATGTGGTGAAGGAAATAGGGGCCAACGGCGAACCCGTGCGCGGCAAACGCAAGATCAACACAGAACAAGCCGAAATCATCAACCGCATTTTGACAGAGTACAGCATAGGGCGCTCACCTCGCGCCATTGCCCATGACCTGAACCATGAAGGCATCAAAGGCCCGAATGGCAAGATGTGGTCACCATCAACCATCCACGGCAATGTTAAACGAGGGACAGGCATTTTAAACAATGAGCTTTATATCGGTCGATTAATCTGGAACCGTCAGAAGTTCATTAAAGACCCGGCGACAGGTAAACGCCAATCCCGCCTTAATCCACAAAGTGAGTGGATCGTCGAAGAGGTGCCAAGTTTGGCAATCGTTGATAAAGAGCTTTGGAACAAGGTTAAGACACGCCAATTAAGCGCCAGACAGCTTGTTAAAAGCTCAAACCCTGTCAAGGCACGTCGAGCGCGTCACTTGCTCTCAGGCCTGCTTAAATGCTCATGCTGTGGCGGAAGCTATACTATTTATGGCAATGGTTATGCCTGCGTGAACGCCAAGAACAAGGGGACTTGTGATAACCACGTTATCCTCAACAAAAAGAAGATTGAAAAAATCGTACTTGATGGCTTGCGCAATAACCTTATGCAGCCCGAGTTGGTTGAAGAGTTTGTGGCAGAGTTCCACAAGCATCTAAATGAACTTGGCAGACAACAAGATAAACAGCGCATAAAAATGCAGCGTGAGCTTATTAAAAACGATAAAGAAACGGACCGCTTGATTGATATGGTGGTTGAAGGCACACCGCCTGCTAAGGTCAAAGACCGTATGTGGCAGTTAGAAAACCGCAACAACGAGCTTAAATTAAAACTGGAACGTCACCCCAAAAGCCTACCGCGCTTTCACCCCAACCTTGCCAAAACCTACCGTGACAAAGTGGGCAAGCTGGCTGAGGCCCTAACTGCCGAAGGCGATAATGCAGAAGCCTTTAATGCGGTGCGCAACCTCATACAAGAAATCCGCGTTATCCCAAATGGCGGCAACCCACAAGTCGAGCTTTTCGGCGAACTTCCCGCCCTTCTAAAGCTCGCAAACAAAAACCCCGCCACTGTTAGTGACGAGGTTTGTGTAACGTTGGTTGC
>JABXIC010000256.1 GCA_013373265.1 Methylocystaceae bacterium | reverse complement strand
CCAAAAATTGATGGGCTTTCCATCTCTTTGCGCTATGAAAACGGTAAATTTAAGCAAGCCGCCACCCGTGGTGATGGTCAAGTCGGCGAAGATGTGACACAAAACGTCCTGACCATGAAGGAATTGCCCCTCAAACTTGAAGGCAACATCCCCGATGTGGTGGAAATTCGTGGCGAGATTTATATGTCGAAAGAGGAGTTTCTAACCCTCAACCGCCAACAGGAAAAATCAGGTGCCAAGGTCTTTGCCAACCCCCGTAACGCGGCGGCAGGGTCCTTACGCCAGTTGGACACGTCCATCACCGCCAAACGCCCATTGCGCATGTTTGCTTATGCCTGGGGGGAATTAAGCCAACCGTTGAGCGACACCCAAATGGGTGTGATTGAGCAATTCAAAGCATGGGGGTTACCCGTCAATCCCTTAACCAAAGTCTGCACCAGTGCTGACGATATCCTTGATCTATACAACAGTATTGATCAGCAACGCGCAAGCTTGCCTTACGATATTGATGGTGTGGTCTATAAAGTCAACCGTCTGGACTGGCAAGGCCGCCTTGGCTTTGTGTCACGATCTCCACGTTGGGCCATCGCCCATAAATTTGCGGCAGAAAAAGTCCAGACCCTGCTGAAAGCCATCGACATTCAAGTGGGGCGTACAGGTGTGTTAACCCCTGTTGCCCGTCTGGAACCCGTCACCGTTGGCGGTGTGGTGGTGTCCAATGCGACCCTTCATAATGATGATGAAATCAAGCGCAAAGACGTGCGCATCGGCGATACGGTCATTGTACAACGCGCAGGTGATGTGATCCCGCAAGTGGTGGAAGTTGTTATGGATCACCGCCCGGCTAACAGCCAACCTTATAACTTCCCCACCCAATGCCCGGAATGTGGCAGCCACGCCGTACGTGAAGAGGGAGAAGCCGCCACACGCTGCACCGGCGGGTTGATCTGCCCGGCCCAAGTAGTGGAACGCCTAAAACATTTTGTGTCACGTAATGCCTTTGATATGGATGGATTGGGGGCCAAGAATGTTGAACGGTTCTGGCAGGAAGGATTGATCAAAACACCGGGGGATATCTTCCGCCTTGATCAACATGCTGACACCCTTACCACATGGGAAGGCTGGAAAGAAAAATCCATTGCCAACCTGAAGAAATCTATTGAAGATCGCCGCACCATTGGACTGGACCGTTTTATCTATGCTCTGGGCATTCGCCAAGTGGGGCAAGCCACCGCACGGACTTTAGCCAAAAATTACCTATCCGTCCAAGCGTGGTATGAAGCCATGCGCGCAGCCAAAGACCCTGAAAGTGCTGAATATAACGATCTCATAAATATTGACGGCATTGGGCAATCCATGGCCCAAGATATCATCGATTTCTTTGACGAACCCCATAACCGCGATGTGATCGATGACCTGATTGGTCAACTCACCATCGAAGAATTCAGCGCCCCTAAAACACAGGGCAGCCCCGTTGACGGAAAAACCGTTGTCTTTACGGGCACTCTCGTCACCATGAGCCGCGCTGAAGCCAAGGCAAAAGCTGAGAGCTTGGGGGCGAAAGTCTCTGGCTCCGTCTCGAAAAAGACGGACTATGTAGTCGCCGGAGAAAGTGCAGGCTCCAAACTTAAAAAGGCTGAAGAACTGGGCGTTACTGTGCTCACGGAAGAAAGTTGGCACAAACTCATTGAAAAATGACCTGTCTCATTCAAATGGGTGATTTCGATTCAAGTAAAACATCATATTTTTCAAGATAAGTCGAAAAGACTGTTACTCTTGAGGAATAACGAATGACTAATATATCTGATAAAAGAGATGATCCTGTTGAGATCGCCCATCAGTTATACCAAAAACATGGCTATCAACAGGCATTACACACCTGTATCCGTCATATTAATAGTTCTGACAATTATATAGAACGCTTTAAGTGGGAAAACATTGCCAAAGAACTTACGTCCCTCAGCCAGAGTGATCCTGAAATTTCGTACGTCTCTTTAGGGTAGATCGATCACTTCAAAGTCATGGGTGATTGTGGCCGTCGCGCCCAACATGATTGAGGCAGAACAATATTTTTCCGCAGACATTCCAACAGCCTGCTTAACCTTGTTTTCTTTCAAACCACGCCCGCTGACTTTAAAATGGGCGTGGATTTTTGTATAGACTTTCGGGTCTTCATCCGCACGCGTTGCGTCAATTTCGACTTCACAATCTTCCACATTTTCACGCATGCGACCAAGGATATGAACCACATCAAAGGTCGTGCAGCCGCCCATACCTAACAACAGCATTTCCATGGGGCTGGGACCAATGCTACCTTGACCCGGACCTTTGGCTTCCATGACAACAGAATGCCCGCTTGCGGACGTGCCGATAAAAACGCGATCTTCAACCCATTTTACCCGTGTGGTCATAGCTTCATCCTTGACTTAATTCCAATTTGGTTCCTACATACCAAGAAAGAAAAAGGAAAGCCATATGATAGATTGGGCAAAAGTCGATAAAGCTGCGGCTCCGGCGACGCTGGGTCAGGAAATCTTTCATGTTCGGGTCTCTGAAATATGTCCGAACGGACTGTTTTCTATCTGCAGCGTCGCAGAATACTTACAAGAAGCCGCTTTTAGAAATTCGACACTTCTAAACCTGGGCATGGAATCCCTGCAAGGCACCAATCTGGCATGGGTACTAGCAAGGCTTAACGTGTTTGTGCGCCATTATCCGCGCAAAGGCGAAGCCATTGCGGTTGAAACATGGTATGCGGGCTTACAGGGACGCTTTGGCTATCGCTTTTATCGCCTGCGCGATGAAAACAACATGATCATTGCCACTGCCCTGACCACCTTTGCCCTTTTTGACCTGCAAACACGCACCATTGCCGACTGGCCCGAATTTGTCATGGCCCGTATGCCGGAACCCGGCCCCAAACCCATTGATTTTGAACGCCGCACCATCGAAAAGCCCGTGGTCGCCATGCCGCAGCCGGAATTTTCACCCCGACTCGGGGATCTCGATCTTTATAATCATGTCAACAATACCGTCTTGATTGAATGGGCTTTAAATGCCGCAGCAGAAAACTGTCGCCACCCCTTCCAACCCCGCGCTTTAGATATTATCTTTCGCAATGAATGCCGCTTAAAAGACAAAATAGAACCACAGGTAGAAAAGCTCAACGAACAAAACAGTCGCGTTCTTTTGACCCGCAAAGACGGGACAGAATTGATCCGTGCCCACATCACACGCTAACTCAAGAAAAGAATCTTTCATGAAAACCGAACTCCCCCAAACCATCCGTCTCAGTGCTTACCAAGAACCTGCCTATCTGGTGGACAATGTCGATCTGGCCTTTGACCTTTCCCCCGCCAACACGCGTGTAGTCTGTGCCGCAACATATCATGCCAACACCGGCGAAGGTGGGCCCCTTGTGTTGGATGGTGAAGACCTGACCTTATTAAACGTGGTGCTGGACGGGCGCACATTGGAAGAGAGTGAGTATAGCGTCAATGACAACAAGCTTACCATTGAAGACGTTCCAGAACGCTTTGAACTGGTGATCGAAACCGAGATCGACCCCAAGGGCAACACGCAGTTGTGTGGTCTTTATCAATCCAGTGGCAATTACTGTACCCAATGTGAAGCCGAAGGCTTTCGCCGCATCACTTATTTTCAGGACCGCCCCGATGTCATGGCGACATTCCGTGTCACCATCATTGCCGATAAAGACAGTAACCCTGTGATGCTATCAAACGGCAATCTGGTGGATCAATATGATGCAGAAGACGGTCAACATGTTTGCGTCTGGGAAGACCCCTTTCCCAAACCCAGCTATCTATTTGCTTTGGTTGCCGGTGATCTGGCGTGTGTGGAAGATACCTTCAAAACCGTTTCCGGTCGTGATGTGGCCTTACGCATTTTTGTTGAACACGGCAACGAAGACCGCGTTGATTGGGCGATGGAAAGCCTCAAAGCCTCCATGAAATGGGACGAAGACCGCTTCGGGTTGGAATATGACCTTGATCTTTACAACATCGTCGCTGTCAGTGACTTCAACATGGGCGCGATGGAAAATAAATCACTCAACGTCTTCAACACCAAATTTGTCCTGGCAAAATCAGACACGGCAACAGATTATGATTACGCGGGCATTGAGGCCGTGATTGCCCATGAATATTTCCACAACTGGACAGGCAACCGCGTCACCTGCCGTGACTGGTTTCAACTCTCCCTCAAAGAAGGCCTGACCGTCTTTCGCGATCAGGAATTTTCTTCAGACATGCGCTCACGCGCGGTGGAAAGAATTTCAAACGTTAAAAACCTGCGCGCCGCACAATTCCCAGAAGACGCCGGACCACTTGCCCATCCGGTACGCCCTGACAGCTATATCGCTATTGATAACTTCTACACCGCCACCGTTTATAACAAAGGCGCAGAAGTCATTCGCATGATGCATACGCTTTTGGGTGAAGACAATTTCCAAAAAGGCATGAAGCT
>JABXIC010000263.1 GCA_013373265.1 Methylocystaceae bacterium | reverse complement strand
TACCTGAACGACGTCTTTACGGTGCCGACATCTTTGGCTGGTCTGCCCGGTATTTCTGTACCGGCGGGCTTATCTGAAGGCGGTTTGCCTTTAGGCTTGCAACTGATCGGTCGTCCGTTTGACGAAGAAACCCTGCTGCGCACAGCAGATGTCCTTGAAACGGCGGCTGGTTTCAGCGCCAAGCCTAAGATGTTGGAGGCGTAAAGACCATGGCTTACATTATCAAAGGTGAAACAGGCGATTGGGAATTGGTGATCGGGCTGGAAGTCCACTGCCAAGTTAATTCTAAAGCCAAGCTGTTTTCGGGTGCTTCCACCACATTTGGTTCAGAACCGAACCATAATGTGGCTTTTCTGGATGCGGGTATGCCCGGTATGTTGCCGGTTATTAACGAAAAATGTATCGAACAAGCGGTGCGCACGGGTTTGGGCTTGAAAGCACAAATCAACGAATATTCCGTTTTTGCGCGTAAGAACTATTTCTATGCGGATTTGCCGCTGGGTTATCAAATCTCACAATTTGATAAGCCGATTGTGGGCGAAGGCACGATGATTTTGGACCTCGAAGGTGGGGAAACCAAAGAAGTCGGTATCGAACGTCTGCATATGGAAATTGATGCGGGTAAATCCCAACATGACCAACACCCGTCCAAGTCTATGATCGACTTGAACCGGGCAGGGGTGTGTTTGATGGAAATTGTCTCCATGCCGGATATGACCAGCCCGGAAGAAGCGGGTGCCTATGTGCGTAAACTGCGCTCTATCGTGCGCTATCTCGGCACGTGTGATGGCAATATGGACGAAGGCTCCATGCGTTGTGACGTGAACGTGTCTGTGCGTAAGGTTGGTGAAAAAGGCTTACGTACCCGTACAGAAACCAAAAACGTCAACTCTGTGCGTTTCGTCATGCAAGCCATTGAAGTTGAAGCGGCCCGCCAAGTTGAAGTCTATGAAGAAGGCGGCGAGATTGTTCAAGAAACACGTCTGTTTGATAGCGCCAAGGGTGAAACCCGCTCTATGCGTTCTAAAGAGCATGCCCATGATTATCGCTATTTCCCGGACCCGGACTTGCTGCCGTTGGTGTTGCCCGCAGGCTATGTGGACAATATCCGCGCAACCTTGCCGGAATTACCTGATGAAAAGAAAGAGCGTTTCATCAATGAACTGGGCCTATCACCTTATGATGCTTCCGTTTTGGTGGCAGAAAAAGAAAAAGCCGATTTCTACGAGAAAGTTGCCAAGGGCCGTGATGGTAAACTGGCGGCAAACTGGGTGATCACCAACTTGTTTGGCGCGCTCAATAAACTCGGTAAAGGCATTGATGAAAGCCCGGTGACTGCGGATAACCTCGGTAAATTGGTCGAGTTGATTTCCAACGACACCATTTCGGGCCGCATTGCTAAAGACGTCTTTGAAATCATGATTGAAACCGGCGATGATCCGGACAAAATCGTGGAAGAAAAAGGCCTGAAGCAAATCACTGATACGGGCGCGATTGAAGCTGCGATTGATGAAATCATGGCAGCCAACCAAGATAAGGTTGAAGAAATCCGCGCAGGTAAAGACAAAATGCTCGGCTGGTTTGTCGGTCAGGTCATGAAAGCGACCCAAGGCAAGGCCAATCCGGGTGTGGTCAACAAACTGCTTCGTGATAAAATCATGGGGTAAAAGGTTGGTCTTAAAGCCAAACTGATTAAAAACGCTCTTTGAGGAAACTCAGGAGCGTTTTTTCTTTTCTATTTTTCGGTTGTTTGTGGTGGTGTTTTAGCGCTTTAACCCTGAAGCCGCGCGTCCGGCTTCTGTAATGGTGGTTTTCTGAAAACCTGCACCAAACTGACTGCGCTTGACCCAGCCTTGTTTTTCACATTCGTTGACCGTACGTTCCATAATGGTGCCGGAAATGTCATCGGCAAGGGCGATATCACCGGACATAACGAGAAGCTCAAGCAAGAGTTTTTGCTGGGGGAGGACGTCTGGCATGGTTTTATCCTTTTATATTGAGCGCCTTATAATTATATCCATAATAATCTCTAAAGTGTGAGGTCAATCATATTTAAATAATATTTATGATTTAGATTAAAGAAAAATACTTAATTTTTTATTGTGATAGGTGTGTTTAATGATTGATGTTTTTTCCTGGCCGACCCCGAACGGACACAAAGTCCATGTGATGTTAGAAGAAGTCGGGTTGGAGTATCGTGTTCATGGGATTGATATTGCCAAAGGGGACCAGTTTTCACCAGAATTTCTGGCCATCAGCCCCAATAATAAAATTCCGGCAATTTTGGATCATGATGGACCGAATGGTCAGAAGATGAGCCTGTTTGAAAGTGGCGCCATCTTGATTTATCTGGCGGAGAAAACAGGCAGTGACCTCTTGCCTAATGATCCGCTTAAAAAATATGAAGTATTACAATGGTTGATGTTTCAAATGGGCAGCATTGGCCCCATGCTTGGGCAAGCCCATCACTTTAGAATCTATGCCCCTGAAAAGGTCGAATATGCGATTGAGCGCTATACCAAAGAAGCAACACGCCTTTATGGGGTGATGGATAAAAGATTGGGCGAGGCTGAGTATTTGGCCGGCGCTTATTCCATTGCCGATATTGCCTGTATGCCGTGGATCAGATCCTATAAAAATCAGGGTCAGGAACTGGATGATTATCCCAACCTGAAACGCTGGTTTTTAGCCATTAAAGAACGCCCTGCAGTACGCCGTGGCCTTGAGGTTTTGGCTGAACATACCCGCAAGACGCCTTATACAAAAGAAGAGCTGAAAACGATGTTTAATGTGGAGACTAAATAAAAAATGAAAAAATGCATTTTGAACCGTTGACAGGGCAGCCGTCTGTTTGTAGAAACCCATTCTACATTCACTTGTGGACAGGTGACTGAGTGGCCGAAAGTACTCGATTGCTAATTGAGCGAGCGTTAATCGCGCTCCGTGGGTTCGACTCCCACCCTGTCCGCCAGAATTTATAAAGCGAACCGCTGATTTTCAGTCGGTTCGCTTTTTCTTGAAGAGTATTCCCTATTGCCTTCAAAAGAAGGAATGATCGCTTAAATATGGTTTATAATCATTATAGAACCTGTTTAGTTTCGGGGTTGGATTAAACACATGCCATATTCATTACAGCGCATAGGGAAGATGTCATTACAAACCCATTTCAAGACTGCTAAATCTAAAAAAGTATTTGGCGACTTGTCTTTTAAATGAATTGATTGTGACCTTAAGTGATTGCAGTAGCATAGATGTCCATAGGTCTAAAAAAGAAGTTACAAGGATAATAGGAAAATGAATATGGAACACGTTGCTGTGAAGGAAATGGCAATTGATACTTCAGAAGGTACTTTGGCAGTGAGTTGTTGGAATTCTGATGTTCAAAGTGACCTTCCTCCTATTATCATGTTTCATGATTCGTTAGGTTCTATTGCTTTGTGGCGTGAGATGCCAGCTAAACTCGCCAGCATGACGGGTTTAAAAGTAATCGCTTATGACCGTCTTGGCTTTGGACGTTCGTCTGTTCGTACTGATAAGCTGAGCAACGACTTTGTGGCTCGTGAACCCGAGAATGTTATTCCTGTTTTATGCAAAGAGTTTGATTTTAACAATTTTATTGCCTTAGGTCATAGTGTCGGTGGGGCAATGACCATTGAAAGTGCTGCGCAATTTCCGGCACAATGTCAGGCAATCATTACCATTGCGGCCCAAACCTACGCGGAAGATGTGACGCTCAATGGTATTCGGGAGGCAAAGGTTCTCTTTTCAGATCCAAAACAGCTCGAACGACTGGCGCGCTATCATGGGGAGCGTGCCAAATGGGTCGTTGATGCCTGGATTGAGACATGGTTGTCTGATGCTTTTAAAGACTGGACACTTGCTGAAACATTACCCCGTGTTCAATGCCCTGCTTTGATCTTTCATGGCAGCGATGATGAATATGGGTCTACAGTACATGCAGACATCATTGCACAAAAGGTTTCAGGGTCTGCTCAGGTTGAAATTATGGAGGGGTATCATCATATGCCCCACCGGGAAAACGAAGACTTGGTGCTTCAGGGTATTCAAAATTTCATCCTTGAGCATTTCCCTGAGTTGCAGAATCGTTAGTCGGTTCTTATCGCTCAGGGCACATGCCTATTATGTGATGTTTAATACGACTTTTCCGAAACGTTCTGCATGCTCTAATCGATCAAAAGCGCGCAGGGCTTTAGAAATGGGATAGACAGAATCTATCACGGGCTTAAGAAGGCCTTCTTCAAAGACTTTGACCAATCGGGAAAATTCGGTCAGGTCCCCCATGGTCGACCCGTGAATGGAAAGTTGCCGGATAAAGAGACGTTGTAAATCGGCAGAGGGATGGCTGCCTGTTGTTGCCCCGCATGTGACGATATCGCCCCCGCGCTTGACGCTTTTTAAAGAGCTGCTCCATGTTGCATCACCGACGTTATCAATAGCGAAATCCACTCCTTTGCGTTGGGTTATGGACATGACCCGTTTGACTACATCTTCTTGTTTATAATCGATTACAACATCCGCACCGGCTTGTTTGACTTTTTCTATTTTGTCGGCACCGCTGGTCGTGGCAATGACGAAGCAACCTGCCAGTTTAGCAAGTTGGACACTGGCACACGCCACACCGCCGCCAGCTCCAACGATCAGGGCGACTTTTCCGGGACTGGCTTTTGCTTTACCAAAGACCATGCGCCATGCCGTGAGATAGGCAACGCCCAGACATGCGGCCTGTGTTGCATCAGCGTTGTCTGACAAGGGGAGAAGACTTTGTATAGGCATGCAGATATAGTCTGCAAAGGTGCCGTTGATATGTTCACCGGGGATTTTGGCGCTGAGGCACAAAGGCTGGTCGCCTTGGACGCAATGTTCACAGGTGCCACAAAATTCATATGGATAAAGAATCACCCGTTGCCCGATGGTTAAATCAGAATGACCATTGATTTCTTCGATGTGACCAATACCATCAACGCCCATGACTTGGGGCAGGCTATGGGTGATGCCAGCTCCACTGTCGCGCATATACACATCCACCCGGTTGAGGCTGGCGGCTTCTAACCGGATCAGGGCTTCCCCTTCTTTCGGTGTTGGTTTTTCATGTTCTTGATAATGGACGCCGTCTGCGCCGCGCGTTTCTAAAACGACTGCTTTCATGGGAACCTCTTTTTGTAGGGGCATCAGTTTATCGGGTAGGTGCTAAAAATCAATTCCCACTAAACTGAGGCGGAGTTTTATCAAGGAAAGAACGGATACCTTCTTTGGCATCAGCCGATGTAAACAGGCGTTGTTGTAATTCTCTTTCCAAAGCCAAACCCGATTCCAAAGGTAGGTCAACGCCACTTTGCACGGACCGTTTGATGTGACCAACGGCCATGGAAGCTTTGTTTGGCGGACAGAATTTTTCAGCATAGTCAAAGATTTGACCCATAAAGTTTTCTGCCGGATAGATGGCATTGATCAAGCCCATCTCTAAAGCTGTTTCTTCATCAAAGACATCGCCAGAAATCATAAGTTCGATGGCTTTCGATTTACCAAGGATGCGCCCCAAGCGCTGCGTTCCCCCTGTGCCGGCCAATACACCAAGTGCGACTTCGGGCAGGCCAAGCTTGCCACATTTGCTTTTGGCGATACGGATGTCGGCTGCCATGGCGATTTCGAGACCGCCGCCGACACAATGACCATTTAAGGCCGCAATGACCAGTTTGGGGGTATGTTCAAGGCGCAGCAGAGTTTCGTTCGCATGCAGACAGAAATTATATTTAAAATTGGGTTCTGCCCCTTTTAACATTTCTATGTCAGCCCCGGCACAGAAAAACTTTTCACCTGCTCCGGTCAGGACGATAACGTGCACATCTTTATCGAAACGCGCTTTGATCACGGCTTCGTCAAGTTGTTTGAACATGTCAAAGGAATAACCGTTAACGGGGGGATTGAATAACTCGATGACGGCAATATTTTTTTGGACACTGTAATTGACTAAGGTTTTGGTCATTGTTTGTCACTTTCTGTTTGATCACATTTTTTAAGAGGTGAAGGCATAACCTTCACGCTTAAAAGGCAATATAATGCATTATTTGAAATAAAAATAGGAATTATTTTGCATATTATGCTTGCTGTTTAGAATTTATTTAAATACAATGTGGAAAATAATGAATGAGACTGGGAGGATAAAATGTCCAAAATGGAAGAGTTCACAAGCTTGGTTTGTGAAGTCACAAAAGCCATCAAGTCGATGGAGGTCAATAAAGACCTACAGGTTTTTCTGAGTGAGAGATTCTCACCTGACAGTGATGTGTTTAAAGCCTTAAGTGCATTGTGTCGTGAAGGCATGGATGATGGATGGTTGGGTAAGCATGAAGGCGGTGGGATTCGCTACGGTCGGGTGATTAAGCCGTCTGAAGAAACCAATGGTTTCAGTGTTGATGTGGTTTTGATGAAAGACATTAAAGGCCCTTACCATGTGCATCCCTCTGGTGAAATCGATATGGTGGTGCCGATTGATGAAACGGCCGAATTTGACGGTCAAGGATTGGGGTGGAAAGTTTATAAAGCAGGCAGTGGTCATTATCCGACAGTGCGCCAAGGTGAAGCAATTGTTCTTTATCTTTTACCCAACGGTGAAATAGACTTCACAAAACCAAACTAAAAGTAAAAACCTGACGCAACGTTCAGGTCATTAAATATAGAAAAATATACACGGGACTGGCTAAATCATGAAATTGGGAGAACAAATTAATGCCTTCATTAAGTTCAGCTGATCACAGCGGGCATATTCCAAGTATTTCCATTCCTCGGCAATATAATGCAGCTTATGATTTGTTGCAGAGGAACCTGCAAGCAGGTCGCCGGGATAAGGTGGCTTTTATTGACGATTATTGTAGCTGTACATATGGCGAACTGGATGAAAAAACATCCCGTTTTGCCAATGTCTTAAGTGACCTTGGTTTGAAGATGGAAGATCGCTTGTTGATGTGTGTGCATGATACGATCGATTTTCCAACTGTATTTCTCGGGGCCATCAAGGCGGGTGTCGTCCCTGTTGCCGTTAATACGTTGCTGACCCAAAAAGATTATGAATATATGTTGCGTGACAGTCGCGCGCGTATTGCTGTGGTGTCAGAGGCAGTCTATACACTTTTTGAACCGCTGTTATCACGCATCCCGACTTTAGAACGGATTTTGGTCGCGGACCCGTCCGGCACTCATGAAAAAGGCATTGCTCCGCTTATGGCGATAGCCAGTGATGAGGTTGATATTGCAGACACCACTTGTGATGATATCTGTTTTTGGCTTTATTCGTCTGGTTCGACGGGTGCCCCCAAGGGGACCGCACATGTACATTCTAGCCTGATTCAGACGGCTGAATATTTTGCAAAACCGACCTTGGGTATCTGTGAAGACGATGTTGTTTTTTCTGCCGCAAAATTATTTTTTGCTTATGGGCTGGGCAATGGTTTAACGTTTCCCATGTCGGTGGGGGCAACGACGATTTTGATGGCAGAACGCCCCACACCAGAGTCTGTGTGTGAGCGCCTGGTTAAGCATAATCCAACGATATTTTATGGTGTGCCAACCTTATATGCCTTCATGTTGGCAAGCCCTGATTTACCCGAAGCCGATACATTGAACCTGCGTGTTTGCACCTCTGCAGGTGAGGCTTTACCGGAAGAGTTGGGGCAAAAATGGTATCGCAAGTTTGGCGTCCATATTTTAGATGGTATCGGTTCTACCGAAATGTTGCATGTGTTCTTGTCCAACACGGTGGAAAATATACGCTACGGCACAACAGGGAAGCCTGTCCCCGGGTATGAACTTAAATTATTGGGTGACAATGGTGAACCCGTCCCCATCGGTGAACCTGGGGAACTGGTCATTAAAGGCCCGACCAGTGCGGCCTATTATTGGAATAATCGGACCAAGAGTCGAGGGACTTTCCTAGGAGAATGGACCAAAAGTGGCGACAAATACATCTTGGATGAAGATGGTTATTATACTTATTCTGGTCGTAGTGATGATATGCTGAAAGTTAGCGGTATCTATGTTTCTCCCATTGAAGTCGAAGCCGCTTTGATTAAGCATGAAGCCGTGTTGGAAGTGGCTGTTGTGGGCCATCGCGATGACGAAGACCTTGTCAAACCAAAAGCCTATGTCGTTTTGAAAGACGGTTATAAGGGGGCACCGGAAATGGCGGAAGAGTTAAAAGCGCATGTGAAAGCACTTTTGGCCCCTTACAAATATCCGCGTTGGTTTGAGTTTCTTGATGAACTGCCAAAGACAGCGACCGGAAAAATTCAGCGCTTCAAATTGCGTTGATCACGTGATGTCGCAAGATTTGTTAAAGAATGGAAAGATAAATGCAAGATGCAATTTCTATAATTAAGGACGAACATATTTCGATCAGTTCTGTCCTTAAAGGTTTGGTCACGCATGTGGAAGATGCGTTGGGCGCAAAGCGTGATTTTGACCCGTTTTTGGTTTCGGCCATGTTGGATTATATTGAAACGGTGCCCGAACGTGTGCACCACCCTAAAGAAGATCAGTATCTGTTTCGATTGTTGAGAAAAAGAACAGATAAAGCCAATGAAGCTTTGGACCAATTGGAAGAAGAGCATAAGAAAAGCAAGCTCTTGTTGAAAGATATGCGCGTGGCTTTGGCGCAATGTAAAAAAGATGGGGACTTGAAGAACTTTGCTGAGGCTATGAACAGTTATTCCCGCTTCCATTTTGCGCATATGCGCAAAGAAGAAAAAGATGTCTTTCCGTTGGCGGTGGAATATTTGACGCCAGAGGATTGGAAAGAAGTTCATGAAGCCTTTCGTTTGAACATGAAAGTCGACATGGTCTAATGCACGAGGTGACACATATTGTGGTTGCCGGCAAACGTCTGGAAACAGCATATGTCGGAGACGGGGACCTCTCGGCACCGACACTTGTGATGTTGCATGAAGGACTGGGCTGTGTTGGTATGTGGAAAGATTTCCCACAAAAGCTGCATGAAGCGACAGGGCGAAATGTCTTTTTATACAGCCGTGCGGGGTATGGGCGTTCTGCCCCCGTTGTCCTGCCCAGACCGCTACGCTATATGCATCATGAAGGCTTGGACGTTTTACCACAAGTGCTGGATGCGGCGGGTTTGACCAACGTTATATTGTTGGGGCATAGCGATGGAGGATCCATTGCCTTGATCAATGCCGGTGGTGTTGCTGATCCGCGTGTCAAAGGTGTGGTGACCATGGCAGCTCATGTCTTTAATGAAGAAGTTTGCGTCAAAAGTATCGCTGAGGCCAAAGTGGCTTACGAGAGCGCTAACTTGAAGGTTGGTCTCGCAAAATATCATGGTGAAAATGTCGATAATGCCTTTTGGGGCTGGAATGGCGCATGGCTTGACCCGGATTTTATGAACTGGAATTTGGAAGAATATCTACCCACCATTACTGTCCCGGTATTAGCCTTACAGGGACGCGAAGATCAATATGGGACGGATCGACAGCTGTATGCGATTTTGAACGGTATTGGCGAAGGGGCTGATGGGGAATTTATAGAAAATTGTCGACATTCGCCCCATTTTGATCAACCCGATGTGGTCTTGAAGGTTGTCTCTTCTTTTGTCTCGAAGCTATGGGATTCATGAGCGCGTAGATTTGAAATTTATAAATTTAGGATAGGAATTATGATGCAGATTGAAAGTTACGTCAGTGGCATTTGGCAAAGTGTTGCAATCAATAATAGTGAATTGGTCGATCCTGTAACCAATAAGGTTATTGCAACGGTAAGCGGTGACGGTATTGACATTAAAGCAGGTTTGGCTTTCGCCCGTGAAAAGGGAGCACCAGCCTTGCGGGACATGGGCTATGGTAAACGTGCGTTATTGTTACGCCAGATTGCCGATGTTCTGGTGGCAAACCGTGATCGTTACAATCAAATTGCGTTGGAAAATTCGGGCAATACGGTTGGCGATGCTGCTTTTGATGTGGATGGCGGGATCGGTACGTTAAAATATTATGCTTCATTGGGTAAAAAATTGGGTGATCAAACCTTTTTAGTCGAAGGTCCAGCAGAGCAATTAACCCGTGATGAAGCTTTTCGTGCCATTCATATTTTGACACCGTTGCAAGGGGTGGCGGTTCATATCAATGCCTTTAATTTCCCGTCTTGGGGGATGTGGGAAAAGGTTGCCGTTTCTTTGTTGGCAGGTGTGCCTTGCTTTGTCAAACCAGCCACAGCAACTTGTTTGTTGTCTTATGAAATGGTCAAAGACGTTATTGCCCAAGATATCTTACCGGAAGGGGCGTTGTCTCTTATATGTGGCGGTGGTCGTGACTTGATGGATCATCTGACCAGTGATGATCTGGTCGCCTTTACGGGGTCGGCAGAAACGGCAAATATGCTGCGTCGAAACCCTAATGTGATTGAAAAAAATGTCCGCTTTGCAGTGGAAGCCGACAGTTTGAACGCCTGTATTCTTGGCCCTGATGTGAAACCCGAGGCGGCTGAGTTTTCTTTCTTTATCAAAGAAGTGGTGCGTGAACTCACGGTAAAAGCCGGACAAAAATGTACCGC
>JABXIC010000211.1 GCA_013373265.1 Methylocystaceae bacterium | reverse complement strand
ATTCCGCTCCAAACTCACCAACAAGTTCAACCGTCGCGTTTTCCACGGTGATGGTTGGTGGAGTCTTATCGTTACAGGTAGTGTTGCTTGAATTTCCCCTCGTGGTGGTCGCAAAATTCTCTGTACCTGAAGAGCCTATAGAGAACTCATAGTAACCGTTGCCGCTGGTGGACGTATCGGTGCTGTCTCGACAAAATCCAATTCCAATTCTACTCTGAGTCGAGAACGAGCTTAGTGCTCCTTCCTCAAAAAGAATCCGATATTCCTGTGCATTACCACCAAAACAACTCGCCAGAGTTCCTGTAGAGATTGTATCTCCGGGAGTTGCTACCCCATTAAACCAATAACTTCCCGCAGAGTAATAATTAGTTGAGTTATTACCAGATCCTAATGTCATTGACACCGAAGCATTGCTGCCCGATCCGTCAGCATTTGACTGGACAACCATCGTAATTTTATTACTGCTTCCTTTTTGCGCAGGACAGGCGTTGTTGGACGAATTAACGTTGTTGTTAATGACAAAGGCAGGAGCGGGAGCGCTCCAGAAAAACAGGCTAGTCAGGAAAAATACCCCGACACTAAATACTGTCGACTTGAACTGTTCTATTCTCACGAGCGTCATCTCCGCTGATTCTTTTCAGCATTATTGTTTAATTCCGTTTTACAGAAGAATGACATGTTTTTTTTAACAACTGCAATTGCCTAAGTGAATAGAAATTGATGAATCGATCACAACTCTGTTAAGTTGTCTTCTACACAAGATCAAGGTTGCAGGCAACGAGTCACTACCGGGTGGTTAAGGATGGATAACATGCTCTGTATATACGTTATTGCAATAATTAACATCACGGACACAGATGAACGAGGAATCCCATACACCAGGTTAAAAACGTCAGTATTCTTTGCTTTCATACAATATAAATGAGTTTAACCGCAAGAAGCAACCTTAGAGTTAAAATTTATGCTCGAAGACTCACATATTCTCTCAACATACGAATAAGGCCATTAAATACCCTACCGCGATATACTTTCGTCATGACCAGAGTAGACGCACGAAAGCTGCACAAGGAGGTTCAACAGCACAATCGTATATTGGCAGTTGAGCTATTTGAAAAAGGGCGCACGCGACGCGATATTGCAGCGCTGATTGGTGTTCATGAGATCACAGTACGCAAATGGCTTATTTATTTTAGAAACGAAGGGCTAGAGGCGCTGGACCTAAAAAAACGTGGCCGCTCTGTTGGGCAAAAACGTCGTTTAACCGCTGCACAAGAGGCGGTGCTTCGCAATCACATCACGGATAAGCGCCCAGATCAGTTGAAACTTGATTTTGCTTTGTGGACAGCAAAGGCCATCCGCAAATTGATTCACCAGCTTTGGCGTATCAACCTGCCTCTTCGTTCGGTTCGCAACTATGTGCGCCGTTGGGGATTTACACCGCAAAAGCCGCTGACACGAGCGTATGAGCGAGACCCCAAGGCAGTCAAGCAATGGCTCGATTGCGATTATCCGATTATTCAGCGTGAAGCGCGCAAGCAAAAAGCGCGGATTTTCTGGTGCGATGAGACCGGCGTATCGAATACGGACCAAGTTGGGCGAGGATATGCGCCAAAGGGGAAAACACCGATGGTGACCAAAAGCGCTAGGCCAAGTCGAGTCAACATGATCTCGGCTATCGATAACCGTGGAGAGATTCGCTTCATGTGTTACGGCGACACCATGACAGCGCGGGTTTTTATTCGTTTTCTTAAGCAGTTACGAGACTCAATCAGTGGAAAGATCTTTTTGATTGTCGACAATCTGCGCGTGCACCATGCCAAGCTAGTTAAGCGATGGTTGCAGAGGCATGCTCCAACGATTGAGCTTCACTATCTACCTGCCTATAGCCCTGAGCTAAATCCTGATGAATATTTAAACCGCGATCTGAAGGCTTATATGAAAGAGGTTGTGCCTGCCGAAGATTCTTCACAATTGAAGACTCAAGTGATATCACATATGCGACGGCTGCAAAAAATGCCGCACAGGGTACGTGGCTACTTTACATGTTCGTCGATCAAATACGCCGCGCAGAGGGCAGCCTATATAGTAGCCCTATTAATACCAGACGCCATAGTATCGACATTGATGCCGATAATTCGGGAGAAAGTTCGCCCCTATAGCGTCGTATATACCGATGGGTTTATGAGCTATGGCGTGTTGGACGTGTCCGAATTCAATCATCATCGGATCAATCAGAGCGTTTCATAGAGGACAGAATTCACATCAATGGAATTGAGAAGTTCTGGAATCAAGCCAAGCGACATATGAGGCGGTTTAACGGGATGCCACGTGAACATTTTCATCTGTGTCTCAGAGAATGTGAGTGGCGATTTAACAATAGTGATCCACGGCCTAAGATTTTGCTTCTGAAATAGTGGGTTAGAGAAGATATGGGTTAGTTAACTAGGACAGCCCCTTGGTTTTAGTAAAAGGGAACTATGAAAATAATACTGATACATAATTTTTATGGCTCTGAAGCGCCAAGTGGAGAAAACTCGGTATATGAGGCTGAGAAAGATCTGCTTATTCGGAATGGTAATCAGGTTATTGAGGTCACTCGTGATAGCGATGAGATTCGTAAGCAAGGTATTTGGGGGGCAATTAAAGGAGCGTTCGCTTATTTGTGGAGTCCTTTTTCATTCCGGAATATTAAAGAAACGATTTTGAGTGAAGAACCTGATATTATTCATGTCCATAATATGTTTCCGCTTATTTCACCATCTGTTTTCTTTGCAGCGAATAAAACTGATACGCCGATTGTATTTACGTTACACAATTACCGATTGTTTTGCGCATCTGGTATCCCACTTCGCGATGGACTCCCCTGCACTTTGTGTTTAGATCAGAGTAGCACTTGGCCCTCGCTACGGTATGGGTGTTATCGGGGAAGTAGATTTGCAACTTTGCCTTTAGCAGCTTCAATTGCGTTGCATCGGAAGATGAAAACTTGGGAAAGTAAGGTTGATGCATTTATAACGCTAACTGACTTCCAAAGAGACGTTATGTTCAATGCGGGTTTGCCTTTAACCAAATTGATCACGAAGCCACACTTTTATTCGAACGCCTCCGCTCCCATTGATTTCACCAAGCGTGACGATCATATCATTTTTGTGGGACGGTTGAGTGAAGAAAAAGGTGTGAAGTTTTTAATACAGTCATGGGTGATATGGGGAGAAAAAGCCCCTGTTCTTGATATAGTAGGCGAGGGGCCTTTGGGAGAGAAATTAAGAGTTCTAGTTGAAGAAAGTGATTTGCACGGGAAAGTTATATTCCATGGTAAAGTTTCTTATGATGAAACACAGAAATTAATAGCTAAATCTAAAATGCTTGTACTACCATCCATATGTTTCGAGGGGTTTCCGATGGTGATTCGAGAAGCTTTTGCCTTAGGGGTTCCTGTTGCTGCTTCGAGGCTTGGGTCAATGTCTTGTCTCGTAGAAGAAGATTTAAATGGAATCCTGTTTTCACCTGGAGACCCAAGAGATATGTACAATGTTCTTAAATGTGCATGGGAAGAAAAATTTAAGCTAGAGAGTATGGCTAAAGATGCATTCCATGAATATCAACAAAAGTATACTGAGAAGTCTAATTATAAGCGGCTTATTGAAATATATAAAATTGCAATAAATAGAAAATCAACTAGGGGGCGTGATGAAGTTAGTTGATGAGGTTTCCGAGAGCATTATTGGGTATTCTGTTGCGGTAGTTAATATTGAAAAATCAGTAAAGAAAATTGTGAGATGGATTGAAGAAAGTGAGAGAAAGTACTTTGTATGCGCAAACCCTCATTCATTAATTGTAGCTGATTCTGATGATGATTTTAAAGAAGCCATTCAGAACGCTGATCTTGTTACACCGGATGGTGCGGGTATTTTATTAGCATCATGGATTCTTGGCGGAGCGATTGGTGAGAGGGTTACTGGCTATGATGTATTCGAAGGTGTTATGTCTCAACTTAATCAAAAATCTGGTTTTACGTGCTTTTTCCTGGGTTCGACTGAGGAGACACTCAAAAAGATTGTTCGTAGAGCGGAGGTTGATTTCCCTAATGTGAAAGTTTGTGGGACTTATTCTCCACCATACAAAACTATTTTTAGCAGGGAAGATAATGATGCAATTGTCGCTGAAATCAATAGAGCAAAACCAGATATTCTCTGGGTTGGTTTAACGGCTCCAAAGCAAGAAAAGTGGATAAATGAACATTTGGATAAAATTGATGTGAAATTTGCAGGTGCAATAGGAGCGGTATTTGATTTTTATGTGGGGAATATTAAACGTTCACATTCCTTTTTCCAAAATATTGGCTTAGAGTGGTTGCCGCGTCTTTTGCAAGAGCCTAGACGACTTTGGAAAAGAAGTTTTGTTTCTAGCTATTTGTTTTTGGTTAAAGTTCTGAAGCAAAAATACTTTACTATGATTAGTCGATAAATAGTCGACCCTGAGGGTGTTCAAAACTCTGTGTCAGCCTAAATTTTCACAGCTCCACGTACTGGTCGATTCGCCCCTCAAAATGGATGGCCAGTTGAGAGAGCGTTAGATTCCAATTT
>JABXIC010000223.1 GCA_013373265.1 Methylocystaceae bacterium | reverse complement strand
GACTTCACCTTCATGATCAACCCGCGCACCTTTTTAAGATGATATTTTAACTATATATCGTCCTTTGGTTTTTCCAGCGATCATTAATTCCATGATATTTGTTACGTCTTCAAGGTTAATTTCATTAGAAATGACATCCAGGTTATTTGGTTTTAAATCATTAGCAAGTCTACCCCAAATTCGTTGACGTAAAGGTCTTGGGCTATTTGCATTAATTCCTAATAAACTAATGCCCCTTAAAATAAAGGGAATGACATTTGTGTTTACTTCATTCCCGCCAGCATTGCCGATACTTATAACAATGCCATCAGGTAAGCTTGAACGGATTAACCATGCTAAACTATCTCCACCGATTGTATCAATAGCAGCTGCCCATTTTCCAGGTTCAAGAACTTTCTTGTTTTGCATTACACTGGAAGAGATAACATCTGATGCTCCTAATGCATGTAAATGGTCATCCATATTTTCTTTTGAAGATATCGCCGTTACATTGAACCCTTGATGACTGAGCATGGAGATTGCAAGACTACCAACACCACCGGATGCACCTGTCACAGCGATTGGTCCTTTATCTGTTAATAAGCCTGATTGTTCTAAACGATCAACACACAGAGCAGCCGAAAACCCCGCAACACCTAAAATCGCAGCTTCTTTTGGTTTTAAACCTTGTGGCAAAGCAACTAACCAGGATGCATCACAACGAACATATTCAGATAGACCACCATCTCGTTCAACACCAAGGCCCATACCATGTGCAATCACCCAATCCCCAGATTGGAAAAAATCGGAAGATGTTTCAACAATTTTTCCAATTGCCTCAATACCAGCATTTATAGGAAGGTGACGTGCGATTGGAGCCTTACCAGTTCCAGCAAGAGCGTCTTTATAATTAATTCCTGCGTAAATAATTTTAATTAATGTATCACCGTTGGTTAATTCACTTTGATCCATATCAACAAGTTGGCCACATGGACCGTCTATTGTTTCACTTAAACGATAGGCTTTCATGATTGAATTCCTTTATTATTCTGGCACTCGTTGAAGATAGTATGAGGACAAGACATGCAAATTGCCTTATCCAATTTAGGAACAAGTGTTGCGATTGCAGTTCTTTTGCTTTCAAATTGATGATCTTCACCAAGAAAAGCAAGCAAGCCTAATTTTCGAATACGTGAGACGAGAAAAGGAGCTCTCATCACAACATATAAATCACCGCCAATTTTTCGGCGTCTATTAGCTTCTGCAATTAAAAGGTCAATACCGGATAAATCGATATCACCGGCTCCTTTAAGGTTTATTAATATTGTTTTTTGTTGCGGCCTTTCTTGAGCAATATATTTGAATCCTAGTTCCAGATATTCAATTGAGCCAAAATATAAGGGGCCATTGAATCTAAGGGAAAGGAGTTGAGGGCATTCATTAAGCTGATATAGCTTTGAATCTCTGAAAGATCGGTCAGGCAAAGAAGGATCAGGTGCGCCAATGGCAAAGTGTGGCCGCATGGTTCGTTGAATAAAAAACATCAATGATAAAATAACACCTAGAAACAGTGAAAGTTCAAGTTCAACAAAGACACCAACAAATAAAGTTATTAAAATAATAGTTGTTTCACTTTTACTGGAATGAATGAAATGCTTTATTTCAGAGAAATTTATGAGGCGAAAAGCGACAAAAATAATCAATCCTGACATAGCCGGAATAGGGATATAGGCGAGAAGGGGAGCAATAACTAATAGAATGATCAATAGAAAAACACATGAAAAGATTGCAGAGAAAGGTGTTTTAGCCCCTGCTTCATAATTTAAACCGCTACGTGTAAATGATCCAGATGAGGGGTAGGCCTGAAACAGTCCCCCAGCGAGATTTGATATACCTTGCCCAATAACTTCTTGATTGGCATTAAAACTGGTTTCTGTCTTTAAAGCGAATGCACGCCCAATTGCAACAGCTTCCAAAAGGCCAATAAGGGCCAAAACAATAGCAATTTCACTTAAGTTTTGAATTTCATCCAAACTTAGTGAAGGGATGGAAAATATTGGAAGAATACGGGGTAGAGCCTCGATTGTATTAATGTCATGAGCGGTTGCATCTAGTAAAATTGATAATCCTGTACCCGCAATTAAGGCAATTAGAAAACAGGGAAGTCGTTTTGCATAACGCGTCATTAAAGCTGTAACAGTTAAAGTCGTCACTGTAATTAAAACAGCTCGCCAATTTGTTTGGTCTAATAATGGCCAAAGAGAATTAACACGCTCTAATATCGATCCACCACCTTTGACTTGTACCCCCAAAGCACCACTTAACTGACTCATCGCAATAAGAATAGCAGCAGCAGCGGTGAAGCCGACCATAACTGAATGAGAAACAAAGGTTGCAAGCTTGCCCAGTTTTGCGATACCAAAAAACAATTGTATCAAGCCGACTATAAAAGTCAGTGTCAAGGTAGCCTCAATAAATGCTGGGGATCCAATTTCATAACGACCAGACAGAGCACTAAAGATAACGGCTGATATTGCCGTCGTTGGTCCAGATATCATCACCATTGACGAACCAAAAAAAGCGGCAAACACAGATGGAACCATAGCTGTGAACAAACCGTATTCTGGTGGAAGTCCGGCAATTGCCGCAAACGCAACACTTTGTGGTAAAGCAATCGCCGCATTTGTAAAGGCTGCAATCAAATCTGATTGTATTGTTTTTGTCGTAACCTTTGGAATCCAGTATAAAAAGGGTAGAAACGATCTTAGGTAAAAATGACTTTGAGGTTTCATTTAGAGAGAGCCAATGCTGGGTGATTTTTAATCAATTGAAGTTCCCTTATTTAATTTTCTTTTTTCCATGAAACGTTGAATAAGAGGCAAACATAAGAAAACCATGGTCAGAATTAATAATGTTAACGCAATTGGGCGCTCCCAAAAGGCAAAGAAGTTTCCTTGGTTTAGAATAAGTCCTTGGCGTAAGCTTTGTTCAATCATGTTTCCCAAAACAAAACCAATAACAATTGGGGCCAGGGGGAAAGCTGCTACGCGTAGGAAAAAACCTACAATTCCAGCGACTAAAACGACGAGTAAATCAAATGTGTTATAACTTATTGTATATGTCCCAACCGCAATTAAAATAACGACGCTAGATAACAATAAAGGTTCAGGCACCCGCATAATTTTCGAGAAAATCGGACAGATCAAGGCTCCAAGACAAAACATTGCAATATTGATAAAGAAAAGTCCGATAAATATAAAAGTGACGAGCTCTCCATTCTCAACAAATAAGCGTGGGCCGGGTGAAACACCCTGAATGGTCAAGGCACCAAGCATAACAGCCGTTATCGGGTCCCCAGGAATACCCAATGCAAGCGTAGGCACCAATGCACCAGAAGTTACAGCATTATTTGCCGTTTCAGATGCGATTAAGCCATCTGGCTCACCCGTACCAAATTTATCTTTATTTTTTGATGTGCGTTTTGCTTCTGCATAACTTACCATTGAAGATGCCGTTGCACCAACGCCGGGCAAAGTTCCAATCCATGTACCGATCATTGCTGATTTAAAAATAACAACACGGCGTTGAATGATCTCACTCAATTTCGGCAATTCGAAACTGCTTTTAGCAATCTCTTTTGGAGCATTGACCCGTTCAGAAACCCGCCAAAAAACTTCTGAAAGCGCAAACAAACCGACAAGAAAAGGGACCAGGCCAATGCCCGCAGATAGTTCAAACGATGAAAAGGTCAAACGCATATCACCTGTCAATGGATCCTGACCAATAGTTGCAACAATCAATCCTGCAAGACAGGCTAGAAGTCCTTTGAAGATATCTTCTTTTGAGACACTCATGACACATGTTAAAGCAAAGATGCCGAGGGCAAAATATTCAACAGGGCCAAATCGAAGACCGAATTGAGCTAAAATAGGGGCTGCAATAACCAAAACGACAGTTGCAATAAGCCCACCTATTGTTGAACCTGTTGTTGCCCAACCAAGAGCTAAACCGCCATCGCCACGTTGCATCATAGGATAACCATCAAATAACGTTGCAGCGGATTGGGGGGTTCCCGGTGTATTAATTACGATGGCAGAAAGTGAACCACCATAAACTGAACCACAATAAAGCCCGAGCAATAAAATAATGCTGGCTTCAGGTTTCAAAACAAATGTTAAGGGAAGCGCAAGGGTAATAGCAAGGACAGAACCTAAACCTGGCATGGCACCAATAATGATACCAGCTGTTGTTCCAGCAAGGATAAGAAATATGATTTGAATGTCTGCTAATGAACTAAGTGCACTAAGAATATTATCCATAACTATGCTCCCATGAACAAATTAATAAGTTGATCCATCCCAATGCCTGGCGGGCGGACAGAAAAAACTTCAGCAAACAAATACCAAATAGAGATTACAAAAATCACAGATACTGAGGATATGACAACAATGTTTCGATACCCTAAAATCCAGCTCAAAATGGGGAATAAGATTATGCTGGCAGGTATAAAACCAACTTGTTCAAAAATGAGAAAATAAACAGCAAGCACAATCGCTACGATCAACATTTTTAAATAATTGGGTTTAGGTAATTTTTCTTTTTTACCTGTAAAACTTCGTAATATTAGAATGATCGATGCCAAGCCTGAACAGATCAGAAGTATTTGTGGATACCAAACAGGATTGTTTGCAATCTCAACATCTTCGAAAGCAGCATTATTTAGTTGCAACCAGAATAAGACACTTAAGAGCAGAAAAAATATTCCTCCCCATAAGTCAGATAAACGTATCGACATCGATCATTCCCTGTTTTATTGCGTTATTTTTTTAAAACGCTTTTAATAATTTCACCATTCACCTTGCTGCCCTCAATTACAGCTTGGCGTACAGCTTTACTGTCTTTAAATTTAACAAGCGTACCAAGTTTATAGAGCGTTTCTTGAAAACGTGCGCTTTCAGTCGTTTTCCGACACGCATTTTCAAGTTTAGCTTTGATCTCAGCCGGAATATCTTTAGGGGCAAAGATACCTCCCCACCATGATGCAGTCGTTTTAAAACCGTTTTCAATTGATGTTGAGATATTAGGTGCAGCTTTGACACGTTCATCAGCAAAGACGACAACAGCGTTTAAATCTTTTTTCAGTACATTAGACATGATCGCCATATAAAGATCGATATGGTTCCCCATCAATGCGGTTACACCCGCAGCATCGCCTTTAAAAGGAACATGAGTAATATCAACTTTTGCTTCTAATAAGAATTTTTCCATTGCCAAATGAGGCAAAGATGCTGGTCCAGGGCTGCCATATGTGAGTTTGCCAGGATGTTCACGGGCATAATCAACAATTTCTTTTAACGATTTGAATTTGGAATTTGGGCTTAAAGCCAAAGCTTGTGGACTATGGAAAAGCTGACAAATGTAAGTAAAATCATTTATTGTGTAAGGGGTTTTTCTCATGTGTGGTTGATTGATTAATGGTGCAGCTGGAATAACACCAATTGTATATCCATCAGGGCGAGAACGAGCTATTTGTGCAGCCCCGATTGTACCAGCACCACCACCAATGTTTTTAACGGGAACATTGGTACCTAAAATATCTTCCAATTCACGTGCGGCTGCGCGTGCCATTGTATCGGTACTACCGCCCGCACCAAATGGTACAATGATTGTAACGGGACGTTCTGGATAACTCCCAGCCTGTGCCATAAATGGTACAGAAATTAAAGCACCCAACAAGGCAACTTTAATAATATTTTTTGTGAAAGCCTTCATGTTATTTGTTTCCTTTTCTTTATTTAGTAAAGTTTAGTTTTGTTTTCATGACCTCTTTTTTAGGGGGACATAGAGCCATTATTAAATGGCCAGTTTTTCATGTGCTACACAATCACCAACGATAACACCTTGGCCTTCCTGTAGAACAAAGAGCGGGTTAATCTCCAGCTCATTGCAAATAGCCTCTTTTTGGGCAATTAATTTTGATAAGCCTGACAATGCTTTACAAAGTGCAGGGATATCGGCAGGCTTTCGCCCACGTGCGCCTTTCAAAACTTTTGAAAACCGCGTTTCGTTTATCATTTTTAAGGCTTCGCTTTCGTTGAAGGGGGCAAGCCTAAAGCTAACATCTGAAAATAGTTCTGCATAAATGCCACCTGCACCGAACATCACCATCGGGCCAAATATTTCATCTATGCGCGCACCAACAATTGCTTCTGTACCACCACTAACTTGTTTTTGGATCAACACTTGACCTGATGGGTCATGCTTTTCGATGAGTGTCGCAATTTCATCAAAAGCTTCTTCAACATCTTGATCTTCTGATAAATTAAGGCGCACGCCTCCAATGTCAGATTTATGAGCAATTTGAGAGGACAAAAGCTTCATAACAACTGGTGTGCCAAAGTTGCGGGCCAATGATTTTGCTTCATGAGCTGTTTTGGCAATTGCTTCAGCCGGAGCATCAATACCTGTACCTTTCAAGTACGTTTTTGAACTCATCTCATCCAGCAATACGGTTTTTACTTTAGGCACAATACTTTCGACCTGGCAAAGATCGTTTAGCGCCTCTTTCCTTTGTAAAGCCATACCAAATCGATAAGGCGCTGAAAGACCACGAATGGCGCGGCTTGGGGTTTTAAAGACAGAAAGACCTGCGGCTTCAAGAATATCGTAAGCTTCTTCATTTAAGTGCTTTGGACCATTCCATGCGATAGCAATCGGGAGAGCATATTCTTTAGAAATTTCTGCAAGAACACGCGCTGCAACAAGAGCCGCTGTCCCAGATGCAGCAGCCAGTCCCACAGCCAGCATATCCACATGTGCATCCGCAACAACACATTGAAGGGCATTTTTTATAACTTCAGGAGAACTTAATGCACCCGCTGTAACATCCAACGGGTTAGCAAAACTTGCAAATTCAGGAAGGGTCTTTTTAAGCTTTTCTATTGTCGCATCTTCAAAAGGATCAATGCAAAGTCCCAATTCTTCAGCGCGATCTGCCATGGCAATGCCCGCACCGCCTGAAACCGTAACAACCCCAATACGCGGACCATACCCCCATCGTGCAGATTTTAAGCCATGCACAAGATCAGACATATCTCCAACATCATTGGCGTAGACAATTCCCAATTGATCGAACACGGCATGATAACAGGCCGGATCACCTGCAAGATTTGCTGTATGCGAAGCCGCTGCCGCCATACCAACACGAGAATTTCCAACTTTCCAAAGTACCAGCGGTCTTTCACGTTCAAGGGCCTTATACGCAATTTTGCGCAACGCCAGGCCATCGTTCAAACCTTCAATATAACCGGCGACAACGGCAGTATCTTCATCATCCAACAAACCATCAATTAAATCTAAAATACCGGTATTTACTTCATTACCAGTGGAGGCGTAATGCCTTAATCCAAGATCTTCGCTATCCAGTCCCATCAAAAGCGAGTTTCCAAATGCACCTGATTGCGAGACGATACTTATATTACCTTTTTGATAACTCAAACGATAAGGAGAGCCAAAACCAATGTGTATTTGATTGGTAATATTCATAATTCCTTGGCAGTTTGGACCAATGATATGAATACCTGTTTCTTGTGCGGCACGATATAAGTCATCCTGTAAACCTGTGCCGCTTTCTCCTGATTCTGCAAAACCTGAAGCAAAAACAATCGCAAACGGTACACCACATTCACCTGCTGCGCGGACAACATCGGGAACAGCTTTAGCAGGTACGGCAACGGCAACAATATCAGGTGTTTTTGGCAGGTCAGATATTGATGGAAAACACTTTACTGAATGAAGTCGTTCATATTTTGGATTGATCGGAAAAATTTCACCGCCATAACCATGATGACGCAGGTTTTCAATGACTTCACATCCAACTGCACCAGATGTTTCTGTCGCGCCAACAACAGCAATACTTTGAGGATTAAAAAGACGATCCATCTTCAAATGCGTCATCAAGAGGCCCTCCGGCGCTGCATTTGACGCGCAATATTAAGTTGGTGCATTTGGCTTGTTCCTTCATAAAGGCGGAACAAACGAATATCTCTATAATAACGTTCAATTGAACTATGATCGGCAACAAACCCCGCACCACCAAAGACCTGCACACAACGATCAGCAACACGACCGCACATTTCAGATGCATAATATTTTGAAATTGATGCTTCTAATGCAATATCCTTGCCTTCATCACGGGCGCGGGCTGTTTCCAAAACCATTGATTTAGCGACTTGAATTTCAGTTTGGCAATCAGCCAACAATGCGGCAACAAGTTGAAAATCAATGATGGGTTTCCCAAACTGTTTACGGGTTGAGGCATGATCCATTGCCATATCTAACATTCGAATAGCAGGACCTGTACATAAAGCAGATAAATGAATACGCTGTTTGTTTAAAACTTTCATTGCCGTTTTAAAACCAAGACCTTCTTTACCACCAATTAGGTTTTCTTTAGAGACACGACAATTTTCAAAATATACTTCACCTACAGGAGAACCAGATTGTCCCATCATTTTGTAGGGGGCACTGGTTGAAAGACCGGGTGTGTCACGTTCAATCAAGAAAGCACTAATACCTCTTGAACCTTTTGAATCTGGATCAGTGCGTGCAAAAACAGTGAACATATCTGCAATGGGGGCATTGGTAATATATCTTTTGCTCCCATTTAAGATGTATTCATCGCCTTCTAATATTGCGGATGTTTCAATGGCGCTTGCTTCAGAGCCAGCATTTTCTTCAGTTAAAGCTAAACACCCTGTAGCCTCACCACTCGCAAGACGTGGTAGAAAGCGTTTTTTCTGCTCTTCTGTACCATCAGCAACGAGAGCTTCCGATCCTATGCCTGTGTTTGTCCCAACACGGGCGCGAAAGGCGACGGCACATTGCGATAATTCCAAAGCAGCCAGAACTAACTCTTCTGTCGTTAACCCAAGGCCACCATATTCCACCGGGATCGACCAACCAAAAAAGCCACGCTCAGCCATATCTTTAACGATAGCATCTGGAACTAAATCACCCGCAGCAACAAGATCTTCATTGGGATGGGCGACTTCACGAACCCATTGGTGAACTTCATTAAGTAAGCGGTCAAGTTTCTCGCGGTCTCTAATCATTATTTTAACTCCAGTAATCGTGTTTAGAAATTAAGTCGTATCAATTTTGAAAAGTTTTTTAGTCTGGTGGACCAAATGTTTACCTAAACTTTCCGCACGCTCTTGCTGCATTCGAAAAGCAGGGGCCATGATTCCAAGAACACCTTCAACTTGACCATTAGGACCACACACAGGTACGGCAATTGCAGCCGCACTCTCAATTCTTTCTCCTTGAGAAGTTGCATATCCATCGTTACGGACTTTCAAAACTTTTTCTGAAAGTTCCTTTGGATCGAAAACATCAGACTGATCATCTTGTGATGTTATCCTTTGGCAATATTCCATGAATTCATCTTGATGCATTCCTGCTAAACAAGCTTTACCCGCAGCACCTTTGAACAATGGATAAGAACTTCCAACAGGTAAGGCATAGTTAATCGCTTCATTGCTTTTTATTGTTTCAACAATGATTTGCTCATCTTTAGAGCGCTTAAACCAAGTGATTGTTTCACCTGTCATTTCGGCAAGTTCACGCATGATTGGGCGAAGTGCAACAAGTGTAGGATCATTTTGCAAAATACCTTGAGCATATGACAAAATGTTTGGAGAGATTGCCCAGTTACCATTCACAGTTTGTTCAATCAGGTGAACTTCTTGCAAATCATGTAATGCATTCATGATTTGAGGCATCGACATGCTAGACAAATCTTCTAATTGAGTTTCATTAATCCCATGTAATGAAGACCTCGATATTTGCTGCAATAATTGAAGTGAATTAATCAGAGGTGGCGAACCTGTTTGACCAACTGTTGCTTCATAGACCTTTGTACCCGCCCGTTTTTTAATGAACCCACTGACCTCAAGAGTCTTAAGAACTCTAAAAGTAATCGTTGTCGTCATCTCACTTCTTTTAGAGATTTCCGTCATGGGCAGCCCATTCTCCGCCTCTGAAACGATGCGTAGTACATTCAAGGCTTTGAGTGCTGTTTGCAGTATGTTTGTATCAGTCATGTTTTTCCTTATATCGGAATTTTCCTATAATAGCAAATGTTTCAGGAATATGAAATATTAAACTTGAAACCCGTGCAAGCTTACGAACGCAATATTGGCTTTAATGCTTTTGTCTTCCATCTTCAAAAAGTGAACCCAATGGTTACTCATGCGGGATATTGGAAACTGCCGAATTGTGACCAATTATGATAAAACCCTTTTAACTATTGTATCTTTTTACGGTTACTGTTTAATCATCTGATTATGATTGATGCCTTTGATCTTAGAACCTTTATTTTTGCGATTTTGATTGCACAAGCAGGTACAACACTCACCTTGTTTGTAATGTTTTCCTATGCCAAGAATGAAGCGGCGATCCCCTATTGGATTTTGCACAAATCACTTCTTCTGATCGGTATCGTTTCCCTTTATTTCCGTCCCCTGTTCGATCAAGAACTTTCCATTTTTATCACCAACCTTTGTATCATGAGCAGCTATGCCTTCATGGTTATGGGGGCTTGCAAGTTCATGCATCGAAAGACCCGGCCCATATATTGGCTGGCTCCGGTTTTTGTGATGATGATCCCGGTCTCCTATTATACTTTTATCGACCTCTCCGCCCTTCATCGTGTGTTCTTGAGTGGTATTCTTTATGTCACGTACAGTGTGATAACCGGATATTTTTATTTCGTGCCTTCTGAGAAGTTTAACCCGAACCGGGCGCAGAAATGGGTGAGTATCGCGCTCTTTGTGAATGCGATTACATGGGGACACAACATCCTTGTGATCCCATTGGACTTCGGGCATCTAAATTATTTTGATGACGCCATGAGCCTGATCAAGATCGATTGGATATCCACCTTCTTTGTTGATGTCATGGCAACCATGGGCTATGTCGTCATGGTCTATGAACGCATGATGAAGCTGAATGAACGTGTCACAACTAAATTGCAGGACCTTGTGGAAGAACAACGCCTGTTCATGCTGATGCTGTCTCATGAATTCAAAAATCCGCTTGCGACCATCAAGCGATCCACTGAATTTGTCGAAGATGCACTTAAGCCTGTACCCGATGATATACAACTTCGGTTTAATAATATTAAAAACCGGGTTGGTTTGCTGTTTGGTCTGATTGACTCATTTTTAAAGCATGAAACTGAACGTCATACCTACCATAAAAACGCTTTTGCACAGGTAACCCTGACGCAGCTTCAAGATGAAGTTATGGGCTATATGAGTACCGAGGACCGTACCCGCATTCAATCCACCTGCGTGGATGGTGCGATTACACTTAAATGCAATGTTGATCTGGTCACCAGTGCGATCTCAACGATTGTAGACAATGCGCTTAAATTTTCTCCGAAAGAGAAAATGGTCCATGTGACTTGCGCCCAATATGCCGATACGGTTGAAATTCAAGTGCGTGATGACGGGATCGGTATTGAGCCAGAGGAGATGCCAAAAATAACGCAACGGTTCTATCGTGCCAAAAATGCACTTGGCTATTCTGGCAACGGGTTAGGGTTATCTATGGCCAAATGGGTTATGGAGCTGCATGACGGTAAGCTCCAGATCGACAGCCAGCCGGGACAGGGTTCTACGGTCAGTCTGGTTTTCCCGATTAAATAATCGTTCCAGACTCAGCAAAGGTATAACCGTTGCCATAGTCTTTTTCGATGGGGAGGTCACGGCCTGTTTCTGTTTTGACCTTGGCCCGCAAACGGCTGATTGAGGCATCGACACGACGTTCTTCTTCAACAGAAAGGGCAATTTCACTATTGCTCAACTGGGTGCGTGAAAAGGTTTTACCGGGTGAGGACATCAGGACATTTAATAAATGAACTTCACGCCCCGTGATCTTAACAGATGTCTCGTTTGGTGTTTGCAGAATACGCCGGACCGTATCCAGCGACCAGTTTTGCATTTTTTCCTGAAAATTTTTCTTCAACAGGCGTAACGTACAGGCTTCGATTACGGCGAGGTCGGTTTCCTTTGTCAGATAAATATCGGCCCCTTTTTCATAGCCACTGACCTGATCATCACTGCGCGACATGGACGAAAGAACAATGACCCCGCCTTCAAACCCGTTTTTGCGCAGACGCGCGATAATGGAAAGCCCGTTTTCCCCCGGTAGAATGATGTCGACAATAAAGACCTTGGGAAGATGGGATGAAATAAGATCTTCAAGTTCTTTCACATCTCGCGCCCCATAGGTCAGAACATCTTTTTTATTCAGATATTCGACAATGTCCTTTAACAGCATTTCGTCATCTTCAATGACAATAACCTGTGGGGCGCGCAGAGGTTTAGTCAACATAAGTGGTTCTCAGAAAATTTAACGCATTTCTTATGGTGAATTATAAAATTGGGAGGAGCAATCAAACAATAGAAAGATTGTGACGAATTGCGACAAAAAGAATAGTGCTACATCTACGCTGTCATCCCTCACCTCACCCTTCGTCATTTCGGCCTCCCCCTCCCGTCATCCCGGATTTATTCCGGGACAATCTGTGGAGAGAGGAGCGGGTTTAGATCGTGCTTGCCTCATCCGGTCATCCCGCAATGAATGCAGGATGACAACTGAGGGAGTGTCGAGATGACAGGGGGAATGCTCTAAAACTTCATATCCAGCGTCAGTTTTGCCGCCATGCTTTTGGCATCACTATCTCGCACCGCTGTCTGATCCAGACTGACTTTTGCAACAAGGGCATCGTTCAGGCTTCTGAAGCTCAGGCCCGTACCCATGGTGCGGACATCCTTGTTAAAATCGGACTGAACATAAGGTTCAACGAAAGACGCCTTGTCCTCACCTGATGCCCCAAGGGCGAAGCTGTAGGCGACCATGCCGCTTAGCGTATGTTCACGGTAATCACTACGGCCCAGCTGCGTGTTGCCTTCAAGCGATCCGTTAAAGCCGGTGGAAGAGCCAATGCGCACACCACCGCCGAGATCAAAGGCGTTGGCGTCATTGTTGATCGGGTCTTTAAAATCATAAATCCAGTCGGTTTTAACAAACGGTTGCAAGATGGTGGCTTCATCCAGATCGAAGGAATAAGACGCTTCCAACCCCGGTTTGATCTGACGGGTGTTGGAGGTGGCGGCGGCGACTTGCGTGCCGTCGCTTTCCGTATAAGCATCGACCTTTTTGTTGGTTACCAAAAAGCCCATGGAGGCTTTGAGGTCGAGCGGCAAGTCTTCGGCAGGTTTGATGGTATAGGACGCATTCATCGCGGCAAACCACATGGCGCTGTCACTATTGGACGTCACCGTGCCGGATGTGCGGGTCTGGTCGATGGAACTGATGCCATAACCAAACATGCCCGACAGTTTGATCTCGTCTGTCGGTTTAAAGACAACATAAGGGGTCAGTGTCCAGCTATCTTCATCATAGGTGCCCGCATTATAGGTGGTGGTCAGGTCGGTCTGGCTAAAGCCGAGGGACGCGCCCACATACAGATTGGGTTGCAGGCGGTAATCCATGCCGACATTATAGCCCCAGACATCCCCGCCATAACGGCTGTCGCCAGACGTGTCATTGCGGGTGTTGGTGACATCGGTGTAAGAGCCATGACCCCAAACGGTCAAGGGGCGATCCGCCAACAAGCTTTCGCGTTGTTCAGGCGCAAGAACGGGGGAGGTGTCATCGCCCGCAGCCGCCAAAATCATATTGGAGCTATCAAAGGACATGGCCATGGCAAGCTGGCGCAGCGGCAGTTTGTCATAGCCTGTGGTGCGGCTTTGATCTTCGCTCAGGTTCGCTTGATCCCCATCAGGGGCGGTGGTGCCGCCCGTGGTCGTGCCTCCGCCTGTGCTGGTCGGGGTAGTATTACCCGAAGGCACAGTGCGCCCGGCCCCCGGCGTGGTGCGGCCCGCGCCGGGTGTCGTGCGGCTCACCCCCACCGGGCTACTGCCGACAGAGGCCAGACGGGTACCGATATTGGTCGAGACCACCGTGGTTTGGGAGCGCGAAACCGAGGCTTGCAGGGAGGGGGGTGTTGAGGGGGTGGTGTTGGATGAAGTCTCGTCGCCACCCGGCAAAGTGACCGATGCTGAAGTGACGTCCATCGAGTGAGGTCCTGATGCAACTGTCACGTTTACGGAGAGAGTTCCTTCAACACCGTTACTAACGTTCGCCGTTATTGACATGGTATATGACCCATCTGCGGTAAGGACTTGTGTACAAGATTGTCCAGCACTTACGTTAGTTGGAGCATTGTTACCAGGCAGCCTAGTACAACCATTATGGTCTTTATTTGTCCTCAACCCATCTAGGTTGTTATCGGCAAACAGTTCACTCTCTTTATCACCATTGTTTGCATCAACATAAGCATACATATCTCCAGTGGACACACTCGGGGCAATATCGGACACAGTGCATGTTTTCGCAGAAGAATCATAAAAAATGTGTGTTGCATTTGTCGTTGTATCCGCCCCGACCCCCGTACAGGTAATGGTTTCGGCCTGTGCCGCCTGCGGCCATAGTGCTGCGATGCCCAGCAAAAAAGCCAGCCTCAACACACGGACCTTTCGTGTTTGATGGCTCAGGATCGATTGGGCCACTCTCTTCAACATTTCCATTCCCCCTGTTCGCACCTGTGCGAAAGTTTGAAAAACACATATCAACCTTGCTTAAATACAGGGGCGAAAAGAGGCGGTCAAAGCACACATTGTGCGCAATTGTGACCAACTGTGACACTTGAAACATCCCCTGTCATCTCAGCACTTGTTACGGGACAATCTGTTGGAGCTGTACGAAAAAAATGGAGTGTGTCTCACGGGGACCCATCAGCTGAAATTGGAGAGCGCCTTCTGTTAAACTGAGATTTACAGGAAACAAAAATCAGTCTCAAAAAACTCTTTCATTATCCGAGCCGTCCACACATGACACGACCGCTGACGTACATTGCAAAAAAAAATGATAATAATTATCAATTGCACTTGACGCGCGTCTTTTCAATTGATAATAGTTCTTAACACTATGATTACAGATCAAATATGAAACGAGAAATCCTTGCAACATCAGAAAACAGATGTGGATACCGCATCAACACGAAGCATTGTATTTGAACAAAACCGTATTGATAGTGAACAGTTATTCACTGACATACGTGAGCTTATTATTGTTCATAACAATGAAGAGTATAAACTTCGAATTACTGGCAACAGTAAACTCATTTTGACAAAATAATCGGTCAATAGCCAGCCCCCCATCGTACTTTTAAAAAAGTACATATAGGCAGCCAGCCACAGCCCCAGATAAAATAAAAGGATCAGTTATGCAGAAGAACCTGCAACTGGCGTTTGCGGCTGCCTTGTTGTCTTCAACAAGCCTTTCAAACGCCTATGCCCAAGACTCTACGCCTCGTGTTTCCTCTCTTGATGAGGTTACCGTCTACGCAACACGCAGTGCAGAAACAACATTTGATGTCCCTGCTATGGTGTCAAAAGTGGATGCAGATTCCGCAGAAAATGCAACGGCAGGTACCGTCTCACAGTTGTTAGATCATGTGCCCGGTGTTACTGTTGGAAACGGTCCACGCCGAGCTGCACAAGTTGTCACCATCCGCGGGTTTGATAGCGATGCCATCATTACGATGATTGATGAGCGCCGCCAAAACTTTGAATCTGGTCATGATGGACGTTTCTTTATTGATCCTTCCCTACTCAAATCTGTTGAAATTGTTAAAGGCGGATCTTCCGCTATTTATGGCGGAGGCGCAATTGGCGGTGTTGTGGCCTTTGAGACTAAAGATGCAGCCGATTTATTAGCACCCGGAGAAACAGTCGGTGCGACGAGTAGCTTAGGGTATCGCAGTGGTGCAGGTGAATTTACAACAACGCAATCCGCTTATGGACGTATTGGGGAGTTGGACCTGCTGGGTAGTTTAAGTTACCGAAAGGCAGGCGATGTGCAGATGGGCGCCCCCATTAGTGGATCAAATGATTTGCCTGCACGTGATCGTATTTATTCAGGTTTGCTGAAGGCAGGTTATTCATTTAATGATTTCCATACCATCAAGCTCAATGCGCAGAAGCTTCACCATAATGGGGAAGAGCCATCCACAAACACCGATAACAGCAAAACATTTGTCGACAAAGATATAGACGACCTGCAACTCGGCTTTAAATATAGCTATGACAATCCAGACAACACATGGCTTAAACCAAGTGTGCATGTTTATAGAAATCGCAGTGATGTAGAAGAACAGGACCTGTCTGGAACCAATGCGGGGCGCATTAAATTACGGCGAATGACGACTATTGGGACGACGATAGATAATCAAACCTTATTAAAAGTCGCAGATGGTCATAAGCATACCTTGTCATACGGTGGGGAATATTACACCGATGAGCAAGTGGGACGCAGTAATAGCACTGCTTTTGGCGGTGTGCCCAATGCTGAAGCTGAAAATTACGGTTTTTACCTGCAGGATAATATCCAGCTCCAAACATCTGTCGGGGCCTTTTCCATCATTCCTGCAGCACGTTTTGATAAGGCCGAAAGCAATGACAAGAATGGCAATTCGCTGAATGAAAGTGCCGTGTCGCCTAAATTGTCTTTAAGTTATAAGCCGACCGATGAATATATGTTCTTTGGTAATTGGTCCCGGGCCTTTCGTGCACCAAATTTAACAGAAATTTATGCAGATGGTCAGCATTTCCCTGGGAATAACTTTTTAACAAACGTTGATTTAACACCTGAAACAGTGACCACCATTGAACTGGGTGCTGGAGTGGACTTTAAACGTCTCCTATCCGAGAATGACCGCCTTAAAGTCAAAGGGAGTGTCTTTAGAAGTCGCGGCAAAGACTTCATTGATCAAAGGTTCAACACAACATTCACGACAACGCAGTATTACAATGTCCCCAAAGCGGAATTAAAGGGATGGGAACTAGAAGCTGACTACCAGTTGGCACCCTTTGAAGTGACAGCCGGGTTAAGTGCGGTGCGTGCGCGCAATGCTACGAAGGACACGTATCTTGAGAGTAGTGAACCTTTGACGTTGTCAACGGGGATAAAATACGATCTCACCAAGATGGATAGTGTGATCGGTTGGAATTCTAAGTTTGTACGTCACAACCATGAAACAGAGACAGCATCAGCGCGCAACGATGGTTATGCGGTACATGACATCTATTACCGTTTTACACCGGATGAGGACCTGACGGTTGATCTGGGGATCGATAACGTTTTTGACGAAGGTTATAAAGCAAGCTCCGCACTTTACGAAGAGGGCCGCAGCTTTGTTGCCAAGGTTACCTATACATGGTAGCGGCAACGCTTATACGAGATGAAAATGCGATCAGATGGTTGGGCTATCTGATCGTATCATCGTGCCTGATTTTGGTGCTGGGAACTTCTTTGGAAGTTTCCAAACCAAAGAAAATTATGGATGTGTCACGCATTCTAAAAGTCAGCTTTCACACACAAGCTACTCCAAAGCCTGTTGTCGAAAAGCAGACCTTTACCCATCCGACGATACCTGCCCCACAAGCCGAGCCCAAAGTTGTAACGCAGAAACAGGCGGTAAAGAAAATTGCGCAACAGAAAATCACCAATGACCTCAAAGTAAACAGCTCTAAAGCGGAAATTAAAAATGACTTTCCTTACCCGCAGAAAAAGCCTGTTGCCCCTGTCAAAATTAAAGAAAAAAGGTCTGAACGCTCCTCTTTAACGGAGCCGGTTACTCAAAAACGAGTTGAATCAAATCAAAAAAGAGTCGCGCCGGTTGATAAGGGGACGGCTGCGACCACCGTAATTAAAAACGCACGTTATCGTAAACAGACACCACCCGTTTACCCGAAACGCTCACTTGAGCTGGGGCAACAGGGAATTGTGACCATTCATGCAGAAATTTTACCAAATGGTAAACCTAAAACCATGAAGGTTGTTAAATCTTCAGGCTACCGTCGCTTGGATATGGCGGCTCTTTCAGCGGTTAAAAAATGGGAATTTGAAACAGGCCCACAATCGCCAGGGACCAGCACATGGGTGCGGGTCCCTGTTCGTTTTATCATTAAATAAAAGAAGGACTATAGAATATGACACCACAAGATATTCGCGCAAAAATGAATGAAATAAAGGCAGAAAACCCTAAAATCCGTGCCCGAAACATGGCTGAACAAATGGGTGTTTCTGAAGGGGCATTAATTGCTGCACAAGTGGGAGAAAATGTTATCCGTCTCAAGAATGAGATGCAGGATATTTTGACAAGTCTGGAATCCTTGGGCGAGGTTATGGCGCTAACACGCAATGAAGCCTGTGTTCACGAACGTCATGGGGTTTACGCCGGTGGTGAATTTAGTAAACACAGCTCCATGACAATTGGTTTGTTTAATACCCCCGATATCGATTTACGTTTATTCATGATGCATTGGAAATTCGCTTTTGCTGTAAATGAAGGCGGGCGTGATAGTCTCCAGTTCTTTGATAAAGCAGGCCATGCCATTCATAAAATTTATGTAACCGATGCTTCAAATAAGGTTGAATTTGATAAGCTTGTTCAACGTTTTCAAAATGAAGAACAATCAGATGAAATACAAGTCCAGCCTTATGATGTAAAATCAGATGATTTGCCTGACTCTGAAATTGATTGGGAAGGTTTGCGTCTGGCTTGGGAGAACCTGGGTGATGTCCATAATTTTTTTGGCATGTTGCGTAAATTTAAGGTTGGTAGAGAACAGGCGTTTCGAAAAATAGGGGCTGATTTTGCCTATGAAGTCAAATTGAATTCTGCACGCCACATCTTAGAATTAGCCCGTGATAGTGCCTGCGAAATCATGGTTTTTGTCGGCAATAAAGGTTGCATCCAAATTCACACCGGAAAAGTCGAGAAGTTGGTTGAGCATGGCCCCTGGTTTAATGTGCTTGATCCAAACTTTAATCTCCATCTTAACGAAGAACAAATTGCACATATTTGGGTCACGAAGAAGCCGACTGAGGATGGCATCATCACGGCAGTTGAAGTTTTTGACCACGATAGTGAAATTATCGCCACATTTTTTGGGAAACGAAAACCAGGGCAACCTGAGTTAACGTTGTGGCGTGAAATTGTGCATAAACTCAACGCTAAAGAAGTCGCTAATGCTGCTGAGTAATCCAGAAAAGTCAGAAGTAAGCGTTGTTGATTTTTTCAACAACGTTGCTCCTGATTGGTTTCATTTATTAGGTCTTATGGGGATACCGTTACTCATTTGTGCCCTTTTGGTGGTCACAATTTCTCTGGAACGTTTTGTCTATTATGTGAAGCTCAGCCTCAAATGGACAAGCTATTATGAAACGATTGCTGCCCATGTTATCTGCCTGAAAGACCATCCTAAAGAATTGAGAGATGAAGTGGCATCGCACATTTTGTCTGAAATCCAAAACTCCTTTTTCAAGGGGATCAGTCTACTGCGCACCATTTCCGTAATCAGTCCCTTATTGGGGCTGCTTGGAACAATTTTGGGGATTATTTCAGCTTTTAAAGTTATTGCGGTTCACACCGGGCCTGTATCCCCCAGCATGATCGCAGATGGTCTATGGGAAGCCATGCTGACAACGGCTGTGGGCTTAATCATTGCCTTGCCTGCCATTATGACAGCCTATGTATTTAAATACCTTGGGGACCAAAAAATCCATAAGATTTATTTGCAGCTAAATCGTCTTTCCATGTCTTATGAACTTAAAAAACATGGTGGCTCTCATGATTAAAATGCAAAAGAAAGACCATGATGTCCTATCGGATTTCGTACCAGATCTAACGCCGATGTTGGATATCCTTTTCATTTTATTGGTTTTTTTCATTTTAACTGCAGGGGCAACATTTCAAGCTTTAGAATTAAGCCTACCTGAAAGTGTCACTGAACAGCAAAATATCGCAGCAGAGCAAAAACACATCATGCTCGAAATTCGCCCCGAAGGATATGCGCTGGATGGAAAGCCCATCATGACCTTTGACGTTCTCCAAAATGAAATATCCAAAACCATAAAAGCCAGCCCAGGCCATGAGTTGATTGTTGCAGGCGACAAGAATGCATCTCTTGAACGCTTACTGCATGTTTTAACCTACTTACAGTCTCAAGGCATTCAGGCTGCAAACATTTTAATGAAAAAGGAAATCGCCAAATGAAAATGATCGCTTTTCTCGTTTTGTCCTTCTTCATCATGCATGATGCTAAAGCCGATAGCTCCCAACGTATTATATCCATTGGGGGGGCCAATACGGAAATTTTGTATGCTCTTGGTTTAGCGGATAAAATTGTCGGGACAGATACAACAAGCACCTATCCGGCAGAAGCACGTACAACTCAAAAAGTCGGCTATATGCGCGCCCTTTCCGCAGAAGGGGTTTTATCTTTGAAACCCAATCTAATTATTCTGACAAATGAAGCAGGACCTCCGACTGTTCTGAACCAGCTTAAGCAAGTCGGCATTGAAATTTTAGAATTGACGGCAGCCCGATCCATTGAAGATATCCGAAACAACATCATCGCCATTGCTCACAAATTAAATGTTGAGAGCAAGGCGCAAGAAGTTTTGACCAGCATTGATTCTGATATGTCTTTGCTGAAAGCTGCGCTTTCAAAGCAACAACGAATGCCGAAAATAATGTTCATTTTACAACATGGGGGTGGTGCACCGATGGTGGCGGGCCATGGGACTGCTGCACATAGTATCCTGACCCTGTCAGGGGCTGAAAATGTTGCAGCTGTTTATCAGGGGTATAAGCCTTTAACACCTGAAGCCGCAATAAAAATGCAGCCGGATTTTATTCTGGTAACGGATTTAGGTGTTCAACAATCTGGCGGGCTTGAAGCGTTTGCAAATATCCCTGGACTCAACCTTACCCAAGCCGCACAAAACAAGCGGATTATTGTTATGGACCAACAATTCCTCCTCGGATTTGGCCCCCGTACAGCAGAAGCTGCATTAAAACTGCATCAATATTATACAGATATACAATCATGATCGTTCGTAAAGAGAGAGAAGCGTTTGTGAAGTATGTTCATAAAACGCAAATAAATGTTCTTTTCTTAATGGGGCTTGCTTTTTCCATTTTAATTGCGGCGTCTGTCGGCTCCATTGAAATCCCTGTGTTGAGCGTCTTAAGTGCAGGGCTTGATCAGATGCAGGAAGCCATATTAACACAAATTAGGTTGCCTCGTGTTTTTCTCGCAGGGATCGTTGGGGCTGGTCTTGCGGTTTCTGGTGCAGCCATGCAAGGCCTCTTTAGAAACCCACTCGCCGACCCCGGCTTAATCGGTGTCTCAAGTGGGGCTGCACTTATGGTTGCTTTATTCATTGTTTTGGGAGGCAAATATGCAGGGCTTCTAGGGCTCTATGGGATGAGTATTGCTGCGTTTGGTGGCGGCCTTATTGTGTCCGTCCTGATTTTTAAAATTGCCGCTTCTTCGGGGACTTTTTCGGTAACCTATCTATTGCTTGCAGGGATTGCAATTAATGCCCTTTCAGGGGCTGGTACTGGATTTTTAACCTATCTTAGTGATGACCAACAACTGCGCACTTTCACTTTTTGGGCAATGGGCAGCTTAGGCGGCGCATTGTGGCCTATCGTGATTGTGACGGCAACGATCATTGTGCCGACAATATTTATACTGACGCGCCATGGGCAGAGCTTAAACATCATGATGCTGGGTGAAGATGAAGCCAAATACCTTGGGGTTAATACAAAAAACCTAAAATGGATTGTTGTTGTATGCGCCGCTCTGTGTGTCGGTGCTTCGGTTGCAGCCAGTGGCATGATTGGTTTTATTGGGTTGCTGGTGCCTCATTTAATCCGGTTGCTCGTTTCCTCTGATCATCGCCAACTTATTCCTTTATCAGCCATGTTTGGGGCAATTTTACTGATTCTCGCTGATACGCTGGCGCGTGTCATCGTTTCGCCTTCCGAAATGCCTGTGGGCATTTTGACAAGTATGATCGGTGGACCGTTATTTCTTTGGTTGCTTATTCGCCAATTTACAAACAGGTTTGTAATATGATTCAGGTTAACAACGTCTTTTATGAAATTGGTGAGAAAAAGATACTTTCTGATATCTCCTTGTCCATGGAACAAGGTCAAATGCTTGCAATCTTAGGCGCGAACGGTGCTGGAAAATCAACATTGTTAAAACTCATGACAGGTAGTTTGGCCGTAAAATGTGGATCCATTTTGTTGAACGATAAACCCTTGGGTGACTATTCCATCCGTGAATTATCCAAGAAAAGAGCCGTACTATCACAAGTGAACCCAATAAGTTTTCCATTTACAGCATTTGAAATTGTCATGTTAGGGCGCTCTCCATACCTTTTGGATAAACAAGGCCAAAGTGATCATCAAATTGTTGATGAAATATTGACGACTTTAGATGCACAGCACCTGAAAGATCGTCTTTTTTCGACCATGTCAGGAGGGGAGCAACAACGTATCCATTTCGCACGTGTTCTTGCCCAAATATGGGATCAGGAAAACCCTTGTTTATTTCTGGATGAACCGACTTCTGCTTTGGACTTAAAACAACAACTCAGAATACTCGAACTTGCAAAAAAACTGGTCCAAGAACGTGGCTATAGCCTTTGCATGATTTTACATGATTTAAACATGGCAAGACATTATGCAGACCGTGTCCTGTTGTTAAAAGACGGAAACATATCAGCTTATGGAGAAGTAAAAGACGTTTTGGTCACACAGAAAATAGCGCATACGTTTGATATAACTTTCGAATACGCAGATAAATACGCATGTCGCTAATATTTTCATGGGAATTATCAGAGGAAAACCATCAGGCTAAACAACATCGATTTTCTCGCCAAATACAAGTCAAAAGAGAACGGCAATCCAGACCAGTTAACGATAGGGTTTTGCGGCAGAACCGAGTTCTACAGCGCGCTGTAGAACTCGTAACTTACGTCTGATTTCTCGTTCATCATTGTCATGACAGGTCCTTCTTGTAATTCAGTTTACAAGAAGGTCACATTCCTACAGGAACTCTATTTCATCCCTTATAAAGTGCCCCGAACTGAGTTTGTAAGAAGCTCTGCAATGGAATGTCTTCTTGTTTGATAAAACCTTTATCAGGCAAAGCTCCATTGCAAACCATTTGAATGACAGAAACTGCCGAAGCCGATGTGGTCCATGAAATGGCTGTATGGGTTTGTCCCGCAAGTTCTATGGGATAATAGGCGCGTACAAATTCTTTACGTCGCAATTGCCCATCACTCATTCCTTCTGCACTGGCATGAACATAGACCACATCATCATCCACGGGTGGTTTCGCATTGGTGAGAATTTCGCCCGCTTTTTTGCGATCATCGCGCATGAGTAGATCGTGAAAAAAGAAGTTCATCAATTTGGCATGACCGGGATAGCGCATGGTTTTGTAATCCAAATTCAAAACACTGTCTTTATAAGTCTCGCACATTGTGCCCAATCCACCAGAGGTCGTGAAGGCTTCAAGCTGCATACCGTCAATATAAATTGTTTCGAGCCATTCCATCGGGGAAACCATCTTTTTAACGCCCCCTTCAAGTACTTCACAGTCATTCAGATATTCATTCACAACCCCTTCTGGCGACCAATTGAAAGCATATCCCAAATCACCTGTCGGGTTTTGGGGCAAAGCACCAACACGCAACTTTATAGAGCGAACCTGATCAAGTTGTTTTGCAAGATCCGCCCCCACAATACCAATAAATCCCGGTGCAAGACCGCATTGCGGTGCCATAACGCCTTTTGCTGTATGGCTCATCTCCAAAATTGCGTTTGTTGTTGGAACGTCTTCAGTTAAGTCGAAATAATGCATCCCTTGACGATGGGCTTCTTTTGCAATGTTCAAGTTCAGATGATATGGCAAACACGATAACAAGGCCTCAAAAGGTTCTAATGTTTTAGCAAGCCCGACAACATCTTCGAAGTCACATTCTTTGACATCACAAGGAAGTTTTTTCTGGGCGACATTCACATCAAAGCCCGTCACGTCAAAACCTGCTTCATGTAACAAAGTCGCCGCTAACTTCCCAACTTTACCTAAACCTAAGACAGCAATTTTCTTGAAACGCATTTTCAACTTCTCCAATAGACGTTCATAACCATGATCTTTATTAGAAAGGAATTTTATGTCATATCATATATATAATATGTTCTTTTTTAATATATTTATAGTAATAAAGACTATAAATAATTATGAAATACAATAATGGATGTCGAATGTTAACGGAAAAAGACCTGACGCTTATTGCCCTGCTGAAAGAAAATGGACGGATGTCTGTTGCCGACCTGGCACGCAAACTTAATGTTTCGCGCACAGCAGCTCAAGCCAGACTGGAAAAACTAGAAAACAACGGAACAATTGCAGGCTATAGCTTACGACTAGGGCAGGAAGTATCGGCCCATCAAGTTAAGGCATTGGTCATGATCAAAGCGCCGCCACGTGTACGAACTTCTGTTGAAGCCCATTTGAAAAAAATTCATGCCCTGAGTGCGCTCTATTCCATTAGCGGGGCATTTGATCTCGCCTGCGTTTTATCTGCACAATCCGTCAGTGCGCTTGATAACGTGATTGACTTGATAGGAAACATCGATGGCGTTACGGATACGATGTCATCTGTCATTTTATCAACTAAAATAGACAGGTAAAAAACACGCCTTTTTCATCTTATTCTGACTTAACGGTAATTTTCCTGATCAGTTGATAAACTGGCTGAGCCAGCAAAGGGGTCAAATATATTGG
>JABXIC010000023.1 GCA_013373265.1 Methylocystaceae bacterium | reverse complement strand
TTTTTCGGTGTGCCGGTACAACAGACATGCCCATTGAGACACAAAACTTTATCGGTTTGCGCCATCACAATGTGCAGATCATGGGAAATAAGCAGAACACCACTGCCGGTGTCATCGCGATATTTGACAATCAAATCATAAAGCGCAGCTTCATTGGCAAAATCGACGCCTTGGGCGGGTTCATCCAACACCAGTAAATCCGGTTTCCCCGCAATAGCACGTGCCAATAAGACCCGTTGAAATTCACCCCCTGAAAGCGCCTGCACACGGCGGTTTATCAAATCCAGTGCGTTTACCGTTGCCAAAGCTTCATGAATAACTTCAGCACTATGACTTTGAGTCAAACACATCAGACGCCCCACCGTTAAAGGTAATGTTTCATCAATAAAAAGCTTTTGCGGCATATAACCAATGGTCAATCCCCGTTTACGACTTGCCCGACCTTCATTGGGACGGATTAACCCCAACGCTGTCTTTACGGTTGTGCTTTTACCTGACCCATTGGGACCGATAAGAGTCACGATTTCACCGGGGCAAACACTCAGGTCAATATCGCGGATTAACCATTTATCCCCTTTTAATACGCCAGCGCTTTCCAGCTTTACTAATGCGTTTTCTTTGTTCACTTTTGCACGCACTTTCCATAAAAATTTACCTTGTCGACTGGCATATCATAAGTTATAACATAACGCAAATCTGTTACTTTATAACATATCAACCAATTGGACCCCACTCATGTCTTTAAAACAACGCCTTATTCTATTGTCCTCTTTCTTTTTTCTATCCCAAGGTGTGGCATCCGCGCAAAACGCACCACTTCATATTGTCACCAGCATTAAACCGCTTCAATCTCTTGTAAGTGCAATCACAAACGGGACCAACCCTGACATGACCTTACTGATTGATGGTGCCGGCAGCCCGCATAATTATACCTTAAAACCCTCTCAAGCTGATGGTTTACAAAAAGCAGATGTTGTTTTTTGGATCGGTCATAACTTTGAAGTCTTTTTAAACAAACCGCTTCATGCCCTTGAAAAAGAAGATGTGGCCGTTGCTATGGATCAAATCGTCGCCAAAGAAGAACATGGGCATGAAGAACACCACGAAGATGCGCATCATGATCATGATCATGAAGATGAGCATGATGCCCACGCAGATGAACACCATGACCATGAAGATGGGGATGAAGAAGAAGGTCATCATCATGAAGGCGGCGACCCTCACCTGTGGCTTGACCCGGCTTTGAGCATTAAAATGTCTCATGTGATTGCAGATGCGTTGGCAAAAATCGACCCGGCCCACAAAACCACATATCAAGAAAACAGCACAAAGCTGATTCAAAAATTAACCGCATTAGACGCAAAAATTCAAAAACAACTCAGCCCGGTGAAAAACGTTCCCTTTGTGACCTTCCACGACGCCTATGATCGTTTCAGTGATCATTTTGGTATCAACATGGTTGCCTCTATCACTATCTCCCCAGAAAAAGCACCGAGTGCCAAACGCCTGAAACATATTCGAGATGTGATTGCAAAAAATAAAGTGCGTTGCGTCTTCGGCGAACCGCAATTTAAACCCAAACTGGTTCAAGTGGTGATTGAAGGAACGGGTGCCCAAGCAGGCACATTGGACCCTCTCGGCATGAAACCTAAAGCAGGTCAGGAACATTATTTCCAAATGATGAATAACATCGCATCGGCGTTAGAGACTTGCCTTAGTTCATCAGCTCAGGGGCAATAACATTATAAGAGGCAATGATCTCTTGATAGCGACCAGACTCTCTTAAATCTTTTAAACCCACATTAAAAGCTGCACATATCGCGCCGTCTTTAAAGACGGCGCGAAAATTGCTGGGTTCAAAGAGGCGGTGATATTCAACCTCTTGATTGGTATCAGCAACTTTTTGAACACTTGCATCATTGCGAAACCATTCAAAGATATAACGATCAGCCACCACCACATCTGCACGACCATTAAAGAGCAGTTTATTCTGAATGCTTTGATCAGCGACCTCTTTATATTGACGGTTTTTCTCTGCCATTTGTTTAAAATCCGCCCCGAGATAATTTTTGGCGTTCTGAAAAGACAGGACGGATTTATCAATCAAATCATGAACGGACTCTATTTTAAGGTGCGCACTTTTCAACGAAATCGCAAAATTCCAATAGGTAATATGTGAATCCGTATAACAGCCGGGTAAGTTATCCGCCCCCGTTGACATGATGCCATCAACTTTATCGGACTTAATCATATGAAGGGTCCGACCCAAGGGCACATAAACCGGTTCCATCTCATAGCCCTGAGATAGTAAAACCTCTTTCAGAATATCATACTCAATCCCGCGCGATTCTTCTTTAATAATATAAGGTGGTATAGAAAGCCCCACAGCAATACGCAAAGTCTTTGCCTCTGCGCTTTGCGCAGCCCACAAAAAAACGAGACTAACTACGGTTGCATATAACTTCATGCTTATGATTTGATGATCTTTATCAAAACTACAAGTCTAAATCCTTTTTTTATGCTGAATCTTTCGCTACTCTAGCCTGAAATTCGTATTTTTGTGTGAAATGTAAGTATAATGACGGATACAAATACCGGCGCGCCAAAAAACTTTAATGATCTTTCCCCACAAGAAAAGGGAGAGCTTCTCTTTCTTAAAGCCACGCAACTTCATAAAGAAAACAAGTTTGAAGACGCCTTGAAGTTTTACGGTAATGCTGTTGCCTATTGGCCCGAACAACCCGATGCCTATAACAATATGGCCGTTGCCTTACGCAAATTGGGAAAATTTGAAGCCGCACTGGTCTGTTATAATCGCTCTCTCGGTTTTCGCCCTGATCATGGCGGCACCTATTCAAACATGGGTAATGTTTTAAACGATTTGGACCGTATTCAAGACGCCATAAAAGCACACGATAAGGCGATTGAGTTGGAACCTGACAACCTGCTTTATCTTTATAATAAAGCCTTAGTGTTGCGTGATGCAGGTAAATGTAAACAGGCACTTACGCTGTTTGATAAAATATTAAAGATCGATCCAAACTATAAAGATTGCCGCTGGGACCGTGCGTTGACCTATTTGGTGAATGGCGATTTTAAAAACGGCTTTGCTGAATATGATGCGCGCTGGTCCCTTGCAAAATCACCACCGCGCACCTTTAAACAACCGCGATGGGAAGGTGACGCCTTAAGCCAGCGCCGTTTGTTCATCCACCGCGAACAAGGCTTTGGCGATGCCATCCAGTTTGTGCGCTTAATCCCCAGCATCAAAAAGCGCTACGGCGGCCATATTATTTTAGAATGCCAGCCCGAGCTGATGCGACTGTTTTCCAATGTTGACGGGATTGACCAGCTTATCCCCTTTGGCAGCTCCCTGCCTGAATTTGACACATGGATCCCAATGATGAGCCTGGGTCATGTTCTCAAGGTAGATGAAAACAATATTCCAGGTGAGGTGCCCTATCTTGCCCCACCGCCAAACAATCGTTTTCATGTGCGCCCCGCACCAGAAGATGGCCTTAATATCGCCTTTGCATGGGCAGGCAGCAAAACCCATCAAAATGATCGGCGCCGTTCTGTCGAAATTGAACGCTTTCTACCTTTATTAAACCACAAAAACGTCACCCTTTTCAGCCTGCAAAAAGGGGATCGTCAGAATGACATACTCACCAGTGGCGCAAAATCCATTGTGGTTGATGCCAGTGCAGACATAAAAGACTTTGCTGATAGTGCCGGGTTGTTATCACAGATGGATTTGGTCATCACCATTGATACTTCCCTCGCCCATTTGGCGGGCGCGTTAGGTAAGCCTGTCTGGCTGATGCTGCCTTATACACCGGATTGGCGCTGGATGTTAAAACGCGACGATAGCCCGTGGTATCCATCCATGCATATCTTTAGACAATCCAAGCCCGGCGACTGGGATGGGGCGTTCAAAAAACTGTACGACGCACTGGACGCACAACTGGCGCTGTAAAACCGCAATCTGCCAAAGACATATCCGCAGGTATTTCCACCAGATGTGCGCGACAACTTTTGCAATCGCTGCTGCCCAGCCCGGCAAGCGGGATATGGGTGAATTTGTGTTGTAATAAATGCGCGACCAGATCACATTCGCACCCACCCTCAAAAATGCAAAACGATTCGACACCAGAAGCAATCGTCAATCGATCCACATGCCAATGGGGTTTTTTATCGCGTTTTACATGCCGTTTCACCCGCGCACGTATACCGCCCGGTCCCTTGGCGCTGCCGCAATAAAGGTAGAGCCCAGCTTTTAAAAGCGGAAATTTTAGGCTGGCAATATCAAGGCGCAGGTCTTTTTTGAGGCGAATTTGCAAAACATAGGCCCCTTTTGCCGCACTAATTGACTCCCAAAGCTTGATATTGGACATGATTATTTTTCCATTAATATAATTCTTGTATAGTATATAAGCAGTTATGGAGAAAAATTAAAATGTCCGAAGGCGGGACTGTCAAAAAGCTGAAAGACGGCGAGGTCATCTTCACAGAAGGTGACCCGAGTGGGTCTGCTTATGTCATCGTCAAAGGCGGTGTCGAGCTCACCAAAAACAGCAAACATGGCGCTGTCAAACTGGCCCGATTAAAGGCCGGTGAACTTTTCGGTGAGATGGGCATTATTGATGGCAGCCCGCGCAGTGCAACGTCACGCGCCATTGGACCAACCATCGTGAAAGAAATCCCCCCTGAAGCTTTGCTTAAAGGCATTCAAAACGATCCGGATTTATCTTCAAAAGTCATGGCAAAACTGGTTGAGCGGCTGCGCGCTGCCGATGAAATGCTGGTACGCGCCGGGGTTTCACCAGCAGACGGGACAACCGCCGCGTCGCCTGCACGCCAAGGGGCAACGGGCAGCCCCCCCAAGAAACCCGGTTTCCTGTCGCGCTTATTCAACACCACCAAGGGACGGGAAAAAACATTTGAAATCATCGTTGCAGATTTTTTTGACGACCCCGAACAAAAAGCAACTGAACTGGTGTTTAATACACTAAAAACCACAACAAAAAACCTAAGCGGTGATTTGATCAATGTACGCCGTGCCGGGTCGGCATTTACGCCCAGTGACTTTAGCGACAGTCCTATTGTTTGGACACAAATCCGCAATAATGCACAAAACTGGTTGCGCGAAAAAGAAGGTGACCTTCTGCTTTGGGGGCAGGTGCGCGCCGGAGGGTCCGCCTTACACATGCGCATGACGCAACTCCATGCTTTGCGCAATGAACGTGCGGGCTATATCCAGCCGTACGACTGTATTGATTTGCCTTATGACATGGATGATGTTCTGGCAGGCTACCTTTATGGGGTTTGTGTCGGTGCACTCATTCCCTTTGATAAAGCGCAAGTCGATGCGTTTGAAGCACTCCTCGGTCCGGCCCTTGATGCAACGCGCCCAGCCATCAGTAAAAACATACGCGAGCTTGATAATGATGAGCAGGTGCGCTTCAAAGTCGGTTTTGCCAATCTGCTGGCGACCTGCGGCGTCTTTAAAAAAAGACCGGAACGTTTAAAAGAAGCCGAAGATGTCTATCACGATGCTCTACGCAGTATGCGCCGCACCCGTTCAGAATTGTTGGAAGGCATCATCAAGCGCCATTTGGGCTATGCGCAAAGTACCTGGTTTGACCAAGGTGGTGATAATAATTTATTGGAAGCCGCCATCGAATCTTTGCGCGAAGCCTGCGAGTCTTTCAATAAATCCATGTTTCCAAACGAATGGGCTGATCTACAAGCCATGATTGGACAGCTTTTATTCAAAAAAGATCAGCTTGATGAAAACGATAGCGCCTTGCGTGAATCAATCGCATCTTTCCAAAGTGCCTTACAGGTTTTTTCTGCCTCCACCACACCACGACGCTGGGGAGATGCGAAACATCATCTGGCACGTGCCCTGCAATTACTGGGATCGCAAAGCGGTGATCTGGACATGATTGCACGCTCTGCAGAAGCCTGCCGTGAGGCCTTGGCTGTGCGCAGTAAAACCCAATCCCCAATGCTATGGGCCGCCACACAAAACAATCTGGGGTCTGCACTTTTTATGCTCTGTCAAAAAACACGCAAACCCGAAACTGCCGACGCTGCCGTCAAAGCTTTTCAGGCTGCCTTAGAAGTTTATGAAGCAAGAAAGGCCGTAAAACTGGCCAATGTGACGCAAAAAAACCTCAGCCGCGCCCAAGAAGTATCGATGGAACTTGGCCCGATCCAAAATGACACGTCTGAAGAAGAAAACAGCTTTAGCGAAGACACCTTCAATGAAATGGAAGAAGACATCGAAGATATTTCAGAGAAGGAAGAAGAAAATTCAGTTTAAATGAAAAAAGCTCCCGATGGGAGCTTCTTCAAAGAAATAAAATGGCGCGCCCAGAAGGAGTCGAACCTCCAACCGCCTGATTCGTAGTCAGGTACTCTATCCAGTTGAGCTATGGGCGCGTATTTTATTAACCGACCCCGTAAGGCCGACCCCTATGTGGGGTGGCGCGGAAAGTAGCGACCTCAACCCCATCGGTCAAGAGGAAAAACGAATAAAAATTCAAAAAAAATCGATATTCTTGAAAATATACCTACCTGATTGCAAAAAAACACAAATACGCCCTTGTCGGCGTTGTTCCCTTTAGGGTAAGATTTGCACGCATTTAACTGGGGGAACCAAGGCTTTACCTCAGGGGAAATTGATTAATGAAATGAGTCGGCTTTTTCTAGGTCGGCTTCGGGACTTAAAAAAAGGTAGCCGTACACTATGGTTCTTAAGTGGTCAAAGGCGGGGATTGTAATTTCCACAATCGTACTTTCTGCATGTTCTTTCACAGAAGAAGCGCTCTGGCCTTCTCTGACAGGGGAAGATTCGGCAGAAAGTGAAGCGACAACGGAAACAGCAGATCAAACACTCGCAGCCTCACAAAGCGCAGATCAACCTGCGCTGGGCACAACAAATTTCGAACCTGCACCTATCACGCCGGGCGAACCGACGGGAACATTCGTTGGCAAAAAGGTTTCCACCATGCGTGGCGAACTGGCTCAGCTGATTGAACAAATCCGCGTTCACAACGGCAATTTGCAGGAATTGCGCAATAAAACCATTCAGGATTCGCAACGCTATCACGGCACCGTTGCCGCGATTAATGCGCGCTTACAGGTGGGCACAACCCCCGGCAACCCGATTTTGGTTCAACAATTCAACAGTTCACTGTCCGATCTGGACCGTCTGAGCAGCGACATTGCTCAAATGAACTCGTTGGCACAAAAAGTGGCTGAAGACTCAACCATGTCTTCATATATGCTGGAATCAGCACAAGCGACCTTTGGTCTCAGCGGGGCGGTTGATGAAGATCACCGTCAATTGGCAATTCTGCAAGACGAAATCAACCAGACTGTTGTTTTGATCCAGCGTTTGTTGAGCGAAGTCACCGAAGATGTTCGCCGTCAAACAAATTATGTTGCAGCAGAACGCGCCAACCTCAATACTTTAGCAGCGGGTGTTAAAGCCGGTGAAATCTACGGTTCGTCCCTGTCTAACCGCATGGCACCGTCAACAGGCATTACATCGACTGTGACACGCCCGAACTTCCAACGCACAGCACAGCAAACAAACCGTCGCCCACTGGTGGTCATTCGCTTTGACCGTCCAAAAGTCAATTATCAGCAAGCCGTCTACACAACGGTTAAGCAGGTTCTGGACCGCCGACCGGACGCGACATTTGACCTTGTGGCTGTCACGCCGTCTCAACTGGCACCGGGCCAACAAGCCATTGGTTCCACACAGGCACGACGCCAGGCTGAACAAGTTTTGCGTAGCCTGACAGAAATGGGCCTGCCACCAAATCGCGTTGCCCTAAGTGCAAGTACAAGCGCATCAGCACAGACCAACGAAGTACATCTTTACTTACGTTAAGTCTGCGCAACAAAATCAAAGGCCGGTTCACTGAAAATGTGGACCGGCCTTTTTTTAACCCGCACCATACGTAACTTCTTTGACTTGACCAGACGATCAAGTTATTAAAAGCGACTGGGTTATTTACATAAGGGATTTGGTGCTATGGCATCTTTGGACGACGATATTATTTCAGAAGTGGTTTCTTGGGCAGAAGTACATAAAGACACCCGCGTCTTGGCGCGTGAGCTGACCAAACGCAACAAATTCAAAGGTATTATTGCCATCACCCGTGGTGGATTGATCCCGGCAGCCATCATGGCACGCGAACTGGGCATAAAGCTGATTGATACAGTCTGTTGTGAAGCCTACCGCGATGATGCCGCAGAAATGAATGATTCCCCGGTAAATGTCATGAAAAAAGCCACCCAAACCGACGATGGTGAAGACTGGCTCTTGATCGATGACCTTGTCGATACCGGCACCACAGCCAAAGTCGTGCGCGAAATGCTGCCCAAAGCATATTTCGTCACCCTCTATGCCAAGCCGGAAGGCAAACCGCTGGTCGATTCATTTGTTAAAGAAGTATCCCAAGATACATGGGTCTTTTTCCCGTGGGATACACAACTGCAATACAGCAAACCCATTGGCACTGACAAAGACTAAGATATAACTTTAAGACAGGGGTTAACATGGTCCTTTCGCTTCCCCATATGGGGAATATGAAAATCACTTTTTCCCTGCTTACTCTTTTTTCTTTACTCTTTATAAACATGCCGAGCTTTGCTGAAGTACGTCTACCTGCTGGCTTCACCCTAAAAAAGTTTGCCACAGTCCCGGATGCACGCAGTCTGGCCCCGGTACCCAAACTTGGCCTTATCTTTGTTGGCACACGCGGTGATTCCCTTTATGCGGTCACACAAAAAGGGCACACGATCTTACTAACAGACACCCTCAATGTTCCCAACGGGATCGCCTGGAAAGACGGTTATCTATATGTGGCGGAACAACATCGCTTGATCCGCTTTAAAGTCGGCGATGCTTTACCCGCCAAATGGCCAAAACCGGAAATTTTGTTCACAGATTTTCCGAACAAACGCTGGCATGGCTGGCGCTATGCCGCTTTTGGGCCACACGGGGCACTGTATGTCAGTGTCGGGTCCCCTTGTAATATCTGTAAGATCAATAATTTTGAAGGCACAATCTTGCGCTTTGACCCCACAACGTGGGTGCCAACGATTTTTGCACGTGGTATTCGCAACAGTGTTGGCATTACCTTTGACCCACGCAATGGGGATATGATTTTTACCGATAATGGGGCGGATAATATGGGCGATGACATCCCTTCTGATGAAATCAACCGTGCCGCGACTGCCGGTTTGCACTTTGGCTTTCCCTATTTTGGCGGGGGCAGCGCACGCACAACCGAATTTAAAGACGCACCCCTTCCTGAAAACCGGGCACCGCTTTATGGTTTTCAGGCTCATGTTGCCCCTTTAGGTCTGCATTTTTATCGCGCAAATCGCTTTCCTGAACATTACCGACATGGCGTTTTTGTTGCCCAACATGGTTCATGGAATCGCACCACACCCGTTGGCTATCAAATTTCTTTTCTAATGATGGACCAACATGGCAAGGTCTTGCGCGAAGAACCCTTTCTAACCGGATGGCTGGAAAAGGATGGTAATATTATCGCACGGCCTGTTGATATCGCCCCTTGGACAAATGGCAGATTGTTGATTTCAGATGACGCCGGGGATTCCCTTTATATCCTGGATTACCAAGAATAAGGCACCACCCCGATCACCGGACCATGGGCATGCAGAAGGGCGACATAAAGTATCAGAGTGACGAGCCAACGTTTCCACCCCACGCGAGGCCACCCTTTTTTGATTGCATCAACACGTTCTTGCCAGTGTTTAGGCCCCATTGAAAGCTTGCGCTTCTGGTTTAAAGAATAAGGTCCATATAAACTTAATCCCGCCATCAACCCGAAAAACAACAAGGAAGCAAGGTCCCCATTGGGCACCATATGGACCAAAGCCCAAAGGGCAAAGGCCGCAAAAGCCGGATGTTTCGTCACCCCGACAATACCAGGACATTTGGGATCAAAATTCTTACCGCCAATGCCCAACGAAAATGGATTGGGTTGGGAAAAGGCACAGACAAACAAAAGGCAAACCACAAACATGACCAGCAATACCGGATAACGCATCCAATCCTGCATCATCCAGATTTCTATATAAGGCGCATTCAGATAACTGTTTAATAACCAGATAAACAAGACCAGCGACAACACGCCATATAGGGACATAAAGACGCGTTCCCCCATTATAGAAGCCATTTTCAGGCGCAACGGTGCATATGAAGGAATGATATGAGCGATAATGAAAATGGATATGCTGAGAAAAAGTTGGGACATTATCTTTGCAATCTGGACGTTGGGCCGTTACTGTTGGGGATAGCTTATAAACCAAAGGACTTACAATGGCGAATAATGCAGAATTGGCCGCAAAGTTATTGCGTGCTGCATCTAATTTTTTTCGGGCTGTCGGTGAACAAAACCCCGAGCTTAAAGAGCAAATGGCCACCAATGCCGACGCCTGTGATCTTATAGCAAACCGGGTGGAAGTTGACCCCCTTGGGGTCCCTGCAGAAGATGATTTACCCTCGTCTGAACAATTAAACTGATCCGCCTTTAGGGGCCAGTAGTGTTCTGAATTGGTTAACAATCTCGATATAAAGGTCGCGTTTGAAATCAACGATCAAATCAACGGTTTCTTCCAATTCAACCCACTGCCAGCGACCAAATTCAGGATGATCGGTTTCAAGGTTAATATCGCTGTCTTGCCCTAAATACTGAAAAGCAAACCAGATTTGCTTTTGACCGCGATATTTGCCGTTCCAGACTTTGCCAATCAACTCATCCGGCAAATCGTACATCAGCCAATCTGCTGTACGTGTCAGAAAGTTTGCGTTATTGGTGCCGATCTCTTCTTTCAGTTCGCGCATTGCCGCATCCAGCGGGTCTTCACCTTTATTAATACCGCCTTGGGGCATTTGCCACGCCCCCGGTGTATCGATGCGCTCAGCAACAAAGACTTTGCCAGCTTCATTAAACAAACAAATCCCGGCACATGGCCGATAAGGCAACGCTTTTTTGTGTTTCTTTTTTCCCATCACTTAAGACCCTTGGCGACCCGCCAGACTTGTGATCGGCGTCAATTGTGCATTTTTCAAAGACGCCGCCCATTCTTTGATGCTTTTAATACTGCTGGGTGTCGCCGAAACCAAAGCAACTGTTAAACCCTGATTACCTGCCAACGTGGCCAATGTATCTAACTGAGCACGCACCTTTTGCACGCTGGCATTGGTATTGAGTGTGTGATCAACAATCGCGCGCGGCAATTGCATTTGATCCGCCATTTCCAAAGTGACACTACCGTCAACTGTGCGCGGATCAACAAAAAAAAGTCCACGCGTTTTAAGTTCACTTAATACCGGCTTCATGGCTTTTTCATTTTTTAAAAACTTCGTGCCATATTGCCCCAGAAACCCGACATACCCCTGTGCCTGTGTCATCAACAGACCCATCAATGTCAAATTTTCAGACGTTGTTTTTGATGTCATCAACGCCATCGGCCCCGGATCATCAACCGGAAAGGTGTCGCTTTCCAAAGGCAGTTCCAGCAACACTTCATGGCCCATGGCTCGGGCTTTTTGCGCCCATTCTTTAATGCCAAACCCATAGGCGCTGAAAGAAAGCGTGACATCGGCAGGTAAATGGTCAATGGCTGCCTGTGTTAAATTTGCACTTTGGCCCAAACCTGTGACAATCAAACCAATCATAGGCTTGGCAGGATCACCCGAAAAAGGGCGCGCGTAAGTTTTCCATGGTTCTTTACCTTCCGGTGAAATGGTCGGCATCAACCCCGTTTTGGTCACTTCAAAGAGACTTTGATCATCTGGCGGGGCCAAGGGTTGTGGGGCCAACGGTTGCCCCAAACTTGCAACGACCTGAGGTAAAACAACAGGGATATTAACACCCACTTCACCAACGGCTGCAGTTGAAAGTGGCGCTTCTTTATTGTCCGGGTCATATCCACCCATCCCCCCGGTCACCGCACCGGCAACCGTGGCCGCAGTACTGGCTGTCAGCTTGCCTTGTGTAGAAGCATTTGCAGCAGCCAGTTTTCCGCCCCCTGTCACTGGCGTGCCTGCCGTCAGTTTCTGTGCATTGCCAGCGGTTAATTTCGCGCCACTGGTGTTTGCTTGTGGTGTTAAACCTGTTGTGGCTTGTCCTTGTAAAGCCAAGCCAACAGCCCCGCTTACACTCATGCTTTGCGGGGCATCAGCTTCTTCAGTATCCCCGGCGAAGAACCAATAAGCGCCGCCCCCGGCGCTGCCTAAAATAAGTAGCACCCCTAAGGCGATCAGAATGATCTTTTTCTTTTCAGCCAGCATGGCACCAAATTTGGAACCACCGCCTTCTTTATCAAAAGGATCATCATCATCGAAATCAAAGTCATCATCGTCGAAATCAGTGGGCGCAGGCACGCCACTTTCACCCGTCGGTGCGTCATCTTCATCCAAATCAAAATCGTCTTCGTCGTCGGCCATCGTATTTTACCTTCGATTACTCATCCGTATTTCTAGGCATTTCTGAATAAAGCGAAATACCTTCAATCAAATCCAGCGCACGACTCAGTTGATAATCTTCGGGCTGTTTGTCTTCGTCATCGGATGCATTGAGTTCTTCTTCGACTTTTTTCTGACGCACATCTGCGTTTTCATCGGTATTTTTAAGTGAACCACGCAAATCTGCTTCACGGGTACCAAACCCACTGCCGAGTTTCTCGATCTTGGCCACTTCAACCTTGATATCCGGTTCAATGCCCAAGCCCTGGATGGAACGACCAGACGGTGTGTAATAACGCGCTGTTGTCAAACGCATGGCGCCATTAACACCCAAAGGCATGATGGTTTGAACCGAACCTTTACCGAAAGAACGTGTCCCCAAAATCAATGCACGGGCATGATCTTGCAACGCACCAGCAACAATTTCAGAAGCAGAAGCCGACCCGCCGTTGATCAGAACCACAATAGGCAGACCATCAGCAATATCGCCCGGACGTGAATTATAACGTTGAATATCTTCAATATGGCGTGAACGTGTCGATACGATCTCACCACGACTTAAGAAAGCATCAGAAACAGCAATGGCCTGATCCAGCAAACCGCCCGGATTATTACGCAAATCAAGCACAATACCTTTCAAGCGATCCCCTTTGGTTTTATTGAATTCATCAACAGCCTTTTTTAAACCCGATTCCGTTTGTTCCGTAAAGCTTGTGATACGCACATACCCGATATCACCCTCCATATGGTGGCGTACAGACGGTACTTTAATAACCGCACGGGTGATGGTGACATCAAAGGGTTTCACCCCTTCACGGTGCAAGGTCATGGTAATATCAGAACCCACCGGCCCACGCATTTTATCAACCGCTTGATTCAGCGTCAGTCCAGAAAGCGATTCGCCATCAATATGACTGATCAGATCGCCTGATTTGACACCGGCTTTAAAGGCGGGTGTTTCATCGATCGGAGAAATCACTTTAACAAAACCATTCGGGTCCATGGAAACCTGAATGCCCAAACCGCCAAACTGGCCTTTGGTTTGTACCTGCATATCCTTGAAATGGTCTGCATTCAGGAAGCTGGAGTGTGGATCAAGAGAGCTGAGCATACCTTGAATGGCCGCTTCGATAATTTCCTGATCGGTTTTTTCTTCCACATAATCGCTGCGTACTTTTTCAAACACTTCGCTGAAAAGGTTAAGAAGCTGATACGTTTTTGCAGGGTCTTCTTTTTTAGCGTCCTGTGCAAATACCGGAGCCGTGAAAAGAATTACAGCCAAAAAAGCTATCATTTTGTGAAATCGAATGGTCATCCTCGCGCCTTTGCGTTTTGTCGCCTCATCCAAGGCGACGGATTAATTGGTGCGCCATTTTTGCGCAGCTCGAAATAGAGATTAGCATCACTTGATCCGTTTGACGACATAACTCCGACCGGTTCACCACTTAAAAGCCATTGTCCCACAGATACATCCAAACGATCCATCCCGGTAAGCAGTGTATGATATCCATCGCCATGATCAATGATTAAGAGTTGTTTATAGCCCCTAAAAGGCCCCGCAAAAGCAATTTGCCCATCATATGTAGCAACAATTTGTGCACCTTTGCGTGTTTGTATACTAATACCTTTGTGTTTTCCGCCTAATTTTTCACGTTCCCCAAATTTCATGACAATACGCCCATAAGCCGGACGCGACAACTGCCCCTTGGCTTGGGTAATCGGTTTTCCACTGGGGGGTTTACCCAAAACAATTTCGCTGTCATCATCTTCTTCGTCAGGCGCTTTGACTTTATTTTTCTCTTTTTCCAGCGCTTTCGCTTTTGCTTCAGCCTTGGCCTTTTTTTCTTGTTCTTTGCGATCAATCGCCAATTTTTCTAAAAGACCGCGCAGCGATTCGGCTTTTTTACTTAAACTGGCCACACGCTTGCTTTCGGCTTCGCTATCACGAACATAGCGTTTGCTTAATGATTTTTTCTCTGCAATTAAACTATCAAGGCGAAGACGTTCATCTTCCAAATTCAGACTGGCATTGGCCAGACTTTCTTTGCGATCTTCGAGCAATTTACGTTTCTTGGCATAGCTTTCGACCTCTTTTCGCAAGGTTTGAGCCTGTTCTTGAATATGCGGCACGATTGAGCGTAACAAAATAGCACTTCTGACCATATCAGCAGGCGGCTGGGGCATGGCGATAATGGCTTCAGGCGGGTTAAGAGCCAAGCGTTCCAACGCCATTAAGGTTTCAACCGATTGACCATGACGTTTTTCCAGATGGTCACGCGCTTGATTTTCTTCTATGGAGAGTTCGTGAATAGCCATTTCAAGGCGAGTCACCTTGGCTTCACGTTGCTGGACAGATTGCGACAAGGCAATAAGTTGAGCGCGCAGGGCCTCAGCTTCTTTTTTTAACGCTTCGGCCTGAGACTTCAACGTTGTGCTTTTTTTCTTACTATCTTGAATCTCGCGTTGAATTTTCAGCAGATCTTCCTGACTAGCAGACAAAGCCGCCTCGGGTTGGCCCCAGATCAGGACAACCAGTAAAAAACCTGCAAACCGATGGAGATTATTCAGCTGCACGAAGTCCCGCATCCTTGATCAATGACTGACCACTCATTTCATCGGGTTGGGCCAATCCCATTAACTGCAATAGGGTCGGTGCCACATCGGCAAGACACCCCGTCCCCAATGTTTTAACCCCCGTCGGGGCATTAACCAAAATAACAGGGACCGGATTAAGCGTGTGGGCAGTGTGCGCTTGGCCGGTGCTGACATCTTTCATCATTTCAGCATTGCCATGATCCGCCGTCACCAACATGACGCCCCCTGTTTTTATAATCGCTTTTTCCAGACGGGCCAGACAGCTATCTACCGTTTGTGCAGCTTTTATTGCGGCCTCTAAAATACCCGTATGACCGACCATATCGCCATTGGCATAATTCACCACGATCAGATCGTAAGCTTCACTTTCAATGGCATTGACCAATTTATCGGTCAGTTCCGGTGCAGACATTTCTGGCTGTAGGTCATAGGTCGCCACTTTAGGAGACGGCACCAGAATACGATCCTCACCGGGGAAAACCTGTTCTTCCCCGCCATTGAGGAAGAACGTCACATGGGCGTATTTTTCAGTTTCAGCAATGCGAAGCTGTTTTAAACCACAATCAGACACCACTTGGCCCAAAATATTTGTCAGCTTTTCAGCCGGGAACAAGGCGCTCATGAATGTATTGTGGTGGCTGGAATATTCCACCATGCCGGTTTGGGCCGCAAATTTTACGATTTTGCTGCGCTTAAACCCGTCAAAGGCAGGATCACACAACGCAGACAAAATTTCACGTGCCCGATCAGCGCGGAAATTTGCCATTAAAACCGCATCGCCATCCTGCATGCCCGCAAAGCCCGCAATCGCAGTTGGCACAATAAATTCGTCTGTTTCACCTTTGTCATAGGATTGGGTGATGGCGTCCATAGCGCTATCGGCAGTCAGGCCATCCCCTTTGGTCATCACGTCATACGCTTTGCTGACACGGTCCCAGCGTTCATCGCGGTCCATGGCATAAAAACGTCCGCAAAGGGTTGAAACTTTAACCCGCGCACAATCAGCCAGATCACTTTCAAAACGCGCCATATAGTCTTTGGCGCTGCTTGGCGGTGTATCACGCCCATCCATAAAAGCATGGACATGGACATCAATATCATGTGCGCTGATGGTCTTGGCTAGAGCAACCATATGATCTTGGGAAGAATGCACCCCACCCGGCGACAACAACCCCAGCATATGACACGCCCCCCCACTTTTTTTCAGGGCCGCAATCATATCTTTCAATGCTTGGGTATCGCCAAGGCTGTTTTCAGCCACAGCTTTATCAATGCGCGGCAGATTCTGCATGACCACACGCCCGGCACCCAGATTCATATGCCCGACTTCTGAATTTCCCATCTGACCCGCAGGCAGGCCGACTTTATCAGCAGAAGCATCTAACGCCGTGGTCGGATAATCACGCATCAAACGATCCCACGTCGGTGTCTCAGCCAGCGCAATGGCGTTATCTGTTATTTCTTGGCGTTGGCCCCAACCATCTAGGATACAAAGAACGGTCGGGCGGGGAGGCTTCATCTGTGTCATGGTCTGTCTTCGGTATATTTAAAAATTGCGGCTCAATAATTATGTGGGTCGCCCCATTAAAAAACCAAGATACGGTTTAAAAATGGCGAAGGCGACCCACAAAATATATTTTCCAGAAATGAAAGCTTACTGACGCGCAGCAGTATCAATTTCTTTGAGGCTTTTTTCAGCGCGAAACGCTTTTTCAATCGAATCTTGCGCGCGTGTCACCATGTTTTTCAACGTGTTTACAAAACCACGCATATCATTTGCCACATTGGTAAAGGTGTCTTCATATTGACCGGCTGTTGCCGCTTCAATCGCCATATTGGTTGCAATTGAATTGGATTGAGACACCACTTCAGCAATACGTTTGGCCTGTTCGTTCAGATATTTGACGCCGCCGTTTTCTTCTTCAAATTTGTGGATCAACGCGGCAATGCCCGTTTCTTCTTCATAAGACGCTTCAGCATTTTCTTCTTCCTGAGCATCGTCTTCCTGACCTTCAGCAGCATTTTCTTCCGAATACGCTTCTTCTTCCGCATATTCAACGGCTTCTACTGTCGGTGCAGCAGTGGCCCCTTCTTCACTTTCATCATCTTTAAAAGCATCGACTTTGCGCATTTCCAAATTGATCTGCTCAAGACGGTTGACCAATTCACGCGTATACTGGGTCAAGGCACGAATAGAAACACCATAGGTGCCTGCACGTCCTGCCGCCAATTCCGCATTCAAAGACAAAATTCTCATATCCTCGGCAACATCACCCAAGCCTTGAAAGGCTTCAAACGTACTGCGGCATTGTCCGAAGAGTTCTTGCTGGAAATGTGCAACCTGCTGGTTAGACGTTTCCGACGCATATGAGCTGACTGAATCCTGCATTTTTATCGCTTCGCCCCTTGTCTGGTATAATATGTTTCTCAGTATTTATATGGGATTATGACCTGTTTCGTCAAAACCGCAAATCTCTTTCTTGTGATATAACGCAGATTCAGGAAAAAATCTTTTATAAAATCGCCCTGATTGAATGGATTTTTGACCGCAAGCCCATAAATTAAGCTTGCTTTGGTTTATTATGAATTTACGACCTAATCACGATGATAAGGATGACCGCTTAAAATTGCCGTTGCCCGAAACAATTGTTCAGCCAACATCGGACGCACCAGCATATGAGGCCAGGTCATTTTACCAAAACTGATCAACAAATCAGCGCGCTGTCGCACCGCCTCATCCAGCCCGTCTGCTCCGCCGATGATAAAAGCGATCTCTGCACGCCCCTGATCCTGCCAATTTTGAATTTTACCCGCAAATTCACGACTGCCCATGGTCTTGCCACGTTCATCCAGTGCAACAATCACGGCCCCCTTCGGCACCGCTTCTAATAAAAGGTCGGCTTCGGCTTGTTTAAGTTCCACGCCCGCCAATTTTTTGCGCACATCCAGTTCTTTAAGAACGGGTGCAGGGCGCATTCGGGCGCAATAGGTCGCAAACAAATCCTGTTCGGGACCCTTTTTCCATTTACCAATCGCAAGGATATGGAAGCTCATTAGCCGATATGTTCACTCGATTGCATGCTGGTTGGCGTTTCCACATCCCACATTTTTTCAAGTTTGTAGAATTCGCGAACTTCCGGACGGAACAAATGAACAATGACGTCAAAAGCATCCAAGACAATCCAATCGCCTTGATCTTTGCCTTCCGCATGAAGTCCCATCAGACCTTTGGCCTTGAGCTTTTCCATCAAATGGTCGGCCATGGCGACGACTTGACGTTGCGAGGTGCCTGAAGCAATGATCAAATGATCGGCAAGGCTGGATTTGCCTGCTAAATCGATGGTGACAATATCTCTGGCTTTATCATCGTCGAGAGAAGTGACTGCCAAATCCAAAATTTCCTTGGATGTCATTTGGCTGTTTTTCGTGCGCGTTATGGTCTCATTCCTTTTTCAAAAGACGATTGCGAATCTGTGTTGCCGATATCGCTTTCCCCCGAATCGGCAAGAAAACCCATGCCGCTGGTGAGATGCGCTTTAATACAGGCGCCTTGCTGGTGCAAAGGCGCGCCCTTTTAAAACGCTGTGCAGAAATCGACGACAACGCCTGTAAAGCATAGGTTGGACGGTGAAAAATGGCAATCCTGTACATTTTAAAAATGAACTGCCACTCTTTCCAGCGATGGAACCCCGCCAGATTGTCCGCCCCCATAATCCAGACAAAACGGATATTGGGATAGCGCACACTCAATGCTTTCAGCGTGTCGGCGGTATAGCGGGTGCCAAGGCGACTTTCAAGTGTTGTTATATGTATTTTAGGATGATGCACTATTTTTTGTGCCTCCATCACCCGTTTTGGCAAAGGCGCCATGCCTTTTTTGGGCTTCAACGGGTTTTGCGGTGACACCAACCACCAGACCTGATCCAGCCCCAATCGCTGCAAGGCTTGTTTGGAAATATAAACATGCCCCTCATGGGCGGGATTAAACGACCCACCCAGCAACCCAACCGTCAAACGGCTTTGCGGGCCAAAAGCCGGGATCGTCATAGCGCGCCTCTTACCCAAACTTCACCAAATGAGTTGCCTTGTACCTGCATAGGATAAATTATCCCTGCATGGTCAAAGTCTTTTTGTTTTCTTGCCTCTTCAGCAGTTTGCAACAAGTTGTCCGACACCTATGATTTTCCTGTCTTTTTGCGCTTCTATCTGTAGGTTAACCTACGACAGTTTCAAAGGCTAAATCCAGTTTCTTTATTTGGCAAGCTTGACGCAAGCCCTGCATGCTCCTAAATTCATGGGACGTTATTTCCATCAGGATGAGACAATGAGCATCAAAATTACCGACGACAGTTTCGATACGGACGTCGTAAACTCCGACAAACCCGTTCTCGTAGATTTCTGGGCAGAATGGTGTGGTCCTTGTAAACAAATCGCCCCGGCTTTGGACGAACTGTCTGAAGAACTGGGTGGTAAACTGACCATCGCCAAATTAAATATCGACGAAAACCCCGGCACGCCTTCTAAATTTGGTGTACGTGGTATTCCGACTCTCATGTTGTTTAAAGATGGTCAGGTTGCAGCGACTAAAATCGGTGCCCTGCCTAAAAACAAACTTCAAGAATGGATCGATTCAGTCCTCTAAGGATGGGATCATCTATCTAATCAAAAAACCCCGCACGGTCTTTCCTGCGGGGTTTTTTGTGTTTTCATAACTAATTTAGCGCCATTCTATCCTGGTTTTCATCACACTCAGGGTTTGAATGTCACACACTTGATGAAAAGCCGCGATTTTATCGCGCAAAGCGGCCAGTTCATCCGTCGTTTTGGTTTCAATACACACCAGCGCATCAATTTCACCGGATATGGATTCAAAAAAGCGCACTTCAGGCATCTTTTCAAGATGTGGGGCAATTTCATGGCACAACGCCCCATTGGTTTTGACCAACAAATAGGCGCGCACAAAGGGGCCCTCTTTTTTGCGTTTACGCGTGATGGTATAGGCCTGAATCTCCCCCTGACTTTCCAGCTTGGCGATACGTTCCTGCACGCTGCTGCGCGATAATCCAACTTTTGCCGCTAAAGCGGACACGGTTTCACGCCCATTGATTTCTAATAAATCCAGCAGCTTTAAATCGATGGAATCCATCACGCTTTATCCTTCATTTTAACGGCAGTTTTAACACAATCACGGGCGCAGAGATCAGTAAACATGATTATGCTGATGTGATCAATCAGGACAAGGAACCAAACCAGATGGCAGCACAAAGCATAAACCACACCTGCCCGTTTTCCGGCAAGCCTGTTCAAGAAAACGCGATGACCAAACTTGAAGGCAAGACAATCGGTTTTTGTAATCCGGGATGTCGCGACAAATTTGCGGCCCATCCAGAAAACTATCCGCAGGTTCTGGCCGAGTTTTTCCCCGCCGGAAGATTGAATGTTTATGATGCGAAAAGCTTTATCGCTGATAAAGAATGGGGCAACCAGCATGTCGCCACCCTCAATGGCGTGGGCGTGAAAGTCCACACCACGACAACGCCTTATCATTGGCATGTCAATAAAGGGCAAGAAGTCTTCGTGGTGCTTAAAGGGGAAGTGGAAATGCGTTATGAACGTGATGGTGCGGCTTTTAAATCCATCTTATTGCGTGAAGGCATGATCGCCCATATGGAACCGGGATGTGAACATGTGGCCCATCCCAAAGGACGGGCACACATCCTTGTCATAGAACAATTAGGCGATGCTTAAGCTTTAAGTTTATAGCCGGACTTAAACATACGGTAAGCCACAATCCACAAGAAACTATTCACCCCGGCCATAACCAGCATGCCGACCAAAATATTACTGTCGGATTGGCCGATAAAACCAGCACGAAAACCGTCAATCATGTAAAAAAACGGGTTCATATGAGCCAGTACTTTCCCAAGGTCGGGCAAACGTTCAACGGAATAGAACGTGCCGGACAAGAAAGATAAAGGCGTGACGATAAAATTGGTCACCGCTGCGATATGGTCAAACTTTTCAGACCAGATGCCCCCAACCACGCCCAAGAGTGACATCATAAGCGCCCCCATGAAACCGTAATAAAGAACCAATCCAAAATTATCGAGCCCCATCGGGACAAACAAACTCATGACAATCACAATCACGCTGCCGATCAATAAACCGCGTGTCGTCCCCCCCATGGCATAAGCGAATGTCAACTCATGCGCATTCAACGGCGGCATTAATGTATCGACGATATTGCCTTGAACCTTGGAAATCACCAGCGAGCTTGACGTATTGGCAAATGCGTTTTGCGTAATCGCCATCATCACCAGACCGGGCGCAAGAAATTCCATAAAGGGAACAGTGCCGATGGTTTGTACGGCCCGACCCAAAGCCAATGCAAAAACAGCAAGGAACAAAAGTGTCGTCACAAGAGGTGCCAACAACGTCTGGGTATAGACTTTCAAAAAGCGACGGACCTCGCGCGTATATAGCGTCCATAGTCCCAGCCAGTTGTTTGCATGCGGATTAACGTCAATAGAGGACATTAGGGATTCTCTTTTTTGAATTTCAAAGTTATGCTGTTCTATCAGGCAATGGCCCCTAAGTTAAGTGAGTTATGTCACAAGAGCAAAAAATTCCCAAGCCGGTATCGCCCGGTTCATTAAGAGCAGCCGCCTTAAGATATATCGACAGGTTCGCCACGTCGCGTGAAAACCTACGACAAGTGCTGATGCGCCGGGTACAAAAATCCAACTATTACCATGAAACCTCTATTGTTGAAGGCATGTCATGGATTGAAGATCTGCTGAATAAACTGGAAGCCGCCAATTTCATCAACGATGCACAGTATGCAGAAATGCGCGCCGGTGCCCTGCATCGCAAAGGCACCTCTTTGCGTGTCATTTCCATGAAGCTGAAAGAAAAAGGCATTTCCGATCAACATATCGAAACCGCCCTTGAGGCCTTGCGTGAAGAAACCCAAAGTGAAAACCTTGAACGCGACGCCGCAATCGCACTGGCCCGCCGCCGCCGCCTTGGCCCCTGGCGCGACCCGGCAAAACGCGAAGACCTGAAAGAAAAAGACCTCGCCGCCATGGCCCGTGCCGGTTTTTCCTATGATCTGGCCCGCGAAATCATTGAAGCCGAAAACGTTAAAACGTTAGACCCCGCATCAAGTGCGGGGTGACATCCCCCTGTAATCCTAGCCAGATTTAAAACCGTGTCACCCCGCACTTGATGCGGGGCATGCCCTCTTTCTATTTTACGATATCCAAATAAAGGTCACGCCAAAGATCATTGTTCTTTTCAACGAGTTCAATTTAAATCACAAGGCTTGCGTTGCTTCAACCAACCAGGCCACGTCATCAGCTTCCAGCAAGGGGGTAAGTTCTTCGCGCACGCGTTGGTGATAGCTGTTTAACCAGGTGATTTCCTGTTCATTCAGTAACGTACGATCAATACCTGCCACGTCGAACGGGCATAAGGTCAGCGGTTCAAAGCACATCATTTCGCGTTCCCCGCCCGCAGACGGTTGCACGAAAATCAAGTTTTCCAAGCGAATGCCATAGGCTCCAGCCTTGTAATAGCCCGGTTCATTTGACACCACCATACCAACAGCCAAGGCTGTTTTGCTGGCCGTTTTGGAAATACGATGCGGACCTTCATGGACATTTAAAAAACTGCCCACCCCATGACCTGTACCATGATCATAGTCCAATCCGGCTTGCCATAAGCTATGACGAGCCAACACATCAAGCTGAGAACCAGTCGTCCCTTTGGGAAAACGGGTAGAAGCCAATGCGATATGACCTTTTAGCACACGGGTGAAATGCTCTTTCATCTCAGCCGTTGGTGTACCACGCACAATGGTGCGGGTGATATCGGTGGTGCCATCACGATACTGCGCCCCGCTATCAACCAGATACAGCCCATTTTCCGGCAGCTCAATGGAAGTCTCGGCACTCACCCGGTAATGCACGATCGCCCCGTTTTGGGCGGCACCCGATATGGTGGGAAAGCTATAATCAAAAAACAAATCATCTTCAGCGCGCAAACTGTCTATTTTTGCGGCAACTGTTGTTTCATTAATATCCGCACCATAGGGCTGTTTCGATAACCAGTTGAGAAAACGCACCATCGCGGCCCCGTCGCGACGATGGGCATTTTGCATCCCGGTCACTTCAACCTCGTTTTTACAAGCCTTGGGCAGTACCGATAAATCATCATCCAACGCAACCGTTGCCCCGGCTTCTTTCAAACGATGATGAATCCATTCTGGCGCGCTGGCCCCATCCAGACGCACAGTCTTTTTATTCTGCCCCAAGCCATCCAGACGGGCGGCTAAATCCGTTGGTTCAAACAAACGCACATTGGGACCGAGATGATCTTTGACAGCCGGCACAATCTTACGCCCATCCATAAATAGATCAGCCGTTTCATCGCTGTAAATCAAGGCGAAACCAAGGGCAACAGGGGTACAGGGAATATCCGAGCCACGAATATTAAACGTCCAGGCAATGGAATCGGGCAGAGTCAGGACCATGGCATCCTGACCGCTTTCCTGCAACTTTTCTGCCATAGCCTGCACTTTATCCACATGGCTCTGTCCGGCATAATCTAGGGTCTGGACATACACGGGATTAAGCGGTGGTTCTGGTCGGTCCGACCAGATGGCATCGATGAAGTTATGTGGAGCAGCAACCAATTCCGCCTGAACTTTTTCACAGGCCTGTTTTAAGCGATGCAAACTCGGACCCGTATGCAGCCAAGGGTCATAAGACAAACGCATGCCTTTTTTAAGATGCATCTCCAACCAGTCAGAAGGGGACAAGTCCGCAATATGGCAGCGATCAAAGGCCGCACCATCGACTTCTTGTTCCACCTGCAAAGTATAGCGTCCATCGACGAACACAGCCGCAGTCTCTGACAAAACAAGCGCCATGCCGGCAGACCCGGTAAAACCCGTCAACCAAGACAACCGTTCAGAACACGGGGCCACATATTCGCCTTGATGTTCATCCGCGCGCGGGACGATAAACCCGTCCATTTCAAAGATTTCCATTTCGCGGCGCAAAGATTTAAGACGGCCCAAACGGTCAGTCATGCAGCGTTCCTTTTTTTTATATAAGCTTAAAAACGTTCTAACAGACGTTCAATATATTTCAATTCCTGATCTGTGCGACCCTTTTGTCCCGCACGGTGATATAATTCTTGTAAAATTTCACGCGATTTTTTCATTTCCGACTCACTGGGTACAGTTTGTCCGGTTTCACTTTCAATCGCACCCTTACCCGAACGCCTGCCCAACGGATCATAACCAGGCATCTGGCGCGGCATCATCTGCATACCCATTTTCTGCGCCAAGGATTGCGCACTATTTTTCAAACCTTCCCGCAGTTGATCAAGGGCACGCATTTGCGATTGAACGGCATCTTCATCAAGTCCACGTTCTAAAGAACTGACCGCCCGTTTCATCGCTTCATCTGCACTATGCAATTCTTTTGAGATTTGCGTTTTCATGGTGCGCAGTTTTTCCATCTGTTGGCGCAACAAATCACGAATGCGTTGCTGTTCTTGCGCTTCAAGAATAGCCTTTTTCGTAGAAGCAATGCTGGGACGGTCCTGATTTCGCGTGCGTTGAAAGGTTTGATCCAAGAGCTTTTGTTGACGTTCCTGCACCGATTTAAGCTGTTGCATCAGCTCCCGCGCCGCCTTCATTTGGGCAGGGTCCGGCGGAGGTTGCATCGCCAGACGTGATAAGATGGATTGAAATTGATTAAGCAAGGCTTGCGCTGCTTTGGTATTTCCCGTGCGCATCAATTCACGGGCGCGCTGCAACAGCTCCATCAATTCATCACGCCCCACCATATCGGCATTTTGCAAACCGCCAAACTCTTCAAAACCTTCCATATCCGGCATGGATTGACCCATTTTTTGCAAATATTGATCAAGACTCTGGGCCATTTGTTCAAACAAAGCCTCCATCGCGGCCTTGTCTTGTCCGGCTTGCATCATCTCTTGCATTTGGCGTGACATGAATTCCAGTTGGTTGCGCGCATTGCCTGCTGCACCTTCTTCAAGACGCACCGCACTTTCCCACAAAATAGAACGCACACTTTCCAATTCATCTTCGTCCATAGAGATCCGCAAGCGTTTTGACGCCACCCGCAGCCCCAGATAAATGGCGACTTCATGGTTAAAGTCTTGCGGATTTTCTGACAATCGATCCAACCAAATACCGGCAAACACCCGATCATCCGGCCCACTTTCATAAAGTGACTTTCTGATTTCAATCAGACGCATGGCCAAAGGATGGGTAAACTGTCGTTGTGGCAGAACAAGTTGGACCGCCTCCCCCAAGGCAGACTGCCCGGCACTATCCGTGACTTTAGGGGTCATCACCACGTTTCGCCCCGCCCAAGGGTGCGCCGCCAGATTACGCCGCAACGTCCCTTTAGCTGTACGTCCCTGTATCTTATTGTTTAAGACTATATCGGGGCGACCATCAGCCACCAAAGGACGGATAATGACGGCCACCTCTTGCAAACCAAAATCATCCTCTGCCTTATAATCGACGGAAAAATGCCCGCGAAAACCTGTTTTTGGTTTATCACGGATTGAAATTTCCGGTGGCATATCTGCAATGATTTGGATCGGCCATTGATATAGAATTTCCCCGCCGCGACTGATGCGCAAAACATCGCCCTGATCCATAGATGTTTCCAGACTGAAACTGCCTTTACCAAGGCGTGACAGCTTTTCCACAAAGGGGCCATTGGTCAATTCTATATCGTCGCGGGTCGGCGCGCCTTCAACATGCAGTAAAATGTCACTATGCTGCACAATAGAAATCGGTGTTGATGCAGGCTTGCTTTGTGGCGTTGCCTTTAAATAAACCGGGCCAAGACCTGTATAAGACGGAGGATTAATCCAAGCCTGAATGTCCCAATCCTGTGCCATCATCGAATGAGACGCAGGCGCAAACGCACGGCTCAGACGCGCACCAACGTCAAAGCGTGCTTCAATCGACCCAAGGACCAGTAATAAAATTAATGCTGCACGCAAGGAATAAGGATCACGCTTATAAAGGGTAGAACGTGGCCCCTTCAACACGATCTTATCCATGGCTGCTGCCATACGGTCTTGATGGTTCAGCCAAATGGTTTGGGCCATTTTATTATTGGGTTGGGGGACCGGATGATCCAGCAATGAAAAGAGCGGCTGGTTGGTAAAGCCGCTGTCACCTTCAAGACGACGCAAACCATCGCGCACGCTAGGCCAAGCCAAACCATAAAACGCAATGATCAAACAACCCAACAGGCCAAAACCAAAACCGCCTAAAGCCAGTACATGCACCGAAGTCGGCAAATGTGCAAAAACATCAAATAAAATGCAGATGATAAACAAGCTTGAGACAATGAGAAAAGGCCACAGGCGCGGCCACACTCTTTCCCAGAGCAAAACAGCACGCGCGAGCAGGATCAAGCGCCCCAACCGTCTTAATTTTGCATTGTCCAATTCACTCATGTGCGCGCCTAAAGAATGTTTATTCTATTCAAGATAAACATTGTTCTTCAGAGACGCCATACAAGTCTTTGTGAAATTTTATCGAACGGGATTATCCCTGCCAATCAGCAAGGTTTTCCAATTCCATCAACGCTTCAATATCCACGCGTTTGCGAATAACCGCATAATCATTACCTTTTACCATCACTTCAGGCACTAAGTCGCGTGAGTTATAAGTACTAGACATACTTGACCCATACGCCCCCGCTGTTCTGAAGGCCACCAGATCATGCGGTGCCAATTTAGGGAGGACGCGCCCTTTAGCAAAGGTATCGCCCGTTTCACAGATCGGCCCGACCACATCATAGGTCATCTGTTCGTTGTCAACTTCAGGCTGAAGAACAGGGACAATGGCGTGATAGGCCCCATACAAAGAGGGACGCATCAGATCGTTCATGGCTGCATCAATCACCACAAATGTTTTTTCCGGACCTTGTTTGACATACAGAACTTCACTGACCAGCAGCCCCGCATTGCCCGCAATCATACGACCGGGTTCAAATTCAAATTCCACATCCAGACCGCCAAGTTCTTCGACAACCAGTTTGCCATATTCCACAGGCAAAGGCGTTGCGCCTTCATCATAAGGAATGCCAAGACCGCCGCCCAAGTCAACACGGCTCACGTCCAAACCAAGGCCGCGCAGTTCCAAGACCATTTCTTTCATACGGCGAAAGGCTGCGCGAAACGGTTCAAGATCGGTGAGTTGCGACCCGATGTGACAGGCCAGACCTTTGGCATCAATGCCCGCCATGTTGCTGGCACGTTGGTACACTTCAACGGCGCGTTTCCAGTCGATACCAAATTTATTATCGCTTTTTCCGGTTGAAATCTTCTCATGTGTTTTGGCATCCACATCCGGATTCACCCGCAACACGATGGGCATGCGTGCGCCCAGTTCTTGAGCCACTTCATTAAGAACAACCAGTTCTTCTTCACTTTCCACATTGATCTGGCGAATGCCCGCCTTAACCGCATAGACCAAATCGCTACGGCTTTTCCCCACACCGGAAAAGACCACTTTCTGGGCAGGGACACCTGCTTTAATCGCGCGTTTCAGTTCCCCGACAGAGACCACATCGGCCCCAGCCCCTTGATCCGCCAGTACCCGCAACACAGAAATGTTTGAGTTTGCTTTCACCGCAAAACAAATCGTTGCTTCAATATCTTTAACCGCATCAGCAAAGACCTGATAGTGGCGTTCTAGTGTAGCCTGAGAATACACATAAAAAGGCGTGCCGACTTCGCGCGCAATTTTAGAAAGAGCAACACCTTCGGCACATAATTCGCCGTCTTTATATATAAAATGATCCATTTTTCTTCTTTTACTTAATAGTAGGCGCAGGGGCTGGGACAGGAGCAGGATAGGTCCGTGGGTATTTCGGGTCCACATCCTCTGGTGCAAGCGGTTTATTTTTTCGGCCACAGGCACTCATGCCCGCGCACACTGCAACCAGTAATAAAACCAACACTATTTTTCGTGCCATCATTGTCTTAAAACTCTTCTTATAAAAACCGTTTCCGCGCATCCAGAACTTGGTGGCGCACATTGTCAGGGGCTGTCCCACCAAAAGACGTTCTGGAACGCACAGATGCATCAATGGTTAGGACATCGTACACATCCTTGGTGATCGCTGCATCAACAGTTTGCATCTCTTCAAGGCTCAGGTCCGATAAATCACAGGATTTATCTTCAGCCATTTTTACAATCGCACCCGTCACATGATGGGCATTTCTAAAGGGCATACCCAATTCACGTACCAGCCAATCGGCCAGATCTGTAGCGGTTGTATAACCCCAGCTTGCACTTTCGCGCATTTTATCTTTATTGACCGTCATCTCAGCGATCATACCTGTCATGGCAGCCACCCCCAGTTCAATGGTGTCAGCCGCATCAAAGACAGGCTCTTTATCTTCCTGCATATCTTTAGAATAAGCCAGTGGCAAACCCTTCATGGAAATCAACAGGCTGTTCAGATCCCCAACCACCCGGCCGATCTTTGAGCGGATCAATTCTGCCGCATCCGGGTTTTTCTTTTGTGGCATGATACTGGACCCGGTTGAGAAACTGTCTGACATACGCACAAAACCAAATTGTGCCGATGACCAGATCACCAATTCTTCTGCCATGCGCGACAAATGCACAGAACAAATCGCAGCCGCACTTAAATATTCCAGTGCGAAATCACGATCAGACACCCCATCCAAGGAGTTGCGCATCGGACCAGAAAAGTTCAAAAGTTCTGCTGTATGATGACGATCAATCGGATAAGGCGTCCCCGCCAAAGCAGCTGACCCCAAGGGCGATTCGTTCAAACGCTTGCGCGCATCGGCAAAACGCGAACGATCCCGGCCAAACATTTCCACATAGGCTAAAAAATGATGTCCCAGTGAAACAGGCTGTGCGGCTTGCAAGTGGGTAAAACCGGGCAGAATAGTGTCGACGTGTTCTTCGGCACGATCAATTAAAACTTTTTGCAAAACCGACAAGCCGTCATCCAGACGATCAATGGCGTCGCGCACCCAGAGACGAAAATCCGTCGCCACTTGGTCATTGCGTGAACGCGCCGTGTGCAAACGCCCGGCAGCATCACCGATCAATTCCCGTAAACGGTTTTCCACATTCATATGAATATCTTCAAGGGCGGCTGAAAAAACAAAATCGCCGCTTTCAATTTCCGCCAACACTTTATCCAGACCGCTTGTAATGGCCTGACCATCAGCTTCAGTTAGAATGCCTTGTTTGACCAACATGGCACAATGTGCTTTAGAACCAGCAATATCTTGGGCATAAAAACGCTTGTCGAAATCGATTGATGCGTTAATCTTTTCCATAATCGCGCTTGGGCCTTCGCTAAAGCGCCCGCCCCAAATCGTACTTGTATCGGAAGAATCAGTCATGTCGGTCCATCAGTTCATAAAATTCAGTCTTACCTTGAGTGTTTGCCTCATTCTGTCCCTATCCGTCAACCATGCAAGTGCGCAAAACTTAAAATGTGAAAAACAACTACGGGCAATTGAGAAACTGAAAATCCATGATGAACCGATTTCCATGCCAAAAGATTCGTTTTTATCCATGGATGGCACAAGCGTGCGCCTGCAAGACTTTATCGGTCAAACGGTCTTATTAAATCATTGGGCCGTTTGGTGTCCGCCCTGTCTGCGCGAAATGCCGAGCCTTATAAGCCTTTCAAAGAAAATTGAAAGCAAAAACGCTGTGGTTATTCCCTTATCCATGGACCGGAGCAGCCCAGAAAAAGTTAATGCCTTTATCAAGAAAAAAGAATGGCAGGATCTTACCTTTTACCAAGACCAAAAAATGGCAATCCCGCGTGCTTTAGACATTCGAAACATCCCGGTCACGCAAATCATTAACAAAAGCGGTCTCGAAATTGCACGAGTCGTTGGAATGTATGAATGGGATAACCCCGAAGTACTGAACCTTTTAGACTGCCTAAATGAAGACTGATTCGACCGACTAATCAAACAAGGCGTCGATATCTGCTTGTGAAATACCACCACCATGTTCAGCCGGACCATGCAGTTCTTCACCCTCAGGTGGACGGTTGGCACCTGCTGCCAATACGTCATCAGGATGATCAACAGTATCGAAGTTGTCTTCACCCCAAATTTCCATCATGGCCTCAACACGTTCTTCAATAAACTTGAGCGTGTTGACCACCTTGGTTGTGCGTTGTCCGCACAAATCCTGGAAGTTACAGGCTTCAAACATGGCAATCGTATTTTCCAGCATTTCATCTGTCAGTTGGGTTACAAACTGGTCTGGAGAGTGTTGACGCAGTTGTTGGGCCAGATCGTCAATTTTCTCAGCAGAATTCAAAATCGTTTCTGTCGCGCGTTCCGTTGCCGCAACAATTTCATCCAACTCGTTGGTTACAATCGAAAACTGGTCTTCTTCATTCATGCCCAACGCTTTAATTTCACGTTTGGTATCGTGGATACTGCGGGACAGGGCGCGGACTTCGGTACGCAGCAAGTTTACTTCGTCTAGTTTCCCATCCAAATCTTCTTGTGCTTCTTCAAGTTCTTTTTCTTTTGGTTTGTCAGGCTTCGCTACAGAGGCTTGTGCCACGCGCATCAACATTTCAGATTGCAACGCCTTAATCGCGGTCATCAAATCTTCATTCGTAATACCGGATGTGTCGACTGTACCCACACTCCCACCAGCTTGGTCACTCAGGCGTTGTTTGAGTTTTAATTCCGCACTAAAGAGCCGCTTAGATGATCCCGACGTCATACACTTCTCCTGTCTGGTCTTTTATAGACCATTGCCCTCACTTGTTTACCATAGTGTACTGCCACTATTTCTTAAAATTTATTAGAAACAACCCTCAATGTCCTCAACTATTTAATCAAAACCAAAAAAATTTGCTTTTTTTGTTGGCAATATAAACATTTTCCTCTGGTTTTAAGGTTAATTTCAACCTCTAATGTTTATGTTGTCCACAAACAATTTTGGATTCTTTGAACAGTTCCAATCTCAAAACAGGAATGATATATTCTTACTTTGAATCGTTTTCACAAAAATTATGATGGAATATACATGTCGCTTGTCATTTATCACAACCCGCGCTGCAGCAAATCACGGCAAACCCTACAACTGATTCAGGACAACGGGGGCGATCCCAAAATCATTGAATATCTCGACAATCCACCAAGCATTGAAGAACTCAAAGATATCATCACAAAGCTCGGCATCACACCACGCCAATTATTACGCAAAAAAGAAGCCGCCGAAGCTGGCTTGCATGACAATACCTTAAGCGATGATGCAATCATCGCCGGCATGGTCGCCAACCCGCGTGCCATTGAACGCCCGATTGTAATTAAAGACAATAAAGCCGTTCTCGGTCGCCCACCGGAAAACGTATTGGATTTACTATAAGCTCAATCCTAATTAATGAGTTTATATAAATACACCAATACAATCTGATCTAGGCTACTCAGAATACGACAAACAAAAAAAGGCTCCCCTAACAATTGCAGGGAAGCCTTTTTTGAATGCCTTTATCTACAGTCTATTTATCAATTTTGACTGCAACAAAACGCAGACCTTCTTCACCATCAATCAGCAACAAGACCGATTTTTGATCGTCTTTTTTTGCTTTTTTAACGGCTTCAACAATGTCTTGTGGACTGGTGACTTCTTTTTGGCTGACTTCCACAATCAGTTCACCAGGGCGAATGCCTTTTTCCGCTGCCGGACCATTGTCCTTCACATCCAGAATGACGACACCTTTAGCATCTTGCGGCAACTTGAAACGGGCACGCATCTCACCACTCAGGCTGCTCAGCGACATACCCAGTTCATCAACGCCGGCAGAAGTTTTCTCAACATGCGGCTGAGCCACTTCACCGTTCTTTTCAGCAACTTCCAATTCGCCAACTTTAACGGTTAGTTTTTTAACCTTGCCTTTGCGCCACACTTCGACCGGTACAGATTGACCGACTTCTGTTTCAGCAACAATGCGTGGCAGTTTACGCATTTCTTCAATTTCTTTGTTGTTGAATTTTAACACCACATCGCCTTTTTTAATCCCGGCTTTTTCAGCTGGTCCTGTTTCGGCAACGCTGGTCACCAAAGCACCACGGGCGTTCTCTAGGCCAAGGTTTTCTGCAATTTCGTCAGACACGGTTTGGATACGAACACCCAACCAACCACGACGCGTACGTCCATATTTCTTCAAATCTGCAATTACTGTTTTGGCAATATTGGATGGCACGGAAAAACCGATCCCGACGCTGCCACCACTGGGTGAATAAATCGCCGTATTAATCCCGATCACATCACCATCAAGGTTAAACAGCGGACCACCGGAATTCCCTTTATTGATAGACGCATCGGTTTGAATGAAATCGTCATAAGGGCCTGCCTGAATATTACGTCCCCGCGCAGAAATGATCCCGGCTGTAACCGTCCCGCCAAGACCAAACGGATTACCAATGGCAACAACCCAGTCTCCTACGCGCATTTTATCGGAATTGCCCAAATGTACTTCCTTGAATTTCAGGCCTTTTTTATCCTTCACTTTCAAAAGTGCCACATCTGTTTTCGGGTCATGACCCAACAATTCGGCATCAAGGACAGTATTGTCCTGCAGGATAATCTTAATTTCTTCAGCACCTTGAATAACGTGATTGTTGGTCACAACCAAGCCTTCATCTGCGTCAATAAAAAAGCCGGATCCCAATGACGTTGCTTTACGTTCATGCGGTTTCGGCATTTGTTGACCGCGTCTTTCAAAGAAATCGCGGAAAAAATCCGGGACACCTTCAGGCAATTGTCCACTGGTTTCAATGGTTTGTGTGGTTGAAATATTCACCACAGCCGGTAGTAGTTTTTCAGCCAGATCGGCAAAGCTTGCGGGGGCAGAACGGGCATGAGATTGGCTGGCAAATGCGATCATCATGGCCAGAGCGCTTAAAAAAGCGATCATCCACATAAAAGTAGGGTTTGCCTGTGCCTTCGATTGTGCTTGAGGTCGTCTTATCAGGTTTTTCATTTTTGCTTCCATCGCCTCTTAATTTCTTACAGTTAGGAACAATGTATCTTGTCGATAAAATTACGCAAGGATTGCGTTAATTATGAGTATACTACGAGTTAATATTGGCTCGGGTAAGGCAAGTTTGTAACGGATTGTTTCAGGGTTTGATGATGTTTTGTATAATTAAAGAGAAATTATCCTCCACCAACTTCTGTAACTCCCCTGTTTCTTTCATTTTTTGCATGGTCTTCTGTAACAAAGGGATCAATTCTTGGTGTTTCTTATTTACAAAAGGAAACAAGTCAAAATGAAAAATGGGAGGCTCAAGAATATAAAACTGCGCATCCGTCATCTTTTTAATATGAGCAAGAATATTGCGATCCCCAAGACCATAATCAAAACGATCTGCTTGTAACATTCGGATCATTGCCGCCATGTCATCCGCAATCAACCGCGTATACCCAACCGTTTTTTTCTCAGACCAAACAACGCCGCGCAAGATGCCCAATTTGTAAGGTTTAAATTGCTCGAAATTTTCAAAACGTTCGTTGGCCTTTTTCCCGATTGCCGCAGCCTCAAACTGACCAATCGCCACGGGCACCTGGATCAGATTGGGATAAAGAGATGATGTCTGAGCCACACGCCCGACCTCACCATCCAATTCCCCAATATTTGCCAAAAGCAAAGCACGTTTGCTGGGTAACGCCCGAACTTTCAGATCATGGCCCAGGCGTTGAAAAATCGTCTGAAGCGATTTCCCCAGTGCCTGTTGATAAGGGTTCTTTGCAATGGCAGCAAAAACATAACTCTCCGCCCGTGCAGTGTGTGAGACAAGCCAAATGACCCCACATACAATCAGATGAAAAATTATATTAAGCTTACAAAGGCGCACTCTTAACCTCGAATAATCCACACAAGAGCAACGCCAAGAATCGCAGCTGTTATGCCTGCACTGCGCACTGCATTGGATGGCATTGTCAAAACCTGCATCATCATACGTTTCATTCCATCGGGAAACAAGGCATACAATATTCCTTCAATTGTAATAGCTAATCCAATTGCTACAAAAAAGTCTGTCATTCTTCTTCCTCAAAGAAAAATACCCCGAAAAGAGAAATCTTTTTCGGGGTATCATTTTCGCTGACTACGGTCTTATTTTTTATCGCGTGTTCCAAAGTAGGTAAAGAACTCGCTATCCGGAGACAAAACCATAGAGGTCCCTTCGCCCAAAGCCTCGCGATAGGCTTCCATAGAGCGATAGAAACGGAAGAATTCCGGATCTTTACCGTAGGCTTCACCCAAAATATTGTTTCGTTGGGCATCGCCCTCACCACGCAGGATGTTTGATGTCCGGCGTGCCTCAGCCAAAATAACCGTTTTTTCACGTTCTGCTTCGGCCGTGATACGTTGCTTGATCTCTTCACCTTCCGCCCGTAGACGGTTAGCCACCTGCACACGGTCTGTACGCATACGATCAAACACATTATCAGAAATCTGTGCCGGCAAATCCGCCCGACCGATACGTACGTCAACAATGGTGACACCATATTGTGGGGCAACTTTACGCACACTATCCACAATTTCACTCATCACTTCGACACGTTTATCGGACAGAAGATCACCCATACCCACTTTCGCAATCGAGTCACGAATTGCACGGTTTAAGATACGACCAAACGAATCCGTAAATTCACGTTCTGAACCTTGAATGGCCTGAAAGTACTTTAACGGATCCGTGATTTTGTAACGCGCATATGAATCAACGATAATACGCTTTTGATCCGCCAACGGCAGTTCCGCCGGTTTAGGGTCCAAATTCAAGATACGTTTATCAAAATACCGCACTTCCTGAACAAAAGGTAATTTCCAATAGAGGCCCGGTTTCTGAATCACATGACGCGGATCACCAAACTGGAAGACAATCGCTTGTACAGGCTCACTCACCTTGAACAACATGCTGGAACCCAAACCAAATAAACCAACCAGCAAGATCAAAAATGCTATAAGTTTCTTAGACATTATTTGCCTCCTTTGCGGTTTTGAAGTTCAGGTAACGGGAGATAAGGCACAACGCCGTTGCCGCCTTTTTCGCTATCAACAATAACTTTGTTGGATCCCTTTAAAACGTTTTGCATGGTTTCCAGATAGAGACGTTCACGAGTCACATCTTTGTTGGCCGCATAAGAATTATAGACCGAGATGAAACGTTTAGCTTCACCATCCGCATCTTTAATAACACGTTCTTTATAAGCTTCTGCTTCTTGAATCAGCTTTTGCGCTTCACCGCGTGCAGTTGGCACGATTTTATTGCGATAGGCTTCAGCTTCATTTTGTTTACGTTCTTTATCTTGGCGTGCGGATTGTACATCGTTAAAGGCTTCAATTACCGCTTGCGGTGGATCGGCACGATCAAGTTCAACACCCGTAATTTTAATACCCGACTTATAATCATCCAGAATTTGCTGAATCAATTCTTCAGCTTCCTGTGCGATTTGGCCACGGCCTTCTGTATTGATCTTTTCCAAATTCATCTGACCGATGACTTCGCGCATCGCACTTTGTGCGGCGGCACGAACAGTTGTTTCAGGATCGCGAATATTAAAGAGGAAGCTGGCTGCATCCTTCACATTCCACAAAACAGCAAACTCAATATCGGCAATATTTTGATCCCCCGTCAGCATCAGGCTTTCTCCTGCGCCTGCGCTACGTGAGCGTGTTGTCGTGCCGGGTACACCGATCTCGATTTTACGGACTCTTGTCACTTTTGGCGTTAACACATCACCGATAGGTGACGGATAATTCCAATGCAAACCCGGTCCTGTGGAGCTTACAAATTTACCAAACAAAAGCTGTACGCCTTGTTCGTTGGTATCGACACGGTAAAAACCGGAGGCGATCCATAAGCCCAACACAATAACCAGCCCGAACGCAACGAGCGAACCGCCGCCCATCCCGTTGGGAATAAATCTTTTCATATTTTCCTGGCTTTTGCGCAGCATCTCTTCGAGATCAGGTGGGGTTGGTCCACCGCCGCCATTACCACCGCCGTTTGGTCGTTTTGGTCCTTGACCCCAAGGACCTTGGTTCTTTCCACCACCGCCCCATGGGCCGCCGCCCTGATTGTTCCATGACATATTGGGTATTTCCCTTTAGATTCATTTTAGTCAAAGGTTGTAGATTGTTGCACTTGGCAAAAGTCTTCTAACAGTCTTATATGACGAGAGCAGCTTTTGCAACGCAACGCGCACTTAAAGATAACATTTATCCGATGTGAAGGAGTTTTCAAGGATGTCCGCCCAATTAGAACAAAAAGTTCTCGATACACTTAAAGGAATCCAGGATCCAGCCAAGGGAATCGATATCGTTTCCGCTGGGATGGTGATCGGTCTGCAAAGCCGCGACGGTCATATTGCCTTTACCATCGATATTGGTGAACCCGCACGTGCCAAGGAATTTGAACCCGTGCGCAAACAAGCCGAAGAAGCCGTCCATGCCATGGACGGTGTCCTGAGTGTCACTGCCGTCCTAACCGCAGAAAAGAAAACGGCCCCGCAACAGCCACAACAACCCGCAGCGGATCAATCCGGCCTGTTAATGCCCGGTGTAAAATCCATCGTGGCAGTTTCTTCCGGCAAAGGCGGCGTAGGCAAATCTACCACTTCGGTCAACCTTGCCCTTGCTTTGGCGGCCAAAGGGTTGCAAGTCGGCTTATTGGATGCCGATATTTACGGCCCGTCCATTCCACGCATGTTAGGCATCACCGACAAACCAGTCAGCTTGGACGGTAAAATTCTCGAACCAATGGAAAACCACGGCATTAAATGTATGTCTATCGGCTTTTTGGTAGAAGAAGATACCGCTATGATCTGGCGTGGCCCCATGGTCATGGGCGCCCTTGAACAGTTAATGCGCGACGTCAATTGGGGGACTTTGGATATTCTTGTGGTCGATATGCCACCGGGCACAGGGGATGTCCAACTGACCATGGCCCAAAAAGTGCCTCTGACAGGGTCGGTCATTGTCTCCACCCCGCAGGACATTGCCCTGCTTGATACCCGCAAAGGGTTGAATATGTTCCGCAAAGTGGAAATCCCGGTTTTCGGTATCGTGGAAAACATGAGCTATTTCTCTTGCCCCCATTGCGGCGAACGCACAGACATCTTCAGCCATGGCGGGGCGCGTCAAACCGCAGAAGCACAAGGGGCCGATTTCTTAGGTGAAATCCCGCTTGATATCAAAATTCGTGAAACTTCAGACGGCGGCAACCCGATTGTTACTTCTGAACCGGACAGCGAACACGCCAAAGCCTATAAAGCCATCGCCGATAAAGTCTGGTTTAAAGCCATGGAACAAATGAACGGAAGTCAGGGACCAAAAATCGTTTTTGACTGATCAACGATACTTCTGCAGGATGGACTCTACCGTTCCATCCTGCACCAGTTCTTTTAAAACATTCCGAACGACAGCCACTTGTTCAACAGGCATTGACTTTGACGCGGCGACATAAAGGTCGGAACGAAAGACGGGATCACTTATATGTAGATTGTGTACCTTATTCTGCGCAATCATATATTGAGCAAAACCCTTGCCCGTAAACCATGCATCCACCCGCTCGCGTTGCAACAAAACAATATTTCTATCTGCCGCCTTTGGGGTGGTCACCAAATTATTAAAACCGTGCGCACGTAAAAAAGACTCTGCCGGTGTACTGCTTTGCACGATAATCCGCCCCAACTTTTTGGCTGTTTCCAAATCCATCTTTTTATTGGAATGCGAGACAAAGACCAGTTCTACGGGCGCAACAGGGTATAGCCATTGATAAAGATTTTCACGCTCTGGCGTCCGAGTCATCGGGAAAATGATAACCCCTTCTTTTCTCGTCGCAATATGCTGGGCACGTGTCCACGGATAAAAATCAACCACATAGGTTTGATTTAATCGTTTTCCCACTTCTTGCATGACTTCAATAAAGACACCGGGCTGAGTACCGTTTTTGATCACATACGGGGCCAAATCCGATGTGATAAGCCGGGTAATCGGCTCTGTCGAAAAAGCCTGTCCAACACTTACAAAAATCAATAAAGTAGTAAAAAATATTTTTTTCAAAGAGTGGCCTAAGTTCAACAAATAATAATCAATCCATACGTGAAAATATTTTCTTTTCATTCTACATTTTATTGCGGATAAATCCAGATGCCTGTTTCAAATTTTCAACGTATAGCCTGGGCATTATTTGATTTTGCCAATTCATCCTTTCCCACCGTGATCACCACATTCGTGTTTGCCGCCTATTTTTCAAAAGGCATTGCCCCAGATGAAGTTACGGGCACCGCTTTGTGGGGATATGCCACTGGGGCGGCAGGCTTTTTAATTGCCTTATGCGCCCCCATATTTGGCGCCATTGCCGATCATAGTGGCGCGCGCAAACCTTGGATTTTCATTTTTTCGGCCTTATGTGTTTGTGGATCCAGTGGACTTTGGTTTGCCACCCCTGAGGCGTCTTCCATCCCCTTGGCCTTAGTCTGCGTAGGGATTGCCACTTTCGGCTTTGAAATGGCCATGGTTTTTTATAATGCCATGTTACCCGGCCTGTCTGTTCCCGGTAAGGAAGGCTTGCTGTCCGGTCTTGCGTGGGGATTGGGCTATTTGGGTGGCTTATGTGCTTTGGCCCTTGTCTTGTTTTTATTTGTCCAAACAGACACACCGCTTTTTAACCTAAACAAAGACTTGGCCGAACATCTGCGAATCTCGGGTCCTTTTGTCGCCTTGTGGTATGGCCTGTTTGCTTTACCCTTGTTTTTATGGGTTAAAGATCACAAACAAAGAAACACCTTATCCAATGCCCTGTTACAGGGATTAAGCACATTAAAAGGCACGCTTCTGTCATGGCGAGAACATAAAACGGTGTTTCAATATCTCATAACCCGCATGATTTACACAGACGGGTTAAACACCTTATTTGCCTTTGGCGGTATTTATGCCGCCGGAACATTTCATATGTCTTTTTCCGAATTGATCATTTTTGGTATTGGCATCAATGTGACCGCCGGAATCGGGGCCGCCCTTTTTGGTTGGCTGGATGACAAATACGGCTCCAAACGTGTCATCATCAGTGCACTTTTCTGCCTCACCCTTTTAGGCGCTGCCACCTTATGGGTAGAAGATAAATCACATTTTCTGATACTTGGTCTCTGTCTCGGCCTATTTATGGGCCCCGCACAAGCCGCCAGCCGGACCTATATGGCCCATATTGCGCCTAAAAAACTACGCACCGAACTATTTGGCCTCTATGCCTTATCAGGCAAAGCAACTGCCTTTATCGGGCCATTTTTAGTTGCTACTACAACGGATATCTTCACATCTCAACGTGCAGGCATGGCAACAATTTTACTCTTCTTGCTCATCGGGCTTGTGCTGATGCGCAACTTGCCTGATATAAGAACGCAACAAAATTAAATTTGACGATACGGTTAGGTCCCTTATGGTAAATTCTTCTCTTTCTTTGCTCAGCGATTATCCTTTTCAGCGTTTACGTGATTTGCTGGATTCTCATCCCCTGCCCGATGGGGTAGAGGCATTGGCCATGTCTATTGGTGAGCCCCAACATCAACCGCCCCAGCTCCTGCAAAAAGCCATCAACGCCAATGCGGGCAGTTGGAATAAATATCCGCCCATCAATGGAACGCCGGAACTGGTAAAAGCCATTCAAGGATTCCTTGAAAGACGCTACGACCTTAAAGACGGCTTCGTTGGACCTGACAGCATTTTGCCCGTTTGCGGCACACGCGAAGCCTTGTTCCTGATCGGTAATCTGTTGATTGAGCGCAGCGCCAAAGGTGAAGAAAAGCCTCTTGTTCTGGTGCCCAATCCTTTTTACCAAGTCTATGTCGGTGCCGCGATCATGAATGAGGCACAACCGGTTTATTTACCTGCCGGGCCGGAAAATAACTTTATGCCTGATCTTGAAACGGTTTCCGCAGAAACATGGCAGAAAACAACCATGCTATTTTTATGTTCCCCCGGTAATCCACAAGGAATGGTTGGCGACCTAACCTATCTACGCCGCGCGTTGGAACTGGCACGCTTACATGATTTTACGTTAATCATGGATGAATGTTACGCTGAACTCTACGACACTGAAAAACCACACGGGGCTTTGGAAGTGGCCCAAGAAAGCGGATCACTGAACAATCTTCTGGTCTTTCATTCCTTATCAAAACGATCCAGCGCAGCGGGTTTGCGTTCTGGCTTTGTGGCAGGCGACCCCGCGTTAATTAAAGCCTTTACCAGCCTGCGCAATTATGGCGGAGCTTCTATCCCCTTGCCGCTACAAGCCGGGTCCGTTGCTCTGTGGAATGACGATGCCCATGTGGTTGAAAATCGCCGCCTCTATAAAATGAAAATCGATGCCGCAGAAAGAATTTTAGGAAACCGCCTGGGTTTTTATCGCCCTGCAGGTGGATTTTTCCTATGGTTGGATGTGCGTGAACGCTGGGAAGACGGCGAACAAGCCGCCCTCGAAATTTGGCAAAAAGCCGGTGTACGTGTCATTCCCGGTGAATATCTCGCCAAAACAGATGATACGGGCAACAATCCAGGCAAACCATATATTCGTGTTGCCTTGGTTCATGATCAACACATTGTAGAAGAAGCATTGAATCGAATCGCCATAATCCTGTAATATCTTTTTCAATTATAAAGATTAGGAAAGATCGATGGCACATATCTTAATTGCTGAAGATGTCGAAGAGATTCGCTTTGCTTATGAAGCAATTTTGATGTCAGCAGGTCACACTGTGGAAACCGCCGCCAATGGGGAAAATGCCATTAATAAACTCAAAACCAAAAAATTTGATTTATTGATCACCGATCTTCTCATGCCCAAAGGGGATGGCTTTGACGTCATTGAAGAAACGCTTTCCCTTGCCCAAAAGCCCAAAATTCTTGTCATTACAGGTGGGGGGGATCAAATGTCCCCCCATGCCGCCATCAAACTGCGCGAAAGTAAAATCGATCGTTTTCTGGTCAAACCCGTTGATCGCGACATGCTTTTAAATACCGTGGATGCCTTATTGGTCTAAGGTCAGAACCTATTATCCCTATTCACAAAAGGCATATTTCTTACTTTATAATTATTTTAAGCTGTTTACGCTACTTCTAGATGTGATATAATCTGGAATAGATTCTCTCTGGTAGAAGGTTTATCCATGCATATTTTGGTCGTAGACGATGAAGCCAACATTAGATTTGCTTATAAAGAAATACTCTCATCAGTTGGATATCAAGTAATATCCGCTAAAAACGGGCAAGAAGCTGAAAAATGCTTGCAAGACAATCTTGTGGATTTAATCGTTACCGATCTCATCATGCAAAATGGCGATGGGATTGAACTTGCCGTTTTCGCCAGAAGTTTGCAAAACCGTCCCAAGATTCTAGCTGTCACCGGTGGGGGGGCACGCATATCGGCCCACAACGCCTTGGCAATGGGGGAACATTTCTTTGATGCCGCCTTAACCAAACCTGTGAGTGACGACGCTTTGCTGACCACGATCAACCATCTTTTATCAACTCAACATTAAAGCAATATTATTACAATATTGCACCTGCAAAAAGTCTTTTCATTGCGCTGCAAAAAATGCTAGAACTCCTCAAAATCAATCAATTTGAGGAAACACACCATGACTAAAACGAATCCGGGCAATTTCTTTGAAGATTTCTCCCTTGGTCAGGAAATTGTGCATGCCACACCGCGCACTGTCACGGAAGGCGATGTCTCTTTATATACTGCCCTTTACGGTTTTCGTCACATGCCCCATAGTGCCGAACCTTACGCCATGGCCTTAGGCTTTGAAGCCATGCCATTGGACGATATGTTGGCCTTTCACATGGTGTTCGGCAAAACCGTGCCGGACGTTTCCCTGAATGCCGTTGCCAACCTGGGCTACGCGGCCGGACGCTTTGGTGCCCCAGTCTACCCTGGTGATACGCTGCGCACCACCTCAACCGTGATTGGTTTAAAAGAAAATTCAAATGGAAAAACAGGTGTGGTCTATGTCAATTCCGTCGGCATAAACCAAAACGACGAAGTCGTTCTGGATTACGTCCGTTGGGTGATGGTGAAAAAACAAAATCTGGATGCCCCGACCCCTGAAACCACCCTGCCCAACCTGCCCGATGCTGTCTCAGTCGATGATTTGGTCATTGCTGAGGGCTTGGATTTTTCCAACTATGATACTGACCTAGCCGGTTCCCCGCACTTGTGGGAAGATTACGAAATCGGTGAAAAAATCGACCATGTGGATGGCATGACTATCGAAGAGGCAGAACATCAACTCGCCACCCGCCTGTATCAAAATACCGCAAAAGTCCATTTCGATCAGTTTGCAGCCAAAGACAATCGATTTGGTAAACGATTGATCTATGGTGGTCACATTATTTCTTTGGCACGCGCTCTGTCTTTCAATGGGTTGGGCAATGCCTTTAAAGTGGCCGCCATCAACGCTGGTGCCCACGCCAACCCGACCTTTTCGGGCAACACGATCTTTGCTTGGTCTGAGGTTCTGGACAAACAAGAAATCAAAGGCCGCAACGATATGGGGGCCTTACGTTTGCGCCTGGTCGCCACCAAAGATCATCCGGCAGAAGATTTCCCCTATAAAGGTGAAGATGGCAAATATGATCCCGACGTTGTGCTCGACCTCGACTATTGGGTCCTGATGCCACGCCGTGGATAAACTATTGAAAATAAAAGGGGGTTCTTTCTTTCAGCCCCCCCTTTTTTTTGTTGTTTTATCTAATTTGACAAAATTGTCTCTTTGAATAATTCTACTTCCCAGCTACTCTATTAAGATAAAACACAGGGAGCATAAAAAATGACAGCAATCATTGCCGTCATGAATCATAAAGGTGGCGTGGGGAAAACCACAACAACACTGAATATGGCCAGCGGCCTTGCTGCGGGCGGTAACTCTGTGCTCATCATTGATATGGACCCGCAAAGCAATGCAGCAACGGGGCTTGGGCTCAATATCAAAAACATCGAACAAGGGACATACGAATTGATTTTAGGCGATGTGCGCCTTGATGATGTTGTCCAACAAACCGACCTGCCGAATGTCTCTCTTGTCCCGGCGACGTTCCAGCTTGCTGCACTCAGCACCATTTCAGATCAGGATGTCGACCCGGAATTCTGGCTGCGCGAAAGCTTGGCAGAAAGCACAGAACATTATAATTATGTTTTGATCGATTGCCCCCCGTCTTTTGGTATTTTAAGTCTGAATGCGCTTGTAGCGGCACAAAAAGTGATCATCCCCGTCCAAAGTGAAAGTTTTGCCATTTCCGGTTTACAACAGATGGAAAAATCCATCGCTGATATCCGTAATGAAGCTGAACACAATCTTGATTATCGCATCTTGATGACCTTATGCGACTCCAGCCAAAAACTGCATCAACTGGTCGATAAAGAAATTCGCTCCCATTTTAAAGAACAAGTCTTCACCACCTCTATTCCGGTCGAACCTAAAATCGCTGAAAGTGCTTTTTTAGGACGTCCCGTTATTCTGCATTCCCCCAATTCATCCGGGGCAAGCGCCTATATCACAGCCTGTGCTGAAGTCATAAAATGGGTACGCAACACCACCGACAGTGTGGAAGATATTCATGACGGCATACTAGAGGGTTTAAATGTTTGGTTAAAAGACCAGAACATTGCCCCAAGTGCACGTCCTGTGCGCCTGAAAGACACCCCGCCGGAATATACGCCAACGCCGCCACGCGCAAACGTTGATGTTGAAAAAAATAGTTTTCGGGTCAACATTCGAAACGGGGTCATCTTGGCATTGGCTTTAACCGCAGGCATGGCCCTTGCCCTTCTCGGCATGTAACGAAACGGTTTAAAGGGTGATATCCACCAACACAGGAGCATGATCGCTTGGTTTTTCAAGTCCGCGTATATCTAACAAAACGTCACAAGAATTAACTTTATTCTGAAGGTCAGGCGTCACCCAGACATGATCAAGGCGGCGCCCTTTATTGGATGCCAGCCAATCACGCGCGCGATAGCTCCACCACGTAAAACATTTTTCTTCCGGCAAAATGTGCATGCGCATGGCATCTACCCAATGACCCGCTGCCTGCAATTTTTCCAACCGATCAATTTCCACTGCCGTATGAGTGATAATGTTTTTCAGCTTCTTATGATCCCATACATCCGTTTCTAACGGGGCAATATTGAAATCCCCCACCATGATACGTTTTTGCCCCGCCTCAACACGGCCCTGACACCAAGCGGTCATTTCATCCAAAAACTGAAGCTTATGGGCAAATTTCGGGTTTTTCACCGCATCCGGCTCATCCCCCCCTGCCGGAATATAAAAATTATTCAATTCCACCCCGCCCTGCAGAGTCACACTGACGTGCCTTTTATCAGCCCGTCCACACCAGGACAGCGCATCAGTTGCTTCAAACGGAATTTTGGACAAGACCGCCACGCCGTTATAACTTTTTTCACCACTAAAGTGGATATGATCAAACCCAAGAGCCTGCAACTCAATCAACGGGAACTGCTCATCCCTGACTTTTGTTTCCTGAAAGCAAATGACATCCGGTGCGTATGTATCCACCAGATTTTTGACATGATCCATACGGATACGCACAGAATTGATATTCCAGGTGACGAGTTTCATAAAAAGTCTCTTTTGTTGGAAGGAGGATTAGAAAAAGAAGGAAGGCGCATTATAGCAGATAAGAAAAGCGCCCGACTAGGGGGAGTCGGGCGCTTATAGGGGTATCTCTCATGAAAAAGAGATTTTCTTATCAGGTGGCAGGGGAACCACCCATGTTGCCTGTACTCAAAAAAGCACAGTCACACTCCTATGTAGATGGGGTTGATTTCCCAATGAGTCAATGCATTTTATGCACCTCTGATATGCAAAAAGCACATATCTATAAACTACTGATTCTAATTAATTATCTTGCTTGCCATATTGAGGATCAACAAAATCAAATTGTTTTGTACTGACCGGCGCGCCCATCACAACATTCAACAAGGACACTTGCGTCATAATGCCCTGGGCATCAACCACAGTCCATTTACGTAATTCCAGCGGACTGTCTGAAAAAACCAATGTCACCGACCCCATACCCGGATCTTCGCGGTCCACAAGAGTCAATTCAATCACCCCGGGACTTTTGGACACATCGATGATGTTGACATCTTCTTTAAAAGAAAGCTTGTCTTTCAACAAGACCGCCAAGGGGGTGGCATCCAGCGGATAATAAGTCACTTGGCGAAATTCTTTATCGTGATAAATGATCGTGCCATTGCGCACGATGATTTCCGTTTTTGACGGTGGATTATAGGTTAAACGCATCTTACCCGGACGCGACAACACCACCTTGCCATCGGCATACGCCCCATTAGAACTGATTTGGGCAAAGCTGCCTTTCAGCGTTTTTAGGCTATTAAGATACTCACGCAATTTTTCCGCCAACGCCATTTGATCCGGCGTTAAGGCAACGGCTTGCGCCTGAAACGGCGACAACAAACAAATTGCCACGGCCAGTATGGAAAAAATACGCATCATGAGAATGTCTTTCAAATCACTACTTAATTCAATTTAGCGGTTACGGCAATTCGCGCAACACACGAAATGAAATATTATAGCTAAATACCACTGCATTGTTTTTATAACGATAGGCCGAACGTGATAATTTCGGGAAATAATACCATGACCCGCCACGGGTGACCGGGTCTGTGCAAGTGCCATCTGTTCGTGCACTGCCATCGGTTGGCGCATCAAGGTAATGCGGCGTCCAGCAATCGGCCACCCATTCCCATGCATTGCCGTTCATATCATAAAATCCCCAGGGATTGGGCTTAAATGACCCGACAGGGGCTGAGCCAAACCCCGACCATTTTGACCCGCATTTGCGGCAATTGGCATTGTTTATTCCAACCTCGTCCCCCCACCAATATTTTGTCGTGGTACCAGCGCGCGCCGCATATTCCCATTCCGCTTCAGACGGCAAGCGATAGGTATGACCTGTTTTCCGGCTTAACCACGCCAAATAGTCCCCAATCTCTTTATAAGAGACATTGATGATCGGGTTGGTCCCCTGCCCCCATGCATGATCATCCGGGATTTTTTCACAACCCTTGTCTTTTACACAGGCGATCCATTCATCAAAAGTGACTTCATATTGCCCCAAGGCAAAAGCATAATCGATCGTCACTTTATGGGCTGGGCGGGAATATTTATAACCCTCATCATCCCCCATGATAAAAGAACCGGGTGCCACCACCACCACTTTTGGGCAGGTCGAGCAATCTTGAATGACCTGACCGGCAACAGGAGACTCTTGGGCCTCAGCATGCGCCATACACAGTATTAAAAAAGAAGCTATGAAAAATAATTTTGTCAAACGGCACCTTTGTTTCTTTGTCTATAAGGTGACCTAAAAAGAACCCCCGATCAAGTCGGGGGTTTTTTCATTCTTTATCCAGCACTGCCAAGGTCGGGTTTGACTTTGGACATACGCAAACGAAGGGCGTTCAGTTTGATGAAGCCTTCGGCGTCGCGTTGATCATAAACTTCATCTTCTTCAAAGGTGACGTGCTCTTCTGAATATAAAGAGAAGTCAGATTTACGACCAACCACAATCACGTTGCCTTTATAAAGCTTCAAGCGCACAAGACCGGAAACGTTTTCTTGGGTTTTGTTGATCAGTGCTTGTAAGGCTGCGCGTTCCGGTGACCACCAGAAACCGTTATAGATCAGCTCAGCATAACGCGGCATCAATTCATCTTTTAAGTGACCAGCATTACGATCAAGGGTCAAAGATTCCATCGCACGGTGTGCAGTCAACATAATGGTGCCGCCCGGTGTTTCATAAACGCCGCGTGACTTCATGCCGACGAAGCGGTTTTCAACCAGATCCAAACGACCGATGCCGTTTTTGCCAGCCACTTCGTTCAAAGCTGTCAGCATGGCAGCCGGTGACAATTTTTCACCGTTCAAGGCAACCGGGTCACCTTTTTCATATTCGATTTCAATATAAGTCGGGGTATCAGGTGCGGCTTCCGGGGAAACAGTGCGCAAGAACATGCTTTCGTCATATTCCTGCCACGGGTTTTCCAGCGCTTTACCTTCATAAGAGATATGCAGCAGGTTAGCATCCATAGAATAAGGTGCTTCACCATGTTTGTCTTTAGGTACCGGAATTTGGTGCAATTTAGCATATTCGATCAGCTTGGTGCGGGAATTCAAATCCCATTCACGCCACGGCGCAATCACTTTGATGTCCGGTTGCAGGCCATAGTAACCCAGCTCGAAACGCACTTGGTCGTTACCTTTACCGGTTGCCCCGTGAGAAACCGCGTCTGCACCTACTTCGCGGGCAATTTCGATTTGACGTTTGGCGATCAAAGGACGGGCGATGGATGTACCCAGCAGGTAAACCCCTTCATAAACCGCATTGGCACGAAACATCGGGAAAACATAATCACGCACGAACTCTTCGCGCAGATCATTAATAAAGATTTGTTTGATCCCAAGCATTTCCGCTTTTGCACGTGCCGGTTCAACTTCTTCGCCTTGGCCCAGGTCTGCGGTGAAGGTCACAACCTCGCAGTTATAGGTGTCTTGCAACCATTTCAAAATAATGGATGTATCCAAACCACCGGAATAAGCCAGCACTACTTTTTTAATATCGCTCATGTCCAATTCGCCTTTTCAAACGGATCACTATAATTTGTCGCGAAAATAGGGCAAAGCACGCACAAGAGCAAGAGAAAGAGACTCCCGATAAGCCTGTCTATGCAAAAATATTTTGCCCCTATTGGTGAAATACAGAATCCTGTGATAGGTTCGCGTCAAAAGTTGTTGATTATTGGAGCATACAGAAAATGAAAATCGGTATTGTTGGCTGCACAGGCCGGATGGGACGCATGCTTGTTCAGGCCGTTGTCAATACGGATGGGGCCGAACTGGCGGGCGGGACAGAACGCGATACATCCCCCTTTATCGGACAAGACCCGGCTGTTGTCGCCGGAGAAGAACCCACGGGTACTAAAATCATCAGCGATGCAGATGCGCTTTTTGCCGCATGCGATGCCGTCATTGACTTTACGGTCCCCGCCGCCACGGTTGCACATGCCAAACTGGCGGCCAAGCACAACACAAACCTTGTCATCGGCACAACGGGTTTAAGCGCAGATGATCAAGCCATTATTGCTGATGCGGCAAAATCCACCACCATCATTCAGGCCCCAAACATGAGTCTGGGTGTCAATCTGGCTTTTGCCATCACCGAAAAAGTAGCGTCCATGCTTAATGATGATTGGGATATCGAAATTTTGGAAATGCACCACAAACATAAAGTCGATGCCCCCAGCGGCACCGCCCTTGGTCTGGGGCGCGCGGCAGCTGCCGGACGTGGTGTTGATCTGGATACTGTGGCTGACAAAGTGCGCGACGGTGTCACCGGAGAGCGCAAAAAAGGCGACATCGGTTTTGCCACCTTGCGTGGCGGCGATGTGGTCGGTGATCATACCGTGGTCTTTGCCATTGAAGGCGAACGCTTCGAAATTACCCACAAAGCGTCCAGCCGCGTTATCTTTGCCCGAGGTGCCGTGCGCGGTGCCCTCTGGTCCAAAGACACCACCCCCGGCCTCTACGACATGCAAGATGTGTTGGGGTTGAAAGATGAAAAAGGCTGATCGCGAAGAATTTTTTCGCCGTCTTCAGGAAAACAACCCCGAACCGAAGGGGGAACTGAATTACACCAACCCTTACACCCTCTTGGTCGCGGTGGCTTTGTCCGCACAAGCCACGGACGTTGGGGTAAACAAGGCTACAGAAGCCTTGTTTAAGGTCATTTCCACCCCGCAAGATGTGCTGGATATGGGTGAAGCCAAGCTCAAGGACTATATCAAGACCATCGGGCTTTATAATTCCAAAGCCAAAAACATCATGAAAGCCGCGCAAATGCTGGTGGATGATCATGATGGCGTGGTACCCAACGATCAGGCGGCCCTTGAAAAACTGCCTGGTGTCGGGCGTAAAACGGCGAATGTCGTGCGTTCCATGGCATGGGGCGTGCCGACCATTGCGGTGGATACCCATGTTTTTCGACTCTCCAACCGCACAGGCATGGCTGTAGGCAAAACGGTTTTAGAAGTCGAACTGAAACTCCTAAAAGTCATCCCCAAACAATATTTGTACCACGCCCACCACTGGCTGATCCTACACGGGCGCTACATCTGCAAAGCACGCAAACCCGACTGCGCCAACTGCAAGGTCTATGATCTGTGTAGCTATAAGGCCAAAACCGTTTAAGATTTTGGCCTTTTTCTGAGTATATCGTCACTCTGGCACAGGCCAGAGTCTCTTTTGACCATGGATACTGGCCTTCGCCAGTATGACGCAATACGGTGTTAACCTTCGACTTTCTATTTTGGGCAGCCCTGAGACTATACCAAAGTGCGTGACTTCCCCGTCCTTGTCATTCTGGCGTAAGCCAGAATCCATAGAGAAGGAAGAAATCAATGCGCTTCACATGTCTCAGGCGTTATGTTCTGCCACCAATGATGCGATATCGGCCATGATGGTGTTGATTTCATAATCTTTGGGGGTGTAGATACGGGCAACACCGGCTTTGAGCATGGTTTCTTCATCTTCCGGCGGGATAATGCCGCCAACCACCAAGGGGATATCGTCGATCCCTGCTGTTTTCATGCGTTCCAGCACTTCAGTCACCAGCGGAATGTGTGAACCTGACAGGATAGACAGGCCGATCACATGCACGCCTTCTTCCAGCGCGGCATTGACGATTTGCGCCGGGGTCAAACGAATGCCTTCATAGACCACTTCCATCCCGGCATCACGGGCGCGCACGGCGATTTGTTCTGCCCCGTTGGAGTGCCCGTCAAGACCCGGTTTCCCGACCAAGATTTTAACGCGGCGGCCCATTTTTTCTGACAAGGCATCCACTTTAACACGCACATCAGCCAACTGGTCGCCATGGCGCGCACTGGAGGCTCCGCCCACCCCGGTCGGGGCGCGGTATTCGCCAAAGATTTCACGCAAGGCCGTGCCCCATTCCCCGGTTGTTACACCGGCATGAGCGGCTGCGATGGAAGGTTCCATAATATTGCGACCTTCTTTGGCAGCGGATTTCAATTCTTCCAATGCGGCTTCAACCTTGGCATTGTCGCGTTGATCACGCCATGCTTTCAAACGTTCAATCTGTTCAGCTTCTGCCTTAGGGTCAACTGTCAGGATGGAACCATCGCCAGCGGTTAACGGACTATCTTCGCCTTCGGCAAATTTATTCACGCCGACGACAATTTGTTCCCCCGCTTCAATCGCCGCCAAACGGGTAGCGTTGGATTCAACGAGTTTTTGTTTCATATATCCGGTTTCAACCGCCGGAATGGAGCCACCCATTTCATCAATGCGAGCCAGTTCATCGCGTGCACCGGCTTTTAATTCTTCCACCTTGCGGGTGACTTCCGCAGACCCATCAAACAAATCGCCATATTCCAGCAAATCGGTTTCGTAAGCCATAATCTGTTGCAAGCGCAAAGACCATTGTTGATCCCATGGACGTGGCAAACCTAAAGCCTCGTTCCAAGCGGGAAGCTGTACCGCACGGGCACGGGCATTTTTAGACAAAGTCACCGCCAGCATTTCCAGCAAAATACGGTAAACGTTGTTTTCCGGCTGTTGTTCGGTCAAGCCTAACGAGTTCACTTGAACGCCATAACGGAAACGACGGTATTTTTCTTCTTCTACATGATAGCGTTCACGGCAAATTTCATCCCAAAGCTCCGTAAAGGCGCGCATTTTACAAATTTCCGTCACAAAGCGAATACCTGCATTCACAAAAAATGAAATACGACCCACCACTTGCGGGAAATCTTCTTCCGGCACCTGACCCGATGCTTTAAGCGAATCCAAAACCGCAATACCTGTTGCCAGCGCATAGGCCAGTTCTTGCTGCGGTGTCGCACCCGCTTCTTGCAGGTGATAGGAACAAACGTTCATCGGGTTCCATTTGGGGACTTCGCGGTAAGTGAAGGCCGCAATATCTGTAATCAAGCGTAAGCTGGGTTCCGGTGGAAAGATATAAGTCCCGCGTGAGAGATATTCTTTAATGATATCGTTTTGCGTGGTGCCAGCCAATTCGTTACGCGCCGCACCCTGGCGTTCAGCCGTCGCAATATAAAGCGCCAGTTGCCAGGCAGCCGGGGCGTTGATGGTCATGGAGGTGTTCATCTTGTTCAACGGAATTTGGTCAAACAAGGTTTCCATATCACCAAGATGGGAAATCGGCACACCGACTTTACCCACTTCACCACGCGAGAGCACATGGTCAGAGTCATACCCGGTTTGGGTCGGCAAATCGAAAGCGACCGACAGGCCGGTCTGACCGCGTCCTAAATTAGTGCGAAACAGTTTATTTGTTTCCACCGCCGAGCTGTGACCGGAATAGGTCCGAAATAGCCATGGACGATCTTTTTGAACCGCTTGATTGTCAGTCATTCTTGGCGCTCCTAAGCGTAATAAAATTTCCTCAAATGATCCCAATTTCATTTATTATTACAGGATCAATTTTCATATTGCCTGCAATCTATCACCTACCGCATCGCAAAAAAAGCCCGAAATGCACCTAAAACTAAGATTTTTTCAAAACAAGTTACATATGCAACCACTTTTTTGTGTCGCATCGCAAAAAAAGCTTGCCCCCAGATAAAAAAAGTGTAGTTCTGGTACTCAATTAATCGCCAAACAAAATTGGCTTTGCTGAAACGTTTATCCAAGAATGATGGGAGTATCCCGATTATGAGTTACCTCGCCGAAATCACAGCGAATCAGGAAAAGAAAGATCTTTACGAGATCGGTGAAGTTCCACCGCTGGGCCATGTACCGGAAAAAATGTACGCTTGGGCCATCCGTCGCGAACGCCACGGCAACCCCGATACGGCCATGCAGTTGGAAGTGGTTGAAACCCCGAAGCTTGATAGCCACGAAGTGCTTATTTATGTCATGGCGGCAGGTGTTAACTACAACGGCGTCTGGGCTGCTTTGGGCAAGCCGATCTCTGTCTTTGACGTTCATGGCGAAGATTATCACATCGCTGGTTCCGATGCTTCAGGCATCGTATGGGCCGTTGGCGATAAGGTAAAACGCTGGAAAGTCGGTGACGAAATCGTGGTTCATTGTAACCAAGATGATGGCGATGATGAAGAATGTAATGGCGGCGACCCCATGTTTTCCCCCAGCCAACGCATTTGGGGCTACGAAACACCGGATGGATCTTTTGCCCAATTTGCCCGCGTTCAATCTCAACAATTAATGGAACGTCCCAAGCACCTGTCTTGGGAAGAATCAGCTTGTTACACCCTAACATTGGCAACCGCCTACCG
>JABXIC010000139.1 GCA_013373265.1 Methylocystaceae bacterium | reverse complement strand
CAATGTCTTCCCACGAAGACGCTGTGCGCGGTTCCATGTGGTTTCTGTAAGAAAGGCAGGACATTCACATTGAACCGTCTCAGCGAGTTTTTTATCGTGATATTGATAGTGCCCAATATAGACTTATAGAATTGACCTTCGGACTATTTTAGTAAATAGTTACTATACCATTTTAATAAAGGATGAATTCGATGGTTGGTCCAGTTGAAGCCAGAGCAGATAGAGTAAGATTGTATAAAGAAAGAACAAAAAATTATAAAATCCCTGTTGGTGCATGTCGTCAATGCAGAGGGAGAGGTTCCGTTCCTCAAAGTGAACCTGATGGGCGAGGTAACGAGGTATATTTAACGTGTAAATGGTGTAATGGATCAGGAAAAAAAGAATGAGAAACTTGCTACTTTAGTAATGGATATATTATACGTTCATTTTCATTGTGGCTGCATTGATGAGAAAGAAGATATTACTGTCTCTCAATCATTCATAAGCGATGCTTTTTTATATTATATATTGGGGAAAAACTCTTTAATAATATGTGACGAGGATCGATTAGATACTTTTTTTGAATATAAAAAAGCAGCCATAAACGATAATTCGGTGGTCTTTAAATTAAGAAGACCATTACGTTCAATATCGAAGAGCGTAGGCTCGATTCTATCAATAATACGTTCTGAGAATAAGAAACCTACTGAAAATAAGTTTATATTTACTTCAAGTTATTCTTCTGATTTGACATTTAAACTCTATACAGAAATAGCAGGACAAATTGACGGGGAAATATATAGATGCTTCCCAAAACCTTCACTTACCGGAAAATCTCTTGATAGAGAATTTTTCAGTATGCGAATATCTAAAACATTATGTGGAAAGAATAAAACTTTCCCTGTCTTTGCATCTTCACAAAAGATACTTCGCTACTTAAGAACTTTACCCAATCATACTTTAAAAAAGTTCGTGATCAAGAAAGTGAATAGCGTTGGCGGTGAAGGCGTTTCTATTTGTTGTAAAGACAGCCTTCCTTTAAATAATCAAGATCGAATAATTATCGAAAAAAAAATAATTTCTTCTACCTCCCCATCGGTACACTATTTATGCCATCCAAAAATAGATAAACTCAGTAGATCAGGTGAAAGTTTTTTTTTAAATCAAAGAATTATTGTAGAGCAAATATTAGACAATAAATTTAAATTTATTGGGTTTAGAAATATTGAACGCACCAAAAAGAACAAATTAATAATAAAAAGTATTTTAGAAATCGAGGAAAAAATATTAATAGAGCGGTTACGTTATGGCATATACGGACCAGTAGGAACAGATTATATAATAAGAAAGAATAGAACTTGCGACACTCCTGTTTTTATTGAAACAAATAACAGATGCACTTTTACATTTGGCACTTTTGCATTTTTGAATTTAATTCTAACTCCAGAAAGTGTCAGGAAATTAATTTCAGGTGACATAATACTAAGTTCTTTTTTACTTAAAGCCAGTAGTGAAATATTTACCCAAAATAACATTCCTTATTTAAGTTATGTTCAAGTTAAAAAAGTTAAACAGTTAGACATACCTAAAGCACCTGCCGATATTTTAATTATTCAATTATATCAATCCATAACTGATAATATTGATCATGTTGTCCTGATTGGTGGTACGTTTGAACAGCATGATAAAATATTAACATTATGAATATTCATGCTCAATTCACAGTGGGAAACAAAGCATTTTTCTAAGACCTTACTTTCTTCTCCGGAAATTCCATAAATCCCAGTATTCTGGGATTTATGACTAATATTCTTCACATATACACACGTGTTTCCTCATCCGTTCAGGAAACTGACGGCACATCACTAAGAACCCAAGAAGAGTTGGGTATTCAAAAAGCCGAGGAACTCGGTTTTGAGTACCGATTATGGAATGAAGGCGGTCAATCATCAAAGTACGAAGACCTTCATAATCGCCCCATTCTGAGAAGACTTTTACTTGAAGTAGAAAATGGAAAGGTCGAGAACCTTTTTGTCTTTAACACTGACCGCTTATCACGTAACCAAAAGACGTGGGGCGGTATCAGATGGAAACTCAAACAAAACCGCGTTCGGTTGCACACCCCCTCTGGAGTAATTGATTTATCCAGTCCAATGGACGATTTAATCATCGGCATTCTTTCAGAAATCAGTTCCTACGATAACGCCCTGCGGTCTGAACGTAGCCAACTCGGTAAGTTACAGAAGGTTCGAAACGGCTACTGGATGGGAGGACCGCCACCATTCGGGTACAACATCGAAGATGGCATGCTGGTTGAAAATACTGATGAAAGCCAGTGGGTAAAACGTATCTTCGATAGATACCTTGCCGGATGGACGATTCAAAAAATTCGTGAAAAACTGGATGAAAACGGCATCAAGCCACGACACAAGAAGAACGGATGGTCAGTTGGGTCGTTACAGAAGATGTTGAGGAACACCTTCTATATTGGGCACTATCAATATCACGATAAAAAACTCGCTGAGACGGTTCAATGTGAATGTCCTGCCTTTCTTACAGAAACCACATGGAACCGCGCACAGCGTCTTCGTGGGAAGACAT
>JABXIC010000001.1 GCA_013373265.1 Methylocystaceae bacterium | reverse complement strand
CTGTAAGACAGGGTATCCCCATCCACGTCTGATGCATCCAGCTGACCGCTAACGGCCGCGCCGTCTTCGGTTGCTTCAATGCTTTCTGTCAGCGCAACAGGCGCATCATTGACACCGTCAACATCAATCGTGACTTTGGCCGTATCGGTATCGCCATTGCCATCAGATATTGTATATATAAAGTCGGTTTCACCGTTCCAATCCGCATCCGGGGTGAAGGTTAGCGTACCATCATGATTATCAACAATCGTACCATGGGCGGGTTGGGTGAATTCACTCAATGTTAAAGTATCACCATCGAGATCACTATCGTTGGACAGGAGATCACTGATCTGAATGATAATCGGCTGATCTTCTACACCTGAGGCAAAATCGTCCAGAGCAACAGGGGCGTCATTGACGCCATCAATGTCAATCGTAACTTTGGCCGTATCCGTGCCGCCATGACCATCAGAAATAGAATAGCTAAATTCAGTTTCACCATTCCAGTTTTCATCTGGCGTGAAGGTCAGAGTACCATCGCCATTATCAACCAACGTGCCATGGGCAGGCTGAGTGAATTCGGACATGGTCAACGTATCGCCGTCCAAATCACTGTCATTGGTCAAGAGGTCCGCAATCTTGATGATTACGGGTTGGTCTTCTGTTCCTGAAGCTGAATCGTCCACAGCGACGGGGGCATCATTGACACCATCAACATCAATCGTGACTTTAGCTGTGTCAAAACCGCCATTGCCATCAGTGAGAACATAAATAAATTGTGTATCACCATTCCAATCGGCATCCGGCGTAAAGGTCAGCGTACCATCACCATTGTCCACGATCTCACCATGGGCAGGTTGGGTGAAACTGCTCAACGACAAGCTGTCGCCATCCAAGTCACTGTCATTCGCGAGAAGGTCGCTGATCTTGATAATAACCGGCTGATCTTCGTCACCGCTAAAGCTATCATCCACACCCACGGGGCCGTCATTGACGCCATCAATATCAATAGTAACTTTTGCCGTATCAATGCCACCATGACCATCTGTGATGGCGTAGCTAAATTCGGTTTCACCGTTCCAGTTTTCATCAGGCGTGAAGGTCAAAGTACCGTCACCATTATCAACCAACGTGCCGTGATCAGGTTGGGTGAAATCAGCCAAGCTCAGGCTATCCCCATCCAGATCACTGTCATTGGAGAGCAAGTCACTGATTTTGATGGTGACGGTTTGGTCTTCTTTACCGGAAACGGAATCGTCCACAGCCACAGGGCCATCATTGACACCATCAATATCAATGGTGACTTTGGCTGTATCCGTCGCGCCATGACCATCAGATATCGTATAAATAAAATCAGTTTCACCATTCCAGTCAGCATCTGGAGTGAAAGTCAGGGTTCCGTCGCCATTATCCACGACCGTACCGTGGGCAGGCTGTGTAAACTCGCTCAACGTTAAAGTGTCACCGTCGAGATCACTATCATTAAATAAGAGATCACTGATTTTAATGATAACCGGATGATCTTCTGTACCGGAGGTAAAATCATCTACAGCAACGGGAAGATCATTGACCCCATCAATGTCAATCGTAACTTTGGCTGTATCTGTACCGCCGTGCCCATCTGTGATGGAATAGCTAAATTCTGTTTCGCCATTCCAATTGGCATCAGGCGTAAAGGTCAGTGTGCCATCACCATTATCGACAAGCGTACCATGAGCAGGTTGGGTAAATTCAGACAAGGTCAGTGTATCGCCGTCCAGATCACTGTCATTGGACAATAAATCACTGATTTTGATGATGACCGGTTGATCTTCCATACCAGAAGCGCTGTCATCTACTGCGATGGGGATATCATTGCCATCAACGCTCACAGAAGCCGTGGCGGTTGTCGTTTCACCATTATCGTCCGTGACTTCATATTCAAATGAATACGTCCCTTCGACCCGCGTATCAGGATTATAATTGATCGTGCCATCGGCATTGAGCGTCAAAGTTGCTACTTTTTGACCATCAACGATCAAATCAATCGGTTTACCGACTTCAGCGTCTTCTCCGGCAATTTTCGTGATCTCGCTGGCATCGGCTTTTTCACCATTGGCGTAATCAATGTTGTTATCCTGAATGGTATCGTTATCCAGCACATTCAGATCAACCGTCTCGTTCCAAGACACAGAACCAGTATCATCAGCCAAGATGTTGTCTACATCATAATTGTATGTGTGCGGGTCAGTCGTTTGTTCGTCATCACCTCTTATGATGGTTACAGAAACCTGAATATCACTATCTTGATGTTCAAAGCCTGTATTAATCGTCCAAATGCGATACCCTTGCGCGTCATAAGTCACCTCAACAGGCACACCATTGAGCAAAATTTGCCCAGCATTTTCCGTTCCATTGGAGCCATCGCCCAAATAACTATCCGTATTTAAATATTCGGCGTTGATCCTAGCATCATCAAACGGACCAATCAGTTTAACAAGGTCGGCTTCATAAATGACAATCGGATCCCCTGGAGTTGGACCATCTTCTGGAACATCAACAATATCTTCAATGGGAGGCAAAGGCTCAGGATCAGGATCCGGAATAAGTTCTTCTTCAATGACAACCGGAGGCTCAACTTCTTCCTCAGCGCTGTCCACAACAATCTCAGAATCAACATCCAGAGTCCCTACAGAAGGCGTAATCGCATTGTCGTCGGGATCACCCAATGCAGGTTCACTGGCTTGCTGAACAATATCAGCCCGTTTTTCGCGTGCACTTTCTTCTGCTTGATCATCCAGATTGGTACGAACTTCCTCACCACCAAAGTTTCTATTCCCGCTATCATCAAATTCTACTTCGGGGATATCTAAATTGGTGTCTTCATCATCGGCAACGACGTCTTCTTTATTTTTAAACTGGTCATCTTGTGGCGGCACGATGCCGTCCATAACTTCCTGCTCCGTACTAAAGCCCCCCCGGTGGACAGAAGACATAAATGCCATGTCTTCGCGAACGTCTACACCACCACCAGCATTTTCACGACCTTGCATCTGGCCACCCATCTGCATGTCATCGGTGTTCTGCAGGGAGGTCAGTTCATCAAGAATTACCGCATCATCTTCTGATCCGGTTTGCACATTCGAATTGTCGTTCGTACCTTCTTGATCTTCAGGTTTGATGCCATCATCTTCAGCCATGTTTCTTCTCCAAGATTTGCGTCTCAGAGAATGAATGCTCCAAGACGTCGTATTTGCCTGTTAGTAAAATACGCTTTATGGCGAAGAAACATAATGAATATCAGACTTCTAGGTTCGCCAAAGGCAATCGTTTGAGCTTAAATATAAAAACTAAGGGTATTCCCTTATCCGTACCTTCGAAGTACATTTTCAACGCCAAGCTCATTAAGACCCAAAGCCACCCCGGCAATATCTATATAAGTCTTTGTTATATATAGTTTTATATAAATTTTTAAAGAATAAACTTCTGCCAAGAAAGCGGATTCTGCCCGACAGACACCTCCATAAAAAGAATCAGAAACATGTTTCTCATTTCACCTCAATTAATGGCAATGATTCTGATTCGGGTTGAGAATCGGTTTTCATAATTCATCCTAAGGGTGCCAAAAGTGGCAGAGATGAGAATCGACGAATTCACACTATCGACAAGGCTTGAATTGCTTCCATTTGCGCTTGTTTAAACCCCAGAATAAAAGTATCGCCATAGATAAAAAGCGGACGTTTCATCAAGCTTGGGTTGGCCACGATTAAATCAACCGCCGTTTCTTGATTGACACTGTTTTTATCCTCATCACTTAAGTTGCGCCATGTTGTGCCACGTCGATTAATCAGTTCTTCCCATCCCAATTCCTTGATCCAATGGATAACTTCTTCTTTAGATAACCCATCACTTCTAACATCATGATAAGTGAAAGGAATACCTTCGCTTTCTAACCATTTTTTTGCCTTGCGGCAGGTGTCACAATTTTTCAATCCAACAAATTTAATCATCTTTTTCACACTCTTTTACAAACAAGGGCTTCAAGAATTAGACGTAATCATGTTTAAATCATAGCAGAAATTAAATGAGACAAATGATAGGTAAAAAAATGAAGGCATGGCAGATAACGGATCAATTCGGCCTTAACAATCTCAACTTGGTAGATGTTGATCCTGCCAAATTGCAAGCCGGGGAGCTTTTGTTGAAAATGAAAGCTGCCTCACTCAATTATCGCGATATGGTGACCGTCAGCGGCGGGTATGGCAAAACAGTCAAAACACCATTAACCCCTTGTTCCGACGGTGTGGGCGAACTGGTTGAACGCGGTGACGGCGCCACACGTTTCGACGTAGGTACACGCTTATGCCCCAACTTTTTCCCCAAATGGATTGATGGCAAAGCCAGCCCCGATGGCATGCCCGATGCCCTTGGTGGTGCCTATGACGGCACACTTAGCGAATATATGATTGTTCAAGAAAATTCCTGTGTTGAAGTCCCGCAAAGCATCAATGATGTGGAGGCTGCGACCTTGCCGTGTGCTGCTCTGACCGCTTGGAGCGGTCTTTTTGAGCAAGCCTCTTTGAAGTCATCTGACTGTGTTGTTATTCAAGGAACAGGTGGGGTTGCCCTCTTTGCCTTGCAGTTTGCAAAAGCTGTTGGCGCACAAGTCTTGATGACGTCTTCCAGTGATGAAAAACTGGCACGCACGAAGGAAATGGGCGCCGATTTTTGCGTAAACTATCGCACCACCCCCGATTGGGACCGCGAAATCAAAAAAATATGGCCTCAAGGCGCAGACCATATTGTTGAGCTAGGCGGCGCGGGGACTTTGGAAAAATCCATTCGCTCCACCCGCATCGGGGGACATATAAGCTTGATTGGCGTGCTCAGCGGGGCCAATGCCTCCAACATCCCTTTACCGCTGATCCTGATGCGCAATATTTGTATTCAGGGTGTCACAGTGGGGTCACGTAACGGCTTTGAACGGATGAACGCCTTTATTGAAAAACACAAAATCAAGCCCGTTGTCGATCATATCTTCGCGTTTGAGAAAGCGCCTGAAGCCTTTAAACATCTGGAAAGCGGTCAACATTTCGGTAAAATCTGCGTAGAATTTTAAAGATGGAGATGAAGGAACAGCGCAAACGGGCTTTCGAATTTTTCCATAAAGGGAACTTCATCACCGCAATTTCCCTGCAGGAAAAAGTCTGCCGCCATAAGGACTGTAATTATAACGATTTAAAAGTCCTGGCCTTATTTGTCGTGACCGCTGAGAACTATACCAAAGGCCTAGCGATTTTTGATCGGATCAAT
>JABXIC010000098.1 GCA_013373265.1 Methylocystaceae bacterium | reverse complement strand
TGGGCGATACCCGGTTGATGGTTATGACAAGCCTGTTGCTGGCCGATGAATTGAGCGAGAAAAATGACGAACTGGAACGTTATAAAGTTGAGCATAATTCCACAGTGCGTGATCGCAAAGATGAAATTCTGTCTGAAAAACTGGACCGTATGACCTCACGCATTATCCAAATTGCCCAAAGTTTGGAAGAGGAAGAACCCGCTGCTGTAGAGGCGCTTGAGGTTGAACTACCTGCACAAGGTGAACAGGTAGAAGAAAATACGCAAGAAGAGACGTGACTTTTAGTCTGCGCAAGCCTATATAGCGTGAGTGAGGCTGCGAAGTGCGTAGGAGTTCATGAGTCCCCGGGGCCAATAATTAAACCATAGGGAGCTGTCCCTGTTTACCCCGTGGGGTACTTACACGGCGCCCACCTGTCTTGGCAGGCCTATGGTGGACCTAGTAAACTTCACGGCTATTGCGGCTTCACACACTTTCAATTTGACGAGATAGAGCTGTGTCCGATCAAAGTGAACAAAAAAGACAACTGCGCCAAAAGATGTCTTTATTGCGTAAAGCGCTTCCTCCACTTCAATTTGCCCCTTCCCTGTTGAACAAGCTTCCTCCTTTTCAAACATCCCAGATTGTCGCTGGTTATTGGCCGATGGCACAGGAAATTGATGTGCGCCCTTTTTTATTTGCTGCGTTGGCACAGGGTAAAAAATGTACGCTTCCTGTTGTCGTGCAACAAAACGCACCGCTTATTTTTCGTCAATGGCAAAGCGGGGATGCATTGGAAGAAGGGCTGCATCGCACTGTCCATCCGTTTGAAGGTCAACCGATTTTGCAGCCAGATCTGATTTTTGTGCCCTTATTGGCGTTTGACCATATGGGAGGGCGATTGGGCTTTGGTGGTGGCTATTATGATCGAACACTGTCGACCCTTGAGAGTGTGCGCGTTGGCGTTGCCTATGATGAACAAGAAGTCGACAGCGTCCCTATGGATGAGTTTGATCAAAGATTAGACTGGATTGTGACACCGACACAGGTTATCCAATGTCAGCACGAAATTAAAAGGAATTGATATGCGCTTTCTATATTGCGGTGACGTAATGGGCCGCAGCGGTCGAACAGCGATTTTAGAACAAATCCCCGGCTTACGCGCGCGTTTGGGATTGGACTTTGTCATTGTGAATGGCGAAAATTCTGCTCATGGCTTTGGCATTACCCGCAAAATTTGTGATGCATTCTATGATGTTGGTGTGGATGTGATTACCACAGGCAATCATGCTTGGGATCAACGCGAAGTCATGAACTTCATTGATGAAGAACCACGTTTGCTGCGTCCGATGAATTATCCGGAAGGCACGCCGGGCAACGGATATTATCTGTATGAAATGGCCGATGGACGCAAATTTTTTGTTGCACAAGTCATGGGACGTTTGTTTATGGACCCGTTGGATGACCCTTTTGCGGCTATTGCTGCCGTGTTGGAAAAACATCAACTTGGGACGCATATGCAGGCGGCTCTTGTTGATGTGCATGCTGAAGCGACAAGTGAAAAGATGGCGATGGGGCATTATCTGGATGGGCGTGTTTCTTTGGTTGCTGGGACCCATTCGCATATTCCGACAGCGGATGCACAGATTTTACCCCATGGGACGGCCTATCAAACGGATGTGGGTATGTGCGGGGATTATGACAGCGTGATCGGTATGGAAAAAACTGTGCCGATTGAACGTTTTACTAAAAAAATAAGTGGCCGTCTGGCCCCGGCAGAGGGACCGGCGACTTTATGTGGTGTCTTTGTGGAAACCGATGACAAAACAGGTCTGGCCACATCTGTTTCCCCTGTACGCCTTGGCGGACGCTTGATCGAAGTTGTACCTGCATAAAAAAAACGCCCGGTGATTTCTCAACGGGCGTTTTTTGTTTGAATGGGCGTTTAATTGCCACGTACTTGTTTCAGGAATTGATCAACCACATCTTTTAAAGCACCGGCTTGGTTGCCAAGGTCTTCTGAGGCTGAGAGCACCATATTGGATGCACTGCCCGTTTCAGCAGCGGCAATGCTGACGCTTTCAATGGTGTTGGTGACTTCTAAAGTACCATTTGCCGCTTCCTGAACGTTTTTGGAAATTTCTGTCGTAGCAGACCCTTGTTCTTCCACAGCTGCGGAAATGGACGATGAAATATCATTCATGCTATCAATGGTGTGGGCGATGCCTTCAATGGCTTGTACCGCATTACCCGTTGCCGCTTGCATGGCTTCGATCTGTTCTGTAATTTCAGCGGTTGCACGCGATGTTTGATCGGCCAAGTTTTTCACTTCACTGGCCACCACAGCGAAACCTTTGCCTGCGTCCCCTGCGCGTGATGCCTCAATTGTGGCATTGAGTGCGAGTAAGTTGGTTTGTTCTGCGATAGAGGTGATCAATTCCACCACTTCACCGACTTTATTAGCGGCCACAGAAAGGCCTTGTACGGTCGATGTGGCTTGACGGGCTTCTTCTACCGCACTTTGTGCAATTGAAGAAGATTCGTGAACCTGACGGGAAATCTCACTAATCGATGCGGATAACTCTTCTGCTGCAGAAGCCACCGTTTGTACGTTGTGGGTTGCCTGTTCCGCAGCGGACGCCACCACGCTGGATTGATCCGATGTTGCCGATGCGGTTGCTGACATCCCTTGTGCTGTGGTTTGCATGTTTTTGGCGGCTGTATCAACAGCTTCAACCACGCCACTGACGTTATTTTCAAAATCATCAGCCATTTTGTTGAGAAGGGTTCGTTGCTTTTCTTCAGAACGGCGCTGGGCGGCTTCTTGTTCTTCACGTAGTTTTTCAACTTCTTCTGCATTCTTGCGGAAAATGCGCAAGGCATCAGCCATTTCACCAACTTCGTCGTGGCGTTCATCTTCCAAAATTTTAACACCAAGGTTGCCGTTGGCCAGTTCGTGCATGATACTTGTCATACGGGAAATCGGCAAAGCAAGGCTGCGCGCGACAATCAAACCGATCACAATGACGACCAGCAAAGTGATGCTCGCTCCGACTAGAATGAAAGTCCGCATCTTATGAACGGGTTCTAAAACTTCTTCTTGCGACATTTCAGCGACAACAGCCCAAGACAGTCCCATAAATTTAAGTGGTGCATAAGCCGCTAAAACGTTGACGCCATGGCTGTTGGGGGCTTCAATTAAACCAGTTTGCCCCATTAAAGCTTTTTTGACGGCTTCGATATCTGCTTTTTCTTTAAGAATTGTCGGTGTTTTGCTCAGGCGCAGGTCACTGCGTAAAAGCTTGTCTTGGCCAACCAAATAGGTTTCACCGGTCTCACCCAAACCGCGCGGGTTTTGCATGACTTGGTTCATACGTTTGATCGGCATTTGGATAATCAGGGCGCCGACAAATTCATCTTCTTCATTTTTAACCGGACTGCCCATGAAGCTGGCTGGTTGATTGTTATTGGCGCTATAAGAAGTAAAGTCAGACACGGTGATGTAATGTTCGTCGTCACTATGTTCTTTAATGTCCGCAAAAATTTTGCCAAAAGCACTGTCTTTTAAAGGACCGGTGACCAGGTTGGTTGCAAAATCTTTTTCTTTATATACGGAATAAATGACATTACCTTTGGCACTGACAATAAACAGGTCCTGATAAGCACGCGATTTAGCCAAAGGTCTAAACCATGCATGATAACGTTCATGCGTATCGTTATAGACATCTTCACTGTCCCCACGGGTGAGTTCATCACGTGCATTTGCTTTATTTGGGTTGTCTTCAATATACAACTTTTGCAGGAAGGCTGTCGCATCACCATGTTCTGCGCCAATGTCTTCATAATCTACGGCAAGTTCGACCAAGGCATCTTTGACCATTTGGTTGCTGGATAAAATACCCAAATCCTGACGAATGCCATCCAATAAGTTTTTAATGGAGGCTGTTCTGCTATCAATCAGCGTTTCCATGTTGCTTTCAGCCGCATTTGTCATGTTCTCAGCTGATTTTGTATAAGCGAGAAGACCTGTGACGAAAATGGATACTAAGGTTAGAGCAACAAGGATGGCGGGGAGCTTGACTGAAATCTTGACGTTTGACAGAGACATTATTATTTCCGTTCTTAATCTATTACACCCTGTATTTATGTTATACACTCGCTTTTTGTAGTCTGCGATTGGGGTCAAAAACCGTTATTCTCTTTATAAAATTATTACACTAGCTAAGTTTTTTTCGATAGAGAAAAATAAAACTTTAGACGTAGTTTTACAGATTGGAATATATAATTCAAAAGGTTTAAAGAGGTTTTTATGCAAAAAGATAATTAGTATCAAAAAATACCTGATTTGGATAAAAAACCAATTTGAAGTAAGCTGTGCGTTGTTTGTCGATGTCAACTTGTGCTAATACCTTTTTTAGAGATAAAATCTCATTTGTTTTCCAAAGACGTTATTTAAGGATTAGATGTAAGGACCATGGCTGGCCATTCCAAGTTCAAAAATATTATGCACCGCAAAGGCGCTCAAGATAAAAAGCGCGCCAAAGAATTTGCTAAACTGTCAAAAGAGATCATGGTTGCCGCCGGGATGGGCACCCCTGACCCTGACATGAACCCGCGTTTGCGTACAGCAATTGCAGCGGCAAAATCAGCTTCCATGCCAAAAGATAATATCGAACGTGCCGTCAAAAAAGGTTCTGGCGATATGGACGGTGATAATTACGTTGAAATGCGTTATGAAGGCTACGGCCCCGGTGGTGTTGCGGTTATCGTTGAATGTTTGACAGATAATAAAAACCGCACAGCATCCGATGTGCGTTCAACTTTTTCTAAACGCGGTGGTAACTTGGGTGAGACCGGATCGGTTTCATTTAGTTTTGAACGGCGTGGCTTGATCACTTATGCGCTGGACGTTGCTGATGCTGAAACAATGTTTGAAGCAGCCTTGGAAGCGGGTGCCTCTGATGTTGAAACAACCGATGAAGCACATGAAATTTCGTGTGAACCGGATGAGCTGCATTCCGTTCTTGATGAATTGGTGAAAAAGTTTGGTGATTCGACAGGGTCGGCACTGGATTGGAAACCAACCAATACGACTGAGTTGGACGAAGAAAAGGCACAAAGCCTGATGGGCTTGATCGAAGCCCTGGAAGACTTGGACGATGTGCAAGATGTCTTTACCAATATGGATGTGTCTGACGAAATTATGGAAAAACTGGCGGGCTGATATATGCGGCTACTGGGGCTTGACCCGGGTTTACGAATCACGGGGTGGGGCATTATTGATATTGACGGAAACCGGATGACCCATGTTGGGGATGGTTGCGTTAAAACAGATGCCAAATTGTCCTTGGCCGAAAGGCTGGTGCAGCTTCATGAAGGGATCGAAATGGTGATAAAGCGTTTCGGTCCCGTCGAGGCCGCTGTTGAAGAAACCTTCGTCAATAAAAATCCAACTTCTACCCTAAAGCTTGGTCAAGCCCGTGGCGTTGTCATGCTGACACCTGCACAAGCTGGTTTGCCCGTGTTTGAATATACCCCTAATCAGGTCAAGAAAACCGTCGTGGGTACAGGCCATGCGGCAAAAGAACAGGTGCAAATGATGGTGAAAACGCTTCTGCCGATGGCTAAAATTGAAATTGCCGATGCGGCTGATGCCTTGGCTGTTGCCATTTGCCATGCCCAACATCGTAATACTCCCGATAAATGGGGGATCGCCAAGTGATTGCAAAGCTTAAAGGATTGATTGATTCCACCGGTGAAGATTGGGTGGTTATCGATGTTAACGGTGTTGGTTATTTAGTCTTTTGTTCCGGGAAGACATTATCGAAGTTGCCAGGCATGGGGCAAGCGGCAAGTCTTTTGATCGAAACTCATGTGCGCGAAGACCATATCCATCTTTACGGCTTTGCCGATGCACCGGAACGCGACTGGTTTAAAATATTGACCACGGTGCAAGGGGTTGGTGCAAAAGTTGGTCTGGCAATTTTGTCAGCGCTATCTTCTGATGAAATTGTCCATGCCATTGCCGCACAAGATGCCAAGACGTTAACCCGTGCAAACGGTGTGGGTCCCAAGGTAGCAAACCGTATTGTGACGGAACTTAAGGACAAAGCCGGTGGGCTGGCGCTATCTTCTGAAAGTAGCGAGGCAACGGGTACAGGCTCTTCTTCGGTTTCTACATTTGGTGGGACTTTGACAGAAGCGGCATCTGCGCTGGTCAATTTGGGATATGGGCGTAGTGATGCGTTGAGCGCGGTCTCAAAAGCCAATAAAAAGTTGGGCGGTAACGGGGACTTGCAAACGCTTATTCGTGAAGCTTTGGCTGAATTGTCGGTGTTGTGATGGCTTCAAGATTGCACCAGAAGGACGGTTGATTAAATGTACGAAGATGAAGATCGCGTTGTTTCTGCAGAACGCAGCCTTGAAGACAGCCCGGAAAATTCCCTGCGTCCATTGACCTTGGATGATTTTATTGGGCAAAAGCAGGTCCGTGAAAATCTTAAAATTTTTGTCGAAGCAACCAAAACCCGTGGCGATGCCATGGATCACGTCTTGTTTTATGGCCCCCCTGGTTTGGGTAAAACCACCTTGGCCCAGATTGTTGCGCGTGAATTGGGTGTTGGTTTTCGGGCCACGTCTGGTCCTGTGATTGCAAAAGCAGGGGATTTGGCCGCACTGTTGACCAATTTGCAGCCCCATGATGTGTTGTTCATTGACGAAATTCACCGTTTGAACCCGGCGATTGAAGAAGTGCTTTATCCGGCAATGGAAGACTTCCAACTGGATTTAATCATTGGCGAAGGTCCGGCGGCCCGGTCTGTGCGCATTGATTTAGCGCCCTTTACGTTGGTGGGGGCGACAACACGTTCGGGCTTGATTACGACACCGTTACGTGATCGTTTTGGTATTCCGCTCAGGATGAATTTCTATGAAGTGGATGAACTGGTTGAAATCGTCAGCCGTGGTGCCCGCATTATGGAAATGGAAATGACGCCGGACGGTGCTCATGAGATTGCTAAACGTGCGCGTGGCACCCCGCGTGTTGCAGGACGTTTACTGCGCCGTGTGCGTGA
>JABXIC010000176.1 GCA_013373265.1 Methylocystaceae bacterium | reverse complement strand
GTGCTGCCGTTGCCCGCGCCATCGTCATGGATCCAAAGCTTCTGTTTTTTGATGAACCCAGCGCGGGACTTGACCCGGTGGTTGCCGCCCAATTGGATGAATTGATCCTACGTCTGCGCGATGCCATGGGCATGTCCATTGTGGTCGTGACCCACGAACTGGACAGCGCCTTTCGCATTGCAGATCGTATCACCATGCTGGATCGTGGCAATATCTTAATGATCGGCACGCCAGAAGAAATGAAGACGTCCGACAACAAACGCATCCAAAACCTGTTAAACCGTCGCATCGAAGAAGAAGAACTTGATGCCGACGCTTATCTTCGTCGCCTAACCGGAGAGGACCTACACCCATGAGCGCCCTAAAGAATGCCAAAATGAATTACATGATCGTTGGCAGCTTTGTCGTTGCCTGTATTGTCGGGTTGATTGTGGCAATTGCGCTATTGACCGGACGCACGGGATCGGTAGACACCTATTATGTCGTTTATGATCGGGTACAAGGCCTCAAATACGGCACACAAGTGGTTTATGAAGGGTACCCCGTCGGCCAGATTGAAGAAATCATCCCTGTTAAAAAAGACGGACGCATGCGTTTCAAAATTGAAATGAGCATTGCTGAAGGTTGGGATATACCTGATGACAGTTTTGCCGCTGTTTCTTCCGCCGGGCTTCTTTCTGCCCTGACCATCAACATCCGCGCAGGCGAAAGTTCAGCCACACTGAAACCCGGCGACAGTATTCAAGGGATTGAAAATGCCGATATGTTTGCCGCCATGTCTTCCCTAGCTGAACAGATTAGTTCCTTGATGGAAACAGATGTCAAACCTTTGCTGCTTAATCTTAATACCGCCGTCAATAGCGCCGCCATTCTTTTGGCAGAAGACGGCAGTGACATGGCCAAACAGCTCAAAGGTATCTTAAACGAAATTTCGACCTACACACCAGAGGTTGGCGCTGGTCTCATAGGTTTTACCAAAAACCTTGACAGTTCCAGCACCGAATTATCCAAAATACTGTCCCCCGACAACCGCAAAAAAATCAACTCAGCCATTGCTGACCTTAGTAGTCTCAGTAGCAGCTTGAAAAAAGCCGATCACATGATGGGCAATATGGATAATCTGGTCACAGACAGTAAACCGGAAATGGAAAAAGCCATTGCCGACCTGCGCTTTGTCATGGAAACATTGTCGCGCCATATCGACACCATTTCACAAAACCTGGAAGGGACCAGTCGTAATATGTATGAATTCAGCAGACATATTCGTCAAAACCCCGGCCTGCTGCTGGGAGGTACCCCTCCCACCGACAAAGCGAAATGATCCTAAAGGGATAAGGATAAAATCATGAAACAAACTTTTTTAAAATCCATCTCTTTCGGTGCAACCGCCTTACTCCTGGCATCTTGCGCCCAACCCGAATTACCGCAGGATAATTTTTACCGTCTGGCTGTCTCTCCAGCCGCACAAACAACAAAACATCTGGACGGCGTCTTGGAAGTAGAACGTTTTCGTGCAGACGGTTTGTTATCTGGTCGCCCGATTGCTTATACCGAGGGCAAAGGTCATTTATCTGAATATCACTATCACTTTTGGGTGGAACCACCGGTCGACCTGTTGCAGGACGCCATGGTCAAATATCTGCGCAGCGCCAATATCGCCCAGCATATTGTAACACCGGAACTCCGCATGGATGAAGACTACCTGTTGACAGGCAAAATCATTCGCCTTGAACGCGATCTTTCCGATGGCGATAAAGTCGCTGTTGAATTGGAGCTCGGCCTGAAACGGCATGCCGACAATAAAATTCTTCTCTTAAAAACCTACAACCGCACACTTGCCCAAACATCATCTGGCGTACATGGTGCAGTTTCGGCTATGAATATCGCGCTTTCTGAGATATACGCTGAGTTTGTCAACGATATTAAATAGGCTAAAGAGTGACCCGTTCCCCTTCTCGCCATCACCGCTCTCGTAAACCAACGAAAGTCAAGAAACCGCCTTTGCCCAAAGGATTGATTGAAGTCACCGTCCATGCCATCGGCGCCAAAGGGGATGGTTTGGCCAAAGATCGTGAAGATGTGGAATATTTCGTGCCTTACAGCACACAAGGCGATGTGCTGGAAATTCGTTGTCTGGATAAACGTGGTGACGTCTATGTCGGTCACATCGAAAATATCATCACGCCAGGTCCAGAGCGTAGCAAGGCACCGTGTCCTTATTACACCCAATGTGGCGGCTGTAGTCTGCAACATCTCAATGGCAAAGCCTATGGCCAATGGAAAAAAGAACGCATCAGTGAAGCCTTAAACCGCATGGGGATTGAGGCTGAAATTGATGATCCGGTCCTAATCCCCCAAGGCCAACGCAGACGCGCAGCCTTTGCCGTGATGAAGAAAGGCAAGAAAATTGTCTTTGGCTTTAATGCAAAATCCAGCCACCGTATTGAAGAAATTGACCACTGTTTGCTGCTGACCCAGCCACTGGATCACCTGATCCAAGCCCTTCGCGCGCTGATGCCCCATGTCATGAAACAAGAAGGCCGTGGCGATATTGTTGTCAATTATGGCGATGACACCTGCGATGTCGTCTTTGCCCTGCCCGGACGACCTGATCTGAAAGTGCATGAAAAACTCATGACCTTTGCGGAACAAAACAATATTGGTCGCATGTCGTGGCAAGAAAATGCCAAGGGTGATCCTGAAATCATCGCCCAACGCCGACACGTTGAAGTTACCTTCGCCCAAACCAAAGTCGAACTGCCTGCCAACCCCTTCTTGCAACCCAGTAAAATGGGGGAAGAAGCCATGACAGGTCTTGTCCTGCAGGCGCTGGAGACAGAAAAGAAAATCCTAGACCTCTATTGCGGGTGTGGCAGCTTTACCTTTGCCTTGGCGCAAAAAGCCATCGTCCATGGTGTAGAAGCCAACCCGACAGCCGTAAAAGCACTGGAACTGTCCGCCGGACGCGGGGCTATGGGCGGGCGCATCACCACCGAAGTACGCGACCTGACACGCCAACCGCTAATGGGTAAAGAACTTGAAAAATTTGACGCCGTGCTCTTTGACCCACCGCGCGCAGGCGCCAAAGAACAAGCTGAAGAACTCGCCAAAAGCAACATTGCTTTGATCATTGCCGTATCCTGCAATCCGACAACCTTTGCCCGCGATGCAGCCGCTTTGATTGAAGGTGGTTATAAACTTGAAAAAGTCGTCCCCATCGATCAATTCACCTGGTCTGCACATGTGGAAGTGCTAGCGATTTTCCGGAAGGATTAGCTTTTATCCCGCATTTAAACATCGGAACGCTTCACCCTCTATGTTTGTGACTAATCCGCTTTGCTACAAGATCCGCCGCCAAGGACACAAAATTTAGCACAATGGGGATGGTTGAGTTTGACCTCTTTGTCTGCACCCACAAGCGATGAACCCATTTCGAATTTTTTATCATAAGGCAACAGCGTGCATGGCACGACGACGGGACCGTCTGCCTCTTTGCGTTTGATCACCATGCGCGAAGTGGCGCACATCATGGCGTCCGGCTGCACACCCAGAATATCCCAACAGGCACCTGTGATTTCCGGCACATCTGCCTGTTCATCCATTTCCGGGAACAACACCAAAGCCATGGGGTCATATGCATCCACCGGAATGCCTTCTTTGTCAAACATGTCCGCATAGCCTGCACGTTCTGAGGCTTCATCTTCATGCCAAAGCGTGCGTCCCGCAATCGCCAGCTTAAAACCGTTTTGCGCCAACCAGGACAGGCCTTCAATCATCGGTGACCAACTGCCCACACCACGCAGTATTTCATGATCCGCTTGGATATAATGATCAATGGAAACACGCAGTCCCAATTTATCACCGAAACGCTCTTTCAACTGCAACAACTCAGTCTTTTTATGGTGAAGCGGCTTCATGGCATTGCTCAACACCAATACCTCGAAACCTGCCTCTAAACAGTCAGACAGAATGTCGATAATTTCAGGATTCATAAAAGGCTCACCGCCCGTGAAGCCAACTTCTTTCACATCCATATGGTGGTCACGGATTTCATCCAGATAGTTGCGCACCTCTTGGGCCGTGATATAGGCCAAACGGTCATTTTTAGGGCTGGATTCCATATAGCAGCCCTGACACGTGATATTGCACAAGCTACCCGTATTAAACCAAAGCGTATGCAAATGGGTCAGCGCCACCAGCGCCCGGCTTTCCCCTTTGGCGGTAATGTCGGGATGTTCAAACTTCTGATATTGGCTCTGCGTATCCACGTCTGCTGCACTTTCTATTTTGTAAGAATTTTTGATCTACCTTCTTAAATTTATCAGCAATTACTCAAAGACCAATTCAAAAAAACGTGAACAAGTGAAAATGACATACTCAAAACATATCTTGGGCGTCGCTTTCCTTGCCTCTTTTCATCATAAGATGACAGGCATCAAAAACTTACATTACCTGCTTTCCCCTATTACATTGAATAGCTTAGCGCGTTTAATGATCAAAACAAGGCACCAAAATTAAACTTAAAATTTATTTTTTAAAAATGCACCAAATCATAAATTCATATTTGATTAGGTTAGAATTAAAATAAATGCTAGCATAACTATACTTGCGTATTCAATTTATGACTGCCTCTTTTAGGTTCGAAGCATGGCTTACACGACAGATAAAGACGGCAGCCCCCTGCACAATATGCCCAAGCTAATGAGGGCATTGATATGCTAAATGGCGGTGCGGGGGCTGATACTTTATCCGGTGGCGATGGTGATGATATTTTTTCTTATGTCTTAGGCTCACTAAGCACAGATGGCGGTGATCATAACCTGGATTTCAGCGCCTCGGATCATATGTACTTTTATGCCACTTTCAACACTGCACATCTAACTTTTACAACACAAAGCAATTCCGCCCAACAAAGCTCTGGCACCAACAACCTTCTTTCAGAGTTGTTCGTTAAGATCAGCGATAATACGAAATTGGCAACTCTTCATGGTGACAGAGCACAATTTATTTTTGTCGCCAGCAATGACAATGGTGTGGGCGAACTGATTTTTGCCCCGAGCGGGCATGATGATGCTAATGACAGTTCTTATAAAAGCATATCCACCTTTAAAGCCGAGACAACATTAAACGCCAATGACATCATAATTGTCATGAGTGGTGGTGGCGGCCCCGCATAAAACAAGAAAGGGGAAAACGTGTCCCAAAAGGTCGGGCTTACCCCTGAACAAGCGGTCGTTCTTGCGGCCCAGCATCTCTCAGAAGAAAACCCGATAGAAGCAAAACGCATCTGTGACATGGTTTTGACGGCACAGCCCAACCACGCAGAAGCCTTAAATGTTCTGGGTTCAACCTCTTTAAAAGAAGGGGACGCGGAAAGCGCCATTCAATTGTTTGAAAACTCCTTGCAAAAGCATGATCAATTTTGGCAGGTTTGGAACAACCTCGGCCTTGCCTGCCTACAGGGTAAATCGTTTGAACGTGCAACACAGGCCTTTGAAAACACAGTCGCGCTTAACCCCGACCATACACCAAGCTGGGCCAACTTGGTCCAATGCCTTGTGGCATGTGAAGAGCACCAACGCGCCATCCAAATTGCACAAGACCGATTAAAAGATCATCCCAATGATATTAATGTGCTTATCCTTTTGTCACGCATCAGCACGACCACAGGACAGTATAATATCGCCTTTACAGCCTTACAAAAACTGTTGGACTTCAAACCGGAAGCCGCCACGGATATCAAACTTGAAATTGCCGCGCTCTTAATTGCCGCAAACTTTCCCGGTCGGGCTAAAAAATGGATCGAAGAGGTGATGCTGGCTGAACCTGAAAACAAGGCTGCCCTTTGGGTTTATGGCGAAATGTTAAAACAGTCCGGTCTGGTGGAAAAAGCCATTGAATATTTTGAGGCTTCTTGTGATGGCCAAGAAATATCCCCGAAAAACAAACTTTCCCTCGCCCACACCTATACGGATTTAAACAGAACAAAAGAAGCCAAGGTCCTGCTTGATGAAATTTTGGTTGCAGAGCCTTTCAACATTTCCGCCTTGGTCTTGGCTGCACAAATTCAAGACAGCGGGTTAACCCCAGAACAAGTGGCCCGGTTGCAAGAGATGGCGCACACCATGGTGGAACTTCCACAACGTCGGGAGAATATCGAATATGCCTTGGCTTACACCGCAGAAGCAAAAAAAGAATATATCACGGCCTTTCAACATTACCGAAAAGCCAACGCTTTACATAAAGCGTCATTGGAAGCGCAAAAAAAAGGCTATAACCGCAAAAGCGTTGAATATAAATTTAAACAAATCAAACGCGTCTTCACCCCTGAACTGATCACGCGTTTATCTGCCTTTGGCAACCCCAGCAAAGTGCCTGTTTTTATTGTCGGGATGCCGCGTTCCGGCACGACCTTGTCTGAACGTGTCATTGGTAATCATTCAAAAGCGGCTGGTGTGGGCGAACTGATGGACATTCCCCACTTATCCCTTCTTATTCGTGAATTTTCCCAATCTAAAAAGAAATACCCGAACTGCCTGCCTGAGCTGGATGAAAAATACATTCCCATCCTTGCTGAAGGCTATCTTAGACGCCTACAGGATTGGGAACCGCAAGCTGATCGTATTGTGAATAAACTGCCGGGTAACTTCTTGTTTGTTGGTCTTATTCGGATCCTCTTTCCCAATGCGGCAATCATCCATTGTGTGCGTGACCCGCGCGATACCCTTATTTCGTGTTTCTTCGCCAGATTTGGTTCTGGCTTGGCCTATTCCTTTGATCTTAAAGATGGCGCCCATCAATATGCACTATATCAAGACATGATGACCTATTGGACAAGCCTTTTTCCCAATGAGATATACACCTCACTTTACAGCGACATGGTCACCCAGCCCGAACAGGCCATCACAAAATTGTTGGCCCATTGCGGACTGGACTGGGAAGAAGAATGCCTGAACTTTCATACCTCTAAAAAGGCCGTGCGCACCGCCAGTCGCATGCAGGTGAGAAAACCGATTTACACGTCCTCTCTGGAACGCTGGCGGCGATATGAAGGCCATATTGATGAAATCCAACACCTTAGCCTGTCTCCAAAAGGATAGAGCTAAAATGCACTCAATTATGATTTCTAAGCGCCATTTCATAAGGATGTGGTGACAGATAGGTTTGCTGCAATAAATAGGTTTCATTAAAACGGCGCAACATGTGACCCATCAACGTCACCGGTACAATCAACGGCACAACGCCTTTGCGATAGCTGGTGATCGTGTCGTTCAATTCCTGACGTCCTGCGGCTGTTAAATGATCTTTGAGATAGCCTGCCATATGCGACAAAGCATTATGATGACGGCCTTTGCTGGATTTTGTGTTCATCCCCGTCATGAATGTCTTGATATAGACAAACTGAAATTTTTCACGGGAATAATTGGCGATATTACCCACAATACGGCCCAGCACTTTATATATTTTGGGGCTGTGCGCCATCAAAAGGATTTTTTCGCGAGAATGAAACTCAATGATGTCCTTACGGCTCCAACCTTTTGCAAACAGGTCTTTTACGCGGCGAAAGGCAAAGACACGGATCATAAAGTTTTCGCGCAAGACCGGATCGCTTAATCTGCCATCTTCTTCCACGGGAAGTTCTGGGTATTTATCCATAATGGCCTTGGCAAACAAGCCTGTCCCGCGACGTTCTGCCGGATGGTCATTCTTGTATATTTTGACACGAAATACACCACAACTGGGGGAGTTTTTCTTAAAAACAAATCCGTCCAGATCAAGGGCTGTGAGTTGATCACACCAGTTTTTAGCGTGATTTGTCATGGCTTCTGTAAAGTCTGTGTCTGATTTGGGCGCGCGCATGCGGACATTTTCATTTTCATCATATTCAAGGCGCACCGCTTCACGTGGAATGCCCATGCCAATGGCCGTTTCCGGACAAGTCGGGACAAAATCAGCATATTGTGAAACCGTATCGCGCAAAAAATAATTTTGGCAATGACCACCATTAAAGCGCACTTCTTGTCCCATCAGACAGGCTGATACGCCAATTTTCAATTTTTGATCCATCGTTGAAAGCTCCAAAATAAAACAAATCCAGTTTGCCAAGGTGGTCGTATAAAGTTTGTACGTAGCATTTTAAGGTTTGGATCATGCGTTGTTTGATAATTCTGCTGACTTTCATATTTCAAGGTTCTGCAATCGCGTCCGTTACAAATCCAATTGAGTTATATGGTAACAAGATTGAGTTTGACGTGATCAGGAATGGTAAAGTTGTTGGCCAACATATCACGCAATTTCGTCAAACAGACAATGTCCTGCGTGTGACCTCAAAGATGAATATAGACATCTTTGTGCTGTTTTTACCCGTATATGCATTTGACTATCGATCTACAGAAAAATGGGTGTCTGACAAACTGGTCTCCCTTGATGTGAAAGTGGATGATGGCCCTGACCACATTAGATTTCAGGCTGAACGCATAAATGATGGCCTGAAAGTAGAACAGGAAGATCGTTCTTACGCCATTGAAGGAAACATACTTTCAACCAACCACTGGAATGTGGACGTGCTGAAAGATCACCGTGTGCTCAACACCCTGACGGGCAATGTCAACAACATCAAAATCACCCCACGGGGCAAGGAAAAAATAAAAGTGTCCGATGGTTTTATTAACGCCCAACGCTATGACTATAGCGGTGACTTGAAAGACACCTCTGTTTGGTATGACGCACAAGGGCGTTGGGTGAAGTTGCGTTTCCTCGCGCGTGACGGTTCAACAATTGATTATCAATGTCGCACCTGTAAAGGAGAAAAAGGACAATGAAAAAAATATGGATCACCGGTGGCGGTAGCGGTATTGGCAAAGCCTTGGCCTTACGGCTGAGAGAAGATAAAAATGAGGTCTTTATTTCAGGCCGCACAGAAGAGAAATTAAAATCTGTCGGCTGGGGAACCACCCCAATCGTTTGCGATATTACTGATCGAAGCAGTGTTGATGCAGCCGTTGAGAAAATCGGGGATATTGATTTAGCCATTTTAAATGCAGGTACCTATGCCCCAGGCCCAACGACTGAAACCTCAATGGACGATTTTAAAAGCGCCATGGAGGTCAACTATTTTGGCACACTCAATTGTCTACAAGCTTTGCTGCCCCTCATGCGCAAAAATGGCGGTCATATTGTGGTGGTTGCCTCTTTAGCAGGTTATATAGGCCTTCCCAATTCGTCCGGCTATGGCCCAAGTAAAGCCGCTGTCATCAGCCTGTGTGAAAGCATCCGGGCGGAACTTCACAACACGGATGTTAAATTTCAAATGGTCAGTCCGGGATTTGTAAAAAGCCCCCTAACCGAAAAGAACAACTTTAAAATGCCGCATTTAATAAAGGCGGATGAAGCGGCAGAGAAGATCATCCAAGGGCTGGAATCAAAGGCATTTGAAATCGCCTTTCCCGCCCCCTTTGTGCGACAAATGAAATTTTTGAGACTTCTTCCTTATAAGTTATACTTCCCGCTCATCAACAAGGTGACAACACAATGAACTATCTTGATCTTTTTGAAAATCTGAACGCCGATACCATCGCCAAATGTGATGAGGTCGTCAGTCCGGACATTCGTTTTAAAGACCCGTTTAATGACATTCACGGGATTGTGTTGTTTAGAAAAATGCTGTTGAAAACCTTAAATGAAGTGGAAAACCCCAAATTCAACATTATCGATCAGGCCCATTCAGAAACACGCCATTATGTACGTTGGGATTTTGATGGACGCGTCAAAGGTTTAGGCGCACTTCATTTTACGGGGATGAGTGAAATTCGCTACGATGATCAAAAACTTGTATGTGAACACATTGATCATTGGGATGCCTCAGAGCAGCTCTATGAAAAATTGCCGCTCCTTGGCTGGCCCATCACCTGCTTTAAGAAGCGTTTGCAGGTTTCCTGAAGAACAGGCTCACTTCTCCCACATCAAATCCCCATTTACTGACACGCGCGCGGTTAATCATCACATTGCCCTGTTGCAGGAACATCCAGTCATTAAAATGAACACGGTAATTTGACTCGCCCACTTTTAGATCCATGTCATAAGACCAGTTCAATGCATTACCTGCCGATGTGCCAATTGCTTTTCCGACAATATCGGCGGCAAGGCCTTCATAACGCCCTTCCCCTTTTTGCGTGATGGTCCAGATGCGTTGATCTTTTTCACCATCGGCGTAGTCAAAACGTTCATCCAGTGTCAATTGATCACCTTCAATGGTGCCGGTGATATCCACATGAAATTGACGCTTCAGATTACCGAATCTATCTTCAAAAATCCCCCAAGCTTGCGTATTTCCTTCAAAGTAGTCAAACAGGTCAAACTTGGGTTCTGCCTTGGCAAAATCTTCAGGTTTCATAGAACTACATCCGTTTAAAAACAAACAAAGGGCGATAAACAGGGACAGTCTTTTCATCTTTTCTTCTCCAACGCATATTGCACGGCGTGATGTTTTTCACGCGTCAACGGGAAATGCCACATTAAGGCAACAGCACTTATCTTTAATACGATGGGAAGACCCGCATAGATCACAATCAGGGCCGTTTTTGATGTTGGTGCCCCACTGGATAAGTCAAAAAAATCAAGCACGGGAAAAGCAAAACCCACGGCAAGGCCAAGGGCAAGTTTGGTGGCCATACTCCAATAAGAAAAAAGCGTCGCTAAACGTTCTTTCCCAAAACGATAACGGTCCCAGTCTGCGCAATCGGCTTGAATGGCAGGGGGCAAGGCAAGATCACTTCCCAAAGCAAGCCCCGTTAAAGCACAGACAACGCCAAAAGCATAAATATCCGTGCCGATGAAAGGCACCACACAAAAGACGGCACAGGCAAACAACATTGAAAAACACCAAACCAGATGTTTACTGTATGTTTTTGCTAAAATCAGCCAAAAGGGAATGCCGAAAACCGCAAAGAGAAAATAAAAGAATAAAAGCCCTGCTTTGACTTCATCATTGGCATCCAGAATATAGGTCAGATAAAGCGGCAGACAAACAGCGGGCAAACCATTAGCCAGACCATTTAAAAACCAGGCACTGATGACACGTAAAAATATCTTGTTGCGCCAAGGGAAACTAAAGCTTTCTTGTTTAAAAGATCGGCGCCCCTGCGGGACAAACCACAGGGCAAGAACAAAGGTAAAGACACCTATAATCACCGTGATCCATGATATATAGGACAGGCGTACAGTTTCACTATAATGGCTCATCAACACACCAAGCCCACCAACAGCTAAAATACCCAACAGGCCTGCGCCTTCGCGAAATCCGTTTAATCGGGTGCGTTGATGATAGTCCGGTTCCAGCTCGGCTGCCCAGGATTGATACGGAATTTGAATGGCCGTCCAGGCCAGATAAAGCGCAAATCCCCAACCAAATAAATAGAAAACGCCTGCCGCATCCGGCGGTGTGAATAGGGCGATCAGAGCCGGACCACCCAGCAACCCGCCCAATGCCATAGGTAATTTTCTTTTACCCCAGCTGGATGGGATACGATCTGATGCCCAACCCAAAAGCGGATCACTGATAACATCAAAGATACGCAGGATAAGAAGGACGCTGCCTACTGTTGCAAGACCCAATCCAACGGTTTCGCCATAGAAGGAGGGGAGGAGGACGAAAACGGGGATCGTTGGAAAGGCCAAGACAAAAGCAGGCAGCGCATAGAGTGCCTTATGCGTGGTCGTTGACGATTTTAAATAAGCCGACATCAATTGTTCCGGCTTTAAAACCGGCCTCACAATAAGACAAATAATATTCCCACATCCGTTTAAAACGATCATCAAAACCCATAGGTTTGATATCTGACCAGGCATGTTGGAAATTTTTCTGCCAAATCGCACAGGTTTTGGCATAAGACGCACCAAAGAGGTGACTATCTGTCAGTTTCAGGTCGTTTTGTTCAAGCTTTTGGGTGAAGGCTTCAACGCTTGGCAACAAGCCACCGGGGAAGATGTAGCGCTGAATAAAATCAACATTCTTGCGATAGTCTTCAAAGCGTTTATCTTCGATCAGGATGATTTGTAAAACGGCACTACCGCCAGGCTTCAACAGGTTTTTGATCGTGCGGAAATAGGTATCCCAGTTTTCATAGCCCACGGCTTCAAACATTTCGATAGAGACGATTTTATCATATTGCCCTTTGGCATCGCGGTAATCGGTCAAACTTGCACGGGCAAGGTGATCAATGTTGTGTTTGCGATAACGTTGCTCCGCAAAAGCCAGTTGTTCTTTTGATAAGGTCAGCCCGTCTATTTCACAATTATATTCTTGTGCCGCAATTTGGGAGAAGCCCCCCCAACCACAGCCGATTTCCAAAACCTTGTCACCCGCATGCAGGCCTGCCATATCCGCAATGGTACGATATTTATGGCACTGTGCTTCTTCAAGGCTTTCCTCCCCTTTAAAAAGCGCAGAAGAATAAGTCATCGTATCGTCCAGCCAATGGCGATAAAAGGCATTACCCAAATCATAATGATAGGAGATATTACGCTTCGATCCTTTTTTAGAATTAGAATTCAAAAGATGGCGCAAACGATTGAGGGTGCGAAAGACCCAGCCGCCCTTGTTATCTAAAGACAGGGCTTTTTCATTTGCCAAGGCCAATTCAAATAAAGCGCTCAGATCAGGACATTCCCAATCACCATCCATATAGCTTTCCGCCAAGGCTAAATCCCCATGCAGGATAAACTTGGATATAGGCTTATAGTTTTTCAAAATGAGATTGGCATGTAGATCACCTGTGCCAAAATGCAACGCCTGCCCATTGGGTAAAGTCAGAGAAAGACGGCCATTTTCAAGCGCATGTAGATTTTGCGCAATGGCCTGAATCCAAGGGTTGCTCACCTGTTTTAAAGACGTCAAAGAAAGGCTTGTCTCGCTCATGGTTTTGGCTCCATTTGATTGGACGATGACACAAGGGTAATGGGGGTGACCGGTGCAGGCGGGCGGGTCACTAATTTGACGCCCTTTTTCCATAATTTAAACGCTTCCCAATGGATGCCGAGAATGACTTTCAACGTCATCAAGGGATAGCGAAGCAACACGGCCAGCAAGTTTTTATCGGTTATTGATTGTGCCGCCCCGTCAAAACTGGCTTTTAACACAACACCTGCATCATCTGACTGGGTGATGGACACAGATATCTTTTCTTTAGGGGGCACCATGCGAAAGGCATAGTCCGTTTCCATCTCCATAAAAGGGGACACGTAAAACCCTTTTCGGCACTTTTGATGGATCACATCTTCTTTTTGCCCTTCTGCAGGAATGACATAACTGTGCCTTTCCCCGAAGGTGTTGCTGACTTCATAAATAATGGCTTTTAAGGATTCATCGGAGTTATAGCAGTAATAGACACTCAAAGGGTTAAAGACATAACCAAACAAACGCGGATAACACAGCAAGCGAATGGGACCACCATTTGTTTCAATGCCACCTTTTTCTAAAATCCCATCCACATAGGGGCGCAAGGGGGCGCCTGTCCCCGTGCCGTGGTCTTTATCCCAGAAAGAAAGGATGTTGAAACGGTTATGGGCAAATAGTTTCAGGTTTTTGTCCAGTTGATCCAGTTCATCCAGATCAATCAACATGCTGTAAACCTTATAGGTCAGCTCATGCACCTTGGGTTTAAAGCGTTTGTGATAGACCTTGCCTTCAAATATTTTAGAAAACATCAGGCAACCTCCCGCTTTAAAAGATGGGGCCAATCCTTGGGCAGATTAATGCGCCCGGACTCGTTTTCCACCATCCAGGGACGGCGCACACCACCCAATGCCTCGCCCACGGCAAGACCGGACTGCAAGCCATCTTCATGAAAACCATGACCAAAATAGCTGCCGCAAAACCAGATGTTACGCTTGCCTTGTATATTCCACAACATGCGTTGAGCCGATACCGCATCCCGGTCAAATAACGGATGATGATAAAGAAAACTACGGATGATCTTGCCTTCTTGGGGCATATGAGTGGGATTCAACGTGACAAAATAATTTGTGTCGCTCTCAATATGTTGCAGATTGTTCATCCAATAGGTGACACAGACATCATCTTTATCTTCGATTTCTTCACTCAGATAATTCCAGCTGGACCAGGCCTTTTTATTTTTGGGCATCAAAGAATCATCAGTATGCAATATGGCGATATTGGGTTGATATGAAAAACTACTCAGAAGCTTTTTCTCAGCCGCATCGGCATCACATAAAATTTTAAGAGCTTCATCGCCATGACAAGCCAGCACCACATGGTCAAAACGTTCAATCTCGCCATTGCGATCTTCAATGCAGACACCGCTGCCATATTCCCAAACCTTGGCCACCCCACGATTGAGGCAGATGTTACCTTTAAAGCTTCGGGTCAGCTTATCTATATATTGACGGCTCCCGCCCACAACCGTGCGCCATTTGGGCCGGTCGGAGAGTTGCAACAAGCCGTGATTATCGCAAAAGCGTAAAAAAGCTTCCAAAGGATAATCCATCATGGTTTCAACAGGAGTCGACCAGATGGCCGCCCCCATGGGCAAAAGATGATCTCGTTGAAAGCTTTCTGAATAACCCTTTTCTTTAAGAAAGGCCCCTAAGGTAAGATTGGGCATCTGTTCCATCGCCAACAGGTCGGGGGCTTCTTTGTAAAAGCGCAAAATATCACGAACCATCGCCCAAAACCGAGGGCGAAACAGATTTTTCTTTTGGGCGATCATGCCCCAAAGATCACTGCCTGCATATTCAAAATCGCCCAACCCGACAGAGACACCGAAGGACATATCGGTTGCTTGTGTTTCCACCCCAAAATGATCAAACATCGCAATCAGATTGGGGTAATTCTTTTCATTGTAAACGATAAAACCGGTATCAATACCGATACCGTCTACCTCAACTGTGTTTGTATGGCCGCCAATGCGATCGT
>JABXIC010000042.1 GCA_013373265.1 Methylocystaceae bacterium | reverse complement strand
TTTTTGATGTCGTGGGTGGCATATATGATCAGTAAGCAATAGCGCCAAGGCGCGTTATTGCGCCAGTTCGCGGCCGAAGGACGCTACCGAGCACCCGAAGGGAGCGCAGGCTAAATCTGGCCCCCGCAACCATCGTTACACAAACCTCGTCACCAACAGTGGCGGGGTTTTTGTTTGCGAGCTTTAAAAGGGCTGGAAGTTCGCCGAAAAGCTCGACTTGTGGGTTACCGCCATTCGGGATAACGCGGATTTCTTGGATCAGGTTACGCACGGCGTTGAAGGCTTCTGCATTATCGCCTTCGGCAGTTAGGGCCTGAGCTAGCAACTGTATCTTTCATACGTTCTCAATATTCCAGTTTTGCCTGGATTTACAGAGAGTATTGACGATTGTGACAAGTTTGCGAGCAACCGCGACGATGATGACCTTATGAGGTTTTCCAGCCTTGCGCAATCTGTCGGCAAATATTTTCAGAGATGGATTATGATGACTTGCGACCAGAGCGGCTTGAAACAACACATGTCGCAATAGTCGTCGCCCGCCTCCTATAACGCGCTTGCCACGCATAGCTCCGCTGTCCTGTGCAATGGGGGCAAGACCTGTGAGAGCTGCGGCTTGTCTACCCGTGATTTGTCCGAGTTCAGGCAGTTCTGCGATTAGCATGGCACTTGCTACGGGGCCAATGCCCGGCACAGAACGCATGATATTGACTGTTTTCTTAAGCTGATCATCAGAGGCTATGGTGTTCTCAATCTGCTTTTCCAACGCTATAATCTGTTTCTCCAAAAGGGTTTTCAACTCGACATCGATTGCAGTGAACAAATCAGCTGTTCCCATTTTCTCGTGTGCCTTGATTTGCGCAAGGAGCCGTTTACGAGTTTCGACAAGTTGTCCGCGTTTGGAGGTTAATGCTCTGAGAAAGCGCACTTTTTCAACAGGCAAGTTTCGTCCGGCATTGGGCCTGAACTGCATAAAACGTGCGATGAGTTCTGCGTCGATCCTGTCTGTTTTGGCTCGAGTTCCTCTACTGGCAGCAAATGCCTTGATTTGGGCAGGTGGCAACTGTCGTGTTGACACACCAGCTTTGTCCAGAGCGCCCCATAACTTCCATTCTTGCCCACCCGTCGCTTCAAAGCAGACAAGCGCATCGATAGACTGTGCCTGTTTGGCAAGGCGGATATGGCCTTCATCCGTATTGGGTAATCGCTGGCTTTGCCCTTCCGGTAATGAATGGATATCCAGCCAGTCGCGTGCGACATCTATACCAATTATTGCTCTATGTGTTATCGTTTCCATCTTCTCTTCCTTCTGCTCCGTGGTCCTCAATGGCCACATTCAACTGTTCGAGACTATGAAGAGAGACGGTGCTGATTTGCTAACAAACGTGGTCAACGCCACAAGGCTCAGACATCAAACACCGTCCCATCACCGGCCTTGGCCAAGGCCGGTGATGGGAACATAATAACAAAACTGAGATACAGAAGGGTCAGGACCTATTAGTTTTGTAGCGTCGCCATCCAGACATGACAACACCTATTGAATGGTGTGAAGCAATAGAACATCGTCCATCGGGACGACTTTTAAAAATCAAAAAACAGTTACACAGGTTAATCAACCCTTTGACAATTACCCCGAGAAGTTGTTTTATGGCGCATTTCTAAGTTAACAAAGATAAAAATCATGCCAATCGTCGGAATAGATCTCGGAACTACAAATTCACTTATCGGTATTTGGGAAGAAGGTGCGCCCAAGCTCATTCCAAACGCCCATACAAATCTCCTTACACCATCTGTTGTTGGAATTGACGACAATGGTGAAATTCTGGTCGGTGAGACCGCCCAGGAACGGTTGATTACCCATCCTCATATGACGGTTTCTAACTTTAAAAGGTGGATGGGAACCGCACGCAAAACAACATTGGGAGATAAGTCCTTTCTACCTGAAGAATTATCCTCTTTGGTCTTACGCGCCTTGGTTAGGGATGCAGAAGAGTACACAGGCGAAAAAATCACTGAAGCCGTCATCTCTGTACCTGCTTATTTTAACGATCAACAACGAAAAGCGACACGTGCAGCCGGACAACTGGCCGGCTTAACTGTAGAGCGAATCATCAATGAACCAACAGCAGCTGCATTGGCCTACGGTCTGGAACAAAACGATGATGCCAACATCCTGATCTTCGATCTCGGCGGAGGCACATTTGATGTCTCCATTTTAGAAAAATTTGATGATGTAATGGAGGTTCATGCTTCCGCCGGTGACAACTATCTCGGTGGTGAGGATTTCAAAAATAGAATTCGTGACCATTTGGTCGGTCAACATCAACTTGTTGATATAAAAGACGAAGCACGTCTTTCCAAACTTGCTGAACAAATCAAAAAGGAATTGAGCGTAAAACACAGCTTTGACTATAAAGCAGAGATATCAGGTCAATCCGTTAATGGTTCCATTACACGCGAAGAGTTCGAACGATTGGTTGAGCCTCTGCTTATGCGTATTCGCCAACCACTGGAACGTGCCATTCGCGACACCGACTTCCAGGTTGCAGAAATTGATCATATTGTTCTAGCGGGTGGGTCTACACGTATGCCTGTCATTCGCAATCTTGTTGGCACCTTGTTCCGCCAACTGCCATTAAGTCATCTGGACCCCGATCACCTGATCGCATTGGGTGCAACCATTCAAGCAACCCTGAAAGAACGCAATGAAGACCTTAAAGATGTGGTCCTGACGGATGTCTGCCCTTACACTTTGGGGATCGGTGCCTTAAATGAAGTCCACGGCTTTACTGAAGAAGCTGTGATGTCTCCGATTATTGAGCGCAATGCCACAATCCCAATCAGCCGTGCCCAAACTTATAGCACAACTTCACCAAAACAAAAGATTGTGAATTGTGAAGTCTATCAAGGTGAGAGCCTGAACCTTGCCAACAACATCAAGCTAGGTATGTTAGAAGTTAAAATCCCAAAACCAACAAAAGAGCCACAGCACGTTGACGTACGTTTTACATACGACATCAACGGGACACTGGAAGTTACTGCTCAAGTTTGGGGCGAAGATAAAATTCAGAAAAAAGTCTTTAATGCATCTGGTGTCAATCTAAGCCAAGCCGAGATCGAAGCCCGCTTTAAAGAGCTTGAAGAACTGAAAATGCCGCCATGGAAACAAGGACCAAACCGTACAGTTTTAGCGCGTGCAGAACGCATCTATGAAGAAGTTTCGGGTGATGCACGTGAGCTGCTTCTTGATCAAATGGGGCAGTTCAGAAAGGCTCTTGAAGACCAGCATTTACGCAACCCTGAACGATTAAGAAAAGAGTTCTCAGACTTCCTTGATAGTCTTGAAGTCAGTGTCTTCGGTGGGGAATAATTTATGTGGCACGTTCTGGGGATTGAACCGACAGATGATAAAAAGCTGATCAAAAAAGCATATGCCCGTCAGCTCAAGAAAACATCTCCTGAAGATGACCCGGAAGGATTTCAGGCGTTACGTGAAGCCTATGGATGGGCACTAAGTAATCCGGTTCAGGCCTACAATGCCCCCCCTTACGAGGGCGAAACAATATGGATCAACCCATCTGATATTCATATACTTGATGATGAAGAAATAGACACCGCTAAAGTTGAGAATGTCTGGGTACAAGATACTTGGAAAATTATAAAGGCCCAATTAGAAAGGCTTAATCAATTTTCTTCTACTAATGAATGGATATCCTGCATCCATTTAAAACAGCGACTTCTGATTACCGAATACAGTCAGTTTGAAGCTTTACTGATTGAGAAATTATCCACAGCAACAGATAATGGGATATTACTCGACTATGTAGATATCGACGTCATTGACCTTTTAGAAGAGCACTTCTGCTGGAGATCACAAAACCTGCGCTTGGAAGAACTTCTCCCCTCTCCAGAAATCTTCCAACAATTTGTTAACCGATTGGAGCATACGACGAAAACACGAGTCGTTGATCTACTTCCCAAAATCCAACGTTTACTCACAGACCACCAAACAAGTCAATCTCAACAAGAATGGCAAAAAGTCATCCGCAAACTTGAACAATGTAATCAGCTTGAAAGAGACAGCCAAGCCATTCCCGTGTTTAAGATGGTTATTAAAAGCGCAGAGCATCTATCGTCCCCACCTCTCCCAGAAGGGCTTAATGCTCTTGATCGTCTGTTCATGTTTACGCGGAAGAACTTGTTCGGGCAAATAAAGCTGGAGCCCTATTTTAGAAATCTATTGAATGATCAAAACAAAGAAATCGCCACTCACTTTATCACCCTACGCTCCGAGGTTCAGGCTCCACTTACTGATCATGGTTATTGGGAAAAAACAGCGGGCCACCACCTCAAGACTCTCTTCTACATTTTTCTATTCTTACCTTCGTTTTTGGCGCTCATCCGTATTCCATTGCTCGGGCCATTCCTTTTCATTGTTGTCTCGGTGCTCATCTTTCGAAAAATCCTGAAACAATTTGATTAATTTTGAGAAAACTATGTGGCATATCCTCGGTATTGAACCGACCGCAAATAAAAAAGATATCAAGCGCGCCTATGCCGCAAAACTAAAAACAACCTCACCTGAAGACGACCCTGAAGGTTTTCAAGAGTTGCGCAACGCCTATGAATGGGCATTACAAAGTCTGGCTTCTGACAATTTGTTCACCCCGCAAGTAGTAGCCACACCCAAACATATTGAAATGAACGAGAGTGACAACAACCAGACACAAAAAGATGATAAAGTCTTTGAAAATAAAGATGAAGATGACATCAATTGCCTAAACCCATTTTATGCTTCCAATCCAATTTATAATTTAATTCCATCAATAGAGGAACTGAACGAAGATGAAACCCGAACGGCTTTTCTTGCTTCTCTGGATGATCTGTCCTTTGAACAACGTGAAATCATAGAAACCCACTTAGCTGATTTCCTCTCTAACAAAGAAGACCAATATATGAATGCGTGTCATCTAGCCCCCATTTCTATGGCTGAAATTGACTCATATTTTTCTTGGTCTCGTGATGATATGCGCTTAAGCAAAATCGTTCACAACCCAATTCAAGGACTGCAATTGGCGAACTACCTATCCAAGTTATCCTACCTTGATTATGCAAATTTAACGACCCACATTAATCTGTGTTTAAACGGAATTGCGCCACACCTATCAGAAACCATCTGGCAAAGGGCTATTTCGACAGTCAAAAATTACGACCCGGATCAGCGCCATAACTATCGCGCCGCTGTCTTGAAATTGTTTCTTGATCATATAGAAAAAATGGGGCCTGAAGCACACAAAACAATCGACCCGCGTGCACTTCGAACCTTTGCCCACATTTTCGGCTGGATTAGAGTCTGGGGGCTTGGCAAACACAAAATCTTTCTGACAACACGAGTGCTCAGAACATATTTACGGAAATACAGTGAGGAAACAGCTGACTTATTCTTACAACTCACAAAGGATGCATCCCCGTATTACTCACAGTTCAAACTCATCGCCCGAGAAAAGTTTGCCTTACCCTTACTAATCCTTCTCGTCATCGGTTGTGCCCTACTCTATATGTTTGTCAATGTGTTGGCTCCAATCTTTGACGGTTTGAAGCAGTATTTTGGTAATGTCTCAGGCTTCAAACTGATTACCGCTTTTTTTGTTGCCACCATTATCGATTTTATTGCTCTGGTAAACCTTACGTCTATTCAGCGCTTTATACTGAATAGAGGTCTTCCCTTTATAGCCATACCTCTTATTCATATTCTAATCCTGACCACCGTATTCTGGTTATCGTTAAAAGTCTTTGACTCCAATCAGGAGAAAATCTCCTATTCGATAAATTTCATTAAAGAGTTTGTCGCTATTTCAACAGTTCCGATTGCTATCTACATGCCAATTCAATGGGGGTTTAATCTAATGAGTAAACTCTTTCAATGGTCAAACCATAATCCAATTTCTTATCGTATCATTCACATCAGTTGCCTGTTTGTAACCTTATGCTTCACAGGATTCCTGTTTGTCCTCGTTCCAATACCATATGCCATCGGTGCAGTCGCATGCACAGTGACCCTTTTTCTTTGGAAGTTTTATTGGTCTGACGAAGCAGGGCGAGCAAGGACATAAAACCATGTGGGATATCCTAGGTATTGAACCAACCGACGACAAAAAGCTAATTAAAAAAGCATATGCACGTCAGTTGAAAAACACGTCACCAGAGATTGACCCTGAGGGCTTTCAAAAGCTCCGACAAGCTTATGAAATCGCACGGGGACAATCAGTTTTCCATACCCCAGATGTTGATACCTCTATCACCCAAACCAAGGTACAGCCTATCTCCTCTTCCAGCGAGAGAATATGGAATGAAATAGAAACCAAACTAGACAAACTCAAAGCTCATTCCTTTGTTGCCGAGTGGGAAACTTGTGTTTCATTAATAAACGAGCTTCCACTCACACATAACGAACGTCTAGAAAAGGCATTAATCAAAAAACTATCAACACCTACCGAGAACGGCTTTCTAATCGATGATATTGCAGATGAGATCCTTGATCTTTTGGACATGCGTTTTCTCTGGAGAGTTCATAGCATCGATCTTTCTCAAATTGCTACGTCCCCAGAAGTTTTGGCTCATTTCCTTGACCGTTTTAACCGTTCACCTGCGAACGGTTTACACGGACTACTTTCTCAAATCTGGTACTTATTAACAGATATAGAGGCAAATCAATCCTCCACAGAATGGCATACACTGGAGGAAAAATTAAAACAATTCTCTCCAATTGAACGTGCCCCTTATACAGATGTCATTCGGAAAATGGTGGGAGACAGCGATACTGATCTACGGTCTGCCCAACGTGATGAAGGTGTCAAAGCCTTAGAACGGTTGTTCGCGTTCACAAAACCAGCTTCAAAATGGAAAATTTCGAATTCTAATCGACATAATGACGCCTATGCGGCAATTCTTCATAAACTTCATCAGCTTGAAAATCGATCAAGCCCTGAAGAATGGAAAACTGTTCTTGAAGATTACAGCCACCTAACATTTGACCACAGAAACAAATTCGAAAGAAAACTGGCAAAACACCTGTGCAAGATCGGTACGGCAGATGACAGAATGCTGATTTGGCGCCTTCCTATGGATATAGTCGACATGATTGATGAGAAATTCAATTGGCGCATCCAAGATTTACATTTACAAAACTTAATCGACTGGGAAGATAAATATATCAACTTCCTTGGTGGCTTAAACCGAATTGAGCGACCAACATCTGATGACTTACTTCAAGAACTCCGCAACATATTAAGTAATAATGGTAAAACGGTTTCAAAGATGCATTGGGCAAGGCTCGTAAAGAAGGCAGAACTTTTACCCAGAAAACGTCGCTTATCTATGGGGCCCCGCGTCTTTGATATTTTAAAGGCGAGTATTCTAAATGATCACACTCATCCATTAGCTGAAGGCATAAATGCTCTGGACCGTCTTTTTGAGTTCACACGCTCCAAAAGAAGTCTCAAGTTCAAATATGCACGACAACGGACACCTGAAACAACTGCCTTGACAGAATTGCTAACGAGCCTAAGGAAAAAAACAACCTCTCCCTTAACCGATCTAGGTTATAGAAGTATCTTCCAAAGCAAACTGTTTTCCGTCCTGAAAGCACTTACTATTGTTCTCTTGTATCTAATTGGTTTTGCAATCTTTATTTTACTCTGTTTTAGCGTACCTGGTTTTGGAGGGCTTTTTTTCATTTGTTATGTCATCTCCAAAATCTGGAAATATGTAAAGTATGCTTAATTCACTAAGTCCTCGCTGGCATCAATTATGGGAAAGAAGCAGACCCCGCTTTTTCCTGATCTGATGAGCGAACATCGGCCCAAAACGATTCCACCAAAAGCGGACTGTTTCATGCGTGATGTCAATGCCCGGCTCATGAAGCAGATCTTCGACGTTGCGTAAAGACAGATTGAAACGGACATAAATTATCACGGACAAGCTGAATAACTTCAGATGACGTTTTAAAATAACGCAATGGATTGGATTTTGTCATAGCCAATCCCATAAATTCAGAGAGTAGATGTCAAAGTGAGTTTAATCTGGCAAGACCAGTTTAGGTCCAGCGCCTAGCATATCTTCAAATATATGTTTTGCAAGACGAGACGTTGTCTCACGAATTTCAGTTGCGACTTCATCTACAATATCTATACGGTTTCCCCATGCGGGATAGAAAAATGCATATTTAAGCGTTCCCAGGGGTTCAAAAGGACGAAGAATGAGATTATCGACACCACTTGACAGGGCAACAAAGGGGTCAGCAAGACAAATACCAAGGTTGAGCGCGGCCATTTGACAGGCGATGACACCATTACGGGCTTCGATCTTAATTTTAAGACGTTTCCCTCTCGTTTTACACAAGGCTTCAAGGTGCTGCCCCAGTAAAGATTGTGTATGAGTGGCAATAATTTCATGCTGTATAAAGTCATCAAAATCTATAACTTTTTTGTGCGCAAGAGCATGATCGGGATGCATCGCAACAATCATTGGCAGCTCAAGAAAGGGTTCTACTTCAAACACATCATCTTTTATGGGTAAAGGAGCAATACCTAAATCAAATGTTTCTTGAGTCATCCAGATATCAATATCGAGGCGAACACGTGCGTCGATCTGGGCTGTCATGTTTGGGTAACGTTTCATAACAGATGCCAAAGATTTGTTAATAACCGCATGTGATACAAAAGGTGCCGTAAGAATACGGATATGCTCTTTCTGTCCTTGACGAATTTGATCCGCACGACGTTCTAAATCATCATGGCTAGAAAGAAGTCTTTCAACATCTTGATAAAATTCTTTTCCTTTGCGGGTTAAACGCAGGCGACGCCCTCTACGCGATAACACTGTAAATCCCACTTGTTCCTCTAATGCCGAGAGAAGGCGTGAGATTTGTGGTGCTGTGCGAAACAAACGTTCAGCGGCTCCGTTAACGGACCCTGTTTCTACGAATGCACGCAATGCTTCAAGGCTCTTTTGGTTCAAAGACATATGATTATTTCAATCGTTTGATCATGCGTATTCACTTACTAAAAACGTAACTAATATAACTAATTACTCAATTTACACAACTTCAAAGTTCCGCCTTAATGAATGGCAGACAAACAATAATGGAAAAATTTGATGCCTTTCTCTTCTGATTTTCACAATCGTATTGATACATATGAAACAAGACGTGCTGTCTCGTATCAATTACCGGACACCCCGACTTCCTGTTATGTTACAATGAGAGACGGGTGCAAAATTGCAGTCGATGTATATGTACCCGATGGTGCACCTTTGGGGGCAAAATTTCCAACGTTGTTATTATTCACACCTTATTTCCGCCGTTTCAAACTCAAAGCAGGATCCACGGAAATACCCAATCCAAACACTGTTAAATTCAGCGATTATTTTGTGCCTCGCGGCTATTGTGTCGTTGTCATTGATGTTCGTGGAACAGGGGCCAGTTTTGGCACACGCGATGGTTTTCGCTCCCCTCTTGAACGTCAAGATAGTGTTGAAATTACAGACTGGGTCATTGCGCAAAGTTGGTCAAATGGTGTGGTTGGCGCTACCGGCATATCTTATCTGGGGGCAGCATCGGACTTCCTTGCATCAACGGGACATCCCGCTGTAAAAGCCATTGCGCCTCTGTTTTCTGTTTGGGACACCTATGCGGACAATTATTTCCCTGGCGGCATGCAATGCATTTCCTTAACCCATATCTATGACGATCTGATGAAAGGGCTGGATCAGGATAAACGTGAGTATCTTAAAAACTATAAATATTATGCCAGTCCTGATTTCGAAGGTCCCATGCCTGTTGATGAAGACACTGACGCAAGCCTTGTGGCTGAAGCTGTTGCTGAACATCAAAGTAACTTTCGTCAAACGGACTTCATGGCAGACCTCAGTTACCGGGAAGAAGGCTTACCCTATGATCCTGATTATTCAAGTGCGACAATCAGTCCTTATTCATATTCTAAAGGTGTGCGTGAAGATGTTGCGATCCTGTCAGTCTCTGGCTGGATGGATGGTGCGGGATATGCCAATGGTGCAATTGCACGTTTTCTAACGCTTGATAAAAATCCCCGCCATCTCATTCTTGGTCCTTGGGACCATGGTGCGCGTATTGATGTTTCGCCTTGGCGTAAAGATGAAACACCGAGCTTTTCAGTTCTTGGGTGTGTTTTACGATTTTTTGATACATATTTAATGGATACAGATACCGGACTTAAAGATGAACCGGCAGTTGCATATTACAAAATCCATGAAGAAGCGTGGGCCGAGGCAGAAAGCTGGCCTCCACAGGACCACACTCTTAAATTACATCCTAATGACAATGCTCAGCTCTCTCAAGTTCAAGCGAAGGGTATCCTGAGCTATCAAGCGACACCTGAAACAGGTACTGGATTTGAGACCCGTTATGAACGGATATCAGGTCTGGATTCAAGAAATTATTATTTTGATTGGCAAGGTCGGTCTGACCTCATGCTGTCATGGGACAGCGCCCCTTTGGTTGATGACACTGTTTTAGCAGGTCATGCTATTCTAAATCTAACCGCAAGTTTTGATACGCTAGATGCAGGACTATTCGTTTATCTGAGCGAAGTTGAAGCTGATGGTAGCGAACGCTATATCACAGAAGGTATATTGCGCGCTCTTTTTAGAAGTGAGGCTGTAACACCCGATACAATCAAGATCAATTGGCCATATCGCACGTATCATCGTGACAGCGCTAAACCTTTGATTATTGGAAAAGAACAAACCATACGTATTCCATTCTTACCAACCGCTTGGACCCTGTCAAAAGGAAGCCGTTTACGTTTATCAGTCGCAGGTGGAGATAAAGATCATTTCAAAAAAGTACCACATGGGAAACTACCTGAGATTACTGTAAATCTTGCACAAACTCACCTGGTTTTGCCTCTGCAAGAAAGCGTTGAGATATGAAAGTAAGCGATTTCCCAATGAAAGCGCTACAAGACGAATTAAAACTGGTCACAGAAATAATTGCTTTCACAGCACTTTCTTATGACAAGGTGGGGGCACATCGACTTTGTTCATCACACCCCCAATTATTTTCTGAAGCTGGTTTTAAAAGTTTTCTCGAGGCACCAACGATGAAAAAAGTAAAAGAGACTGGAGAGCCCATTATTACAGATGGCATTGAAGCGATAAAAAATGGATTTCCTGATTGGGAGAAAATTTATCTCAATGGATGTGATGCAATCGTGAATTTGCCTGTCTGTACTGAGTCTGGTGAACTTGTCGGGCAACTTAATCTTATGGGGAAATCTGGAGCTTTTAATACAGACACCCTTGATCAGTTAAAGCTAATCGCAAATCATTACGCAGAATATTTCATGCCGCCCTCAAATAAGGAAACTGCAGAATGCGTTTAACGACCTTAATTTACAAAGGTAGTATTTGTATCTCTTACACGGTGATGCTTTTACCCGTTTTTTTATTAGTCATAACCTCATTCTTTCAAGAGGCAATTATATCTTTTCCTCCTCAGGGCTTTTCCTTGGAATGGTATGAAAATGCAGTTACACGTGATGAATTCCTAAATGGATTTATCACCAGCATTAAAGTCGCTTTTTTTGCCTCACTTATTGGTGTTCCTTTAGGAACAGCAGCTTCTCTGGCTCTGGTGAGGAGTGACCTTCATTTCAAACAAGCAATCACCACATTTTTACTCGGCCCAATCATTGTCCCCGGTATCGTTGCAGGTACAGCACTTTATTTAACGTATCTTTTTGTACAAAATGCACTGGATTTAGATATTGTTGGTACCTTACCCGGCCTCGTTGCGGCACATATTTTATTGACCATACCATGGACCGTACGTGTTGTTACAGCGGGTCTTCAAGGACTAGACAGAAATATCGAAGAAGCTGCAGCCAACCTTGGTGCACACCCTTGGACCGTTTTTGTACGCATTACACTTCCCATGATGCGCCCTGCTATCGTTGCCGCCACACTTTTTTCCTTTATCCAAAGTTTTGAGAACCTTGAACTCACACTTCTACTTGTCGGTCCCGGCATGAGCACATTACCTATCGCAATGCTGAATTATCTGGAATTCCAAGTTGATCCAACTCTTGCTGCCGTTGCATCCATTCAAATTGTGATTATCGCTGCAATGATGTTCATCACCGACCGTTATGTCAAACTCTCTCGTATCGTCTGATCTATTAGAAAGCGAAACACATGAACTCCCTTGAACTCATTAATATCCGTAAAGAATATGGCGAAACGATAGCTGTCGCTAACATAAATTTGAAAATAAAAAAAGGTGAGCTTGTATCCTTACTGGGTCCGTCGGGCTGTGGCAA
>JABXIC010000202.1 GCA_013373265.1 Methylocystaceae bacterium | reverse complement strand
CATCCGGTAGACCAGCGACATTAATAAAGTTTGAAAATAAAACCGCACCCATAACGAGGAAAAACAACATTGCCGTGGTACGCACCGTACTGACGAGTGTCGCCACCAAGCTTTTGACGGTCATTTTTCCACGGATTAAGGTGATGAAAAAAGATCCTGTCGCACCAATACCAGCGGCTTCAGTCGGGGTGAAAACCCCGAGATAGATACCGCCCATGACAACAGCAAACAACAAACAAATCGCCCAGACATCTTTGATTGAGGACAAACGTTCTGACCAGCTTGATTTTTCGGCTGCCGGGCCCAATTCAGGTTTTAAAGAGACAGTGACCGTAACGGCAAGCATATACAGAATGATCCCAATCAGTCCGGGGAGAAGACCGGCAATAAACAGTTTACCAATATCAGATTCCGTCATAATGCCGTAGACGACCAAGATAACGCTGGGAGGAATAAGAATACCAAGCGTACCGCCCGCAGCGATAGAGCCTGTCGCTAAACTATCAGCATACTTATATTTACGCATTTCGGGCATGGCAACTTTTGCCATTGTTGATGCAGTTGCCATTGAGCTGCCGCAAACCGCAGAAAAAGCACCACATGACACAACGGTTGAGAGAGCCAACCCGCCCTTAAAATGACCAAGACATGTGTAAGCTGCACGATACAGCTGTCTTGACAAACCCGCTTCGGTAATAAAGTTTCCCATCAACACAAACAAAGGGACAACAGATAGGCTATAGGACAATCCGGTCTCAAAAGCGATTTGGGAAACCATGTTTAAAGCGGCATCCATACCTCTCGGGTTATTAAATTCAAAAACCTGTACATAGGCAAAACCAAGCACCCCTACACTTGCCATGGCAACACCCAGTGGCACGCGAAAGAAAATAAAAAACATCAAGACTGCAAAGCCGATTAAACTCGTTTCCATCTTATTTTGATCCTTGATTTTTACCATTTGAAAATAATGGCTTACCACGACGCACAAAAAGCATAAGCACCAGTGCAGCGGTCGATAAAGACGAGCACGTAGCCATAAGCGCTACCAAACCGGTATAAGGGATTTGTAGAATTGCTGTGGTATCTTGATATTCATATGTCTGGATTGTCATTTTCCAGAGCATCCATGACAACACCCCAAAACACATAATATTAATGAGAATGATCAGGATGTTTTGTATAGGCTTCAAATATTCAGGTACTGTTGAATCGAGTAAATCAACATCAACATGCTCATTCGCAGCAGTTACCATAGGAAGCCCAAGAAATATAAGGGTTGCCAGAAGAAACTCTGTGACTTCAAACCCACCAGGCAGGGGAGATGAAAACAAGTCTCTTCCAACAACATCGACGAAGGTAACAAACATCATCACCAACATCGCAAAGGCGGCTACGTAAGCCAAAATGCGCCCATATAAAAACTCCAAGGCATTGAGTGACAGTTCAACAATTCGTTTCGATATATTACGCATTTTGGTTACCTAACTTACTCAGGCTTATATGTATTTGCGATTTCACGCAGTTCGGCCAGTGCTGCAGTTGCATCAACACCTTTTGCATCAGCTTCTTTTACCCATTCAGCCTCAATCGGTGCTGTTTTTTCTTTCAGATTGGCAATGAACTCATCATTGGCATAAGTAAGAGTGTTACCATTTTCTTTTGCTGCAACAAGGGCTTCATTGGCAATACGGTCCCAGACTTTACCTGCAGCAACAGCAAAGGCTTCACCAGAAACGCTTTCAATGGCTTTTTGGTCTTTTTCACTGATCTCATTCCAACGATCTTTATTCATAACAAGGAAGAAACTCAGATTATAGAATCCGCCAGGTACGATCGTCGAATTTTTAACAATATCAATAATCTTAAAACCGAGAAGAGCATCCATAGGGTTCATGGTGCCGTCAGCAACCCCATGAGACAATAATTCATAGGCTTTGGATGCGGGTTGTAACAATGGTACAGCCCCAACTGTTGTCGCAACTTGGTTAACTACACCACCACCGACACGCAGTTTAAGACCTTCAAAATCACTAATTTTTACGATCGGGTGTTTGCTATTATGAACCATGCCCGGACCATGTGTGAACAAGCCCAACAATTTGACATCTTTATGCTCACCAGCCTTGGCAAAATATTTGTTGTAGACGCGCCAATAGGCAACAGATTGCGCTTCTGATGTTTTACCACCAAGGGGAAACTCTGCAACTTTGGTCAATAAAAAGCGACCGGGCGTGTAACCATGAACACCATAAGTGATGTCAGCCAAACCGTTTTTAGCAATGTCATAATGGATCTTCGGATGCCCGAGCGCTTTTGCCAAAACACTGACAGTGACACGACCTTCAGTCACTTCAGCGACTTTTTTGGCCCAGCCGCCAATAATCTCTTTTGACAATGGATGACTGGAAGGCATCCAGTCAGAAAGTGTTAACTTTACATCTGCAAAAGCAGCAGTCGAACTTGAAACAAGCGCTGCCCCGACAAGCAAAGTCCTCAACATACGTTTCATGATTTGGCCTCATCTTTCATAATAGTTTGTTCAACAATTGCATGGGACTCAACTTTGTTAAGTTCACATGACACTTTAATTTCACTTTAAACTTACTATAAAAAAGACACATTACGAAGCATTTTTTTCATATAATGATATTTTTGCATAATCTTAAAGTTATAGCGCGTAATTTTTTATCATAATTCTCATAAAATGCTTAAAATCTAATCAGGGTCATGCAGGGATGTCACATCTGGGCTTAAGCGAGAGAGTCGAATCGTAACTAAGTCTTATTATGGTTAAAATGATAATAAAAAAGGAGAGTGTCATCACACCCTCCCTTTAAATTCTATTCTTTTTCAATATTGTTTAAGTCGATGCCTTCATCTTCCAAAACTTTCATCGCAACTCTAAAACTGTCGATGGCAGCAGGGACACCGCAGTAAATGGCCACCTGTAACAAAACCTCACGTATTTCTATGGGGCTTAAGCCATTTTTCAACGCGCCTTTCACATGTAAGGCTAATTCATGTGGACGATTAAGCGCTGAGATCATAGCAAGATTTATCAAGCTGCGATCTCGTTTCTCCATCCCTTCTCTTTGCCAGATGTCACCCCAACAATATTCGGTCACAAGTTCCTGGAGGGGTTGATTGAACTGGTTAGCATTTGCAATAGACTGATTAACATAATCTTCGCCGACGACAAATTTTCTCAGTTCCAAGCCTTTATCGTATTTTTCACTCACGGTTCACCTATTTATATAAAAGTTCCACATCCATATCTAAAACGTTGAGCTTGTATGTTTCACCAACCGTCATATCAATGGGTCTGGTCAAAGTCCCACTGAGAAAATGCTGTCCCTCTTTTACTGTGCCATAGAGGCTTATCACTTGGCGCACCATTGATAAAAATGATCCAAGCGGTTCATTCAAAACATTTTCAGAAGAGCCAATAATTTCGGTTTCACCACATAACAGGCGGCACATGAAAGGCGTGCTCATCATCTCAGGTTTAAAGTCATATTTTTCACCCAATTTGTAATATGATGCCACAGCATTATCTGCAAGGAAAGAACCTCTTTTAAACGACCAGCCTTCTTGTCTGCTGTCTGCGATTTCAAAAGCCGGGCAAAGATGAGACACACATGAAAGAATGTCTTCGTCGCTAACATCATTTTGCGTGATATCTTCTCCCAGAATAAATACAATTTCAGCTTCGATCTTGGGGGCGATCACTTTTGAACTCTCAAGAACATCCCCTGCAATCAACATATCTTCAAACAGCGCACCATAGAGAGGTTCAGTCAGGTTAAAGCGATCAAATGCCGCTTGATTTGACATCGCCGCTTTCCAACCTGTCAGACTCTTTCCAGCTTTTGCATGAATATCGAACCATTGTTTCTGGATAAAATATCCTTGTTCAATACTTTCCGGATCAAAGCCGGAAGGCGGGGTCGATAGCGCACATGTCTTGCTTTTTGCGTCCACATAGGTTTGCGCAATTGCTTGTGCCTGCTCAGTCGTTAATGTCATGACAAGCCAGCCAAGCAAATATATTTTTGCTCAAGATAATCTTCGATACCGTATTTGGAACCTTCGCGACCAATGCCAGAAGCTTTGATACCGCCAAAGGGGGCAACTTCGTTGGAAATCAATCCGGTATTCACGCCCACCATACCATATTCAAGCTCTTCACTAATCTTGACATAGGTTGAAAGACTTTGTGTATAGACATAAGATGCCAACCCGTATTCCGTATCATTTGCCAGATCAATCACTTCTTCAATGGTATCAAACTTGAACAAAGCCGCCACCGGACCAAAAATTTCTT
>JABXIC010000115.1 GCA_013373265.1 Methylocystaceae bacterium | reverse complement strand
TGAACCAGAAATCCTCCGTTATGCAACGTGCTTAATATGCCCCATGAGTGCTGACGTTAGACAACAGTATATAGCGTTTTTTAAACAGTGCGAATTTGGATCGCCCCTAGATTTCTAGACACCTTAAAGTTTCATTTTTTTAGCTGTTCAATTTAGTATAATGCATATAAGCACATTGCAACTATTTATCTTAATACTAATTCCATAAATTCAAAACTCATGAGCCCATCCTCTATATCCAATTGATACCAAAACCCAAGTGCTATGACCGATGTGCCCAATCTCCCATGGCGTATTTTTACTCTGGTGTTGACACCTCATTTGTTTTCTATGTTGAATCATATTTCAAAGTTTTTGGGAATCCCTTTTATGAGTCTCAAATTTATAGAATTGGTATGGATCACCATTTCTAGTCTTAAAATGTAGCTTTATTCATTTTCTATCAGTTATGAAAATGTAGGGTTGGGCTCCGGTAAAGACGTAAAGAAAAATGTTCAGGCGTTTGTGCTTATATTGTCTAGAATTTCTTTATACGTGTTAATCACATGTGATTTTACAATTACAGAGCTTAACTTTTTTTCAGCAGTTTTCCAGTTCAGTTCTCGTGCGTGGTTTACTAAGGTATCATTATTTAATGCGGAAATAATTTTTAGGGATAAAAAGATAGGATCTTCCGCTGGAACGATAAATCCAGATTTTCCATCTTCAATCCATTCATTAGCACATGATGTACAGGATTGAATTGGAAATGATCCCATTATCATAGCTTCTAACATCGAAACACTGATCCCATCGGAAATACTTAACCCGATTGAAATGCGTGCTTGTCCATGTAATGCCAGTATGTCTTCTTGATTTTGTGTATGTGGGATGCAGGCAATGTCTAGCCCTGATTTTCGTCCTAAAGTGTTTACAGCTTTAATGACATCTGGTGTGCTTGAATGAAGTCTAATTTTGTAATCATTTAAATGATCAGAACATAATTCTAAAGCTTTAAGGGCAATCAATGCACGACCGGCAAAGTGTTGATACCCTTTAATTACGATGAGCCTGCGTTCAGAAGTTGGTTGTTTGCTTTGTAATTCGCGGGCTCTTTTCAAGTCATATCCACCTGATACTAAACCAGGTTTTAACGCTCTTCCTTTTAACCCCATCTGCTGGGCTAATTTAACATCTCTCATACATTCACATGAGAAAAAATCTGCTAATGAAAGAATACGTTTTATGCGTGGCTTATGTTCTTCAAATTGGCCAAAGTAGTATAAGTCACTTCCCCATATGGTGGCTAACCAAGGAGGGAAATTCCCTTTTAAAATTTCATATGCTTGCAGGGATAAATAGCCAGCTTGTTGAAATTCCATTGAATGTAGTAAATCTGGTTTAATAGTGCGTATGATCATTGCGAGCCAATTTGCTCGCCAAGCTTGATCTCTTTTAATTTTATTTAATGACCATTCAAGACCATCACCTAAGAATGGATGGGGAAGAGCGGAGATGTAATTGATTTTATCGGTTGCACCCTTTTGGAAGAATACTCCGTTTGTACGCCTGACAGGTTCTAAGTCTTTGTGAGGTCGAGAAAGGTAAGGTGCGAAAAGAAAAATTTCATGCCCTTCGTTTGTAAGGGTATTTAACCAGTTAGCTGTGTGGCTACTTTCTACCATTGCAATAACAAGGAGGCGCATTTCAGTTATCTTCTACAGTACGATTTGAGCAGATAACGCCGTAAGCATCGGCACAAAGTTTACAAGGATCAGGAATGTTACGACTGGATAGCTTATTTCTAAAAGTTGAGTAATTTTTTTCATTCCAAAGGGTAAGTGGATCTTGTTTAAGAACATTCCCCCATATTACCGGATCAGTTACCGTGGTTTTTGAAAAGAGTTCTAAAGGTGTTTGTCTTGCAAGAAAAACACATGGCGAAACATCACCTGCTTCACCAATATACATATATGAAGATAGGCCACAACCAATTGGTTCAGTTTTTAAAGAAGGAATTAGGAGTTTCAAGCCAAGTTTATGACACTTTTCAATAACACATTGATAAATTTCTTCAACTTCATTGTTACCGATTTCAGAATATAGGTATAAATTTGCCATATCTGCATGATTCGCTAAGAAACCATTTATATTTATAGTGTCAAAACCAAGTTTTTCTACAAATTCTGGATAATCAACTAATTGATGAATGTTTTGACGAGTTGAAACAAAAACAGCTTCCATACTAATTTTTCCATGAGTTTTTTCACGGAACATTTTTATTTTATTTATTAATTTATCAAAATCTATGCCAGTTTTAAATGATTCAACAACTTCTTTAGTCGTTCCATCAATCGATATTGAAATGACCGGGACGTTTCTAGCTAATAGCTCATTAACCTTTTTTTCAGTAAAGGTTAGACCATTACTGAGCATTGGAAAACTAATACTGGGGTTATAGGAAGAGACAACGTCCATCATTTTGAAAAGATCTTTATGGAACATTGGTTCAATCGTAGAAAATTGAAATACATTCGCGTGTTTAATTAGTTTTTGAATACGCGCTGCAATTTCTTCGAATTTATCGAATTCCATAAACCCCATGGACTGGACTGGAATTTCACTATCATGATAGGTCACACGGCAATGACGACACTTTAGATTACATACCGTCATTATTTCAACGTTGATTGTAGAAGGATAAGTTTTATTGGAGAGGCGACTTAAAGCAATTTCAGCACTCTTCCTTAATCCATGTTGGCGTACTTTAGATATATAATGTTTAAATGTAGACATAAATTCATTATTCCCGTTGGTTTAGGTCTGAACGTTTTTGCAGTATCCAATTTGTTAGTGGGATACCAAGGACTACTTCTACTACTTTGCGCAACCAGTCACGTTTAGATAAGGGTGAATTTATAGGGGCCTTCCAAATAGCTGTAAAAGCTTTTTTTCTTGCCGTGAAAAGGTTGCCCCATTGTTTATGAAGAAGTGAAGCCTCAAAATAGACCTGAGCTTCATAATAATTTTGTGATTTTAAATCACTAATATTATACAGTTGAAAGATTTTCTGGATTGTTTTCAGTCTATTTTTTGCGAAAAGGTCGGGGGGAATTATTGTATTCCCAGAATGTTTGCGCACGATTGTCAGAGGATCTTTAATTGCGCGTATCTCACCCAATGTAGATAAACGACACCAAAGGTCGGTGTCTTCTCCGATTGTCATTGTTTCATCAAAAGCACCAATTTGAATAAATCTCGTTCTGGGCAACATAACAGATGGCGTTCCGATACGCCCAAAAAGCAACAAATAGTGCCTGATATCACCTTCAGCCGTCGCTTCCAAGAAAATGTCTTTCTGACCATCCCTATAATACCATGAAGAATAGGCGAATATGGTTTCTGGATATTTTTGAAACAAGTCATAAAATTTTTCTAACTTTTTTGGCAGCCAGAGGTCGTCATCGTCCAAAAAGGCAATATATTTACCTTTTGCTTTTGCGACTGCAATGTTTCTGGCTGCAGATACGTTTGCATGTTTAATCGTGATAAAAACAATGCGTTCGTCTTTTATTTGATCTACTCTTTGGCATGTATCATCAGCTGAACCATTATCAACGATAATGAGCTCAAAGTTCGAGAATGTCTGTGCTCGTACACTTTCGATTGCTTCAACCAACATATTTGCTCGGTTGTATGTTGGTAATATGATGCTTATGTGTGGAGTTTCAGTCATGCCTTCTCTTTTGAGATTAATCTGTGCCCAAATCGTATTGGCCACTTTATCATTTGAACAAACAAATAAGTTAGGCTGGTTAAAGGGGCTTCTGATATGGCAGACATTATGTGGCTTAAAGATTTTTTACCGTGAACAATATTAGCTATCATTAAATGGAGTTCTGCGCGCCATTGGCACCCAAGACGATGTGATGTACCTGTGTAATTGAATTGTACGGCTGCTTTCTTGAATAAGTGAATATCTTCATTTAAACGCAGTTCACTCCCGGATTGAATTCCTGTTAGCTGTGCAGGGTGCAGTCTATGAGCTCCAATTGTTGTCTCTAGGTTGGCAACACAAAACTTTTTCATAATATTTAAATACATTGCAAAATCCTGGGAGTAGATAAACTCTTCAGGATATCCGCCAAGCTCTAGCACCTCTTTTCGTCTGAACATAACTGTTGTATGTGCGAAAGGGCATCTATGTGACATAGATGTAATTATGTCAGAATGGGTATAGGGGACTTTTTGTGCAGGTGATGTTTTTTCGTTTATTATGAGATCAAAGTTCCCACCTAACATTACAATTTCTGGGTTTGCATCCAGGTGGTTTAGTTGAAGTCGCAACCTATCTTCATAAGCTATGTCGTCCGCGTCTTGAATAGCAATAAATTCTGCTTTTGAGAGACGTAATCCCATATTAAGAGCTGCTGTTCTACCAATGTTTTCTTTGAGTTCAACAATATTAATGCGTGGGTCACTATAGCTTCTGAGTATCTCCATAGAATCATCTGTTGAACCGTTTTCGATACAGAGTATATCGAAACTTTTAAACGATTGAGCAAGAACACTATCAATTGCTGAATGTAGATACGGTTCAGCATTAAAAATTGTCATTAGAACGTTAATACGAGGAGACATATCAATTAGGATATAAATGATTCAATTGTTAAGCGTAAGCCATCATCTAAAGAAGTATTAGGCTGGTATCCGGTTAGTTTTTTAATTTTTGTATTAGAGCCGATACAACGTTCAACTTCGAATGATGTTCTATTTTCTGGCGTCAGTTTTGTTACTACAGTAGATGAAGAATTGGTCAATTTTATTATTTTTTCTGCCAATTCTCTAATAGAATAATCTTTACCACAACTTACATTGACAATTTGGTGACCTGAAATATTTAAGGCAGAACGTACAGCACATTCAACAACATCATGAATAAATGGAAAATCTCTGGTTTGATGTCCATTTCCAAATATGATGAGCTTTTCATTGTTTAAGGCTTTTGTAATAAAACGTGGAATAACTAATCTGTTATCTTGACCAGGACCGTATACATTAAAAATTCGCAAGGCGACCGATTGTAGTCCATTTTGTTTGTATTGAGATTGCAGGTAAAGTTCATTGAAGCGTTTGGCAACGCCATAATTTGAGTTGGGGGCGACTTCAAGATCTTCGTCAAGAAGATCCTCAACATGTACATTACCATATACAGCGCTTGATGAAGGGTAAATTATTTTTTCACAGCCTTCATTTAAAGCGTGATGGCATATATTCTGTAGCCCTTTTTCTTCTGTTTCCATCGTTAAGACAGGGTTCGTTGCATAGGCATTAACACCAACCAAAGCCGCTAGGTGATATGCAATGTCACATCCCTTAATCGCATTTGCGACACTACTAGAATCTAAGATGTCGCCTTTAATAATCTCAACGTTTTCAAGAATTTCTTTTGGAAGGTTTTTGTTCAAAGGATCATGATCAAATAAGATAACCTCATCGTTTGAATGTAGGTAGCGTTGGACGATATGTTGTCCTATGAAACCTGCGCCACCTGTAACAAGTACTTTCACTGATTTTTTCCCTGATAAAAGTTGGTATTACGAATCTTTTGAAAAAAGAAAATACGTGGAGATTTGTAAAAAGCTTTTACAAGCCAAAGTATTCCTGAAAAAAACTGTCCTGTTTTAATTTTGGATTTACCATAGCGTGCCATTTCTATAGCAATAGCTGATAGTCCTTTTTTATAAGATAGTTTTGATATTCCTGATATTTTTAAAGCCTCTTCATAGAGTCTCATGCCATCCCAGCTTTTTGCTAAAGCGTAAGAAATGTTGTTTGAGACAGCTTCAGGGTGTTGTCGGATTTTTACGATAAAATCTTCTAACATATCAATTTCACCTTCTTTTTGCATGGATAGCCATAATGCGAAATCCTGAGCATAAATGAAATCTTCTGGATATCCTCGTTTAGCAGCTTCTTTTCTAAAGAGTACAGATGAATGGGAAATTGGATTGCAATGGGTCATTGAATTTAAAATATCTGAACGATTAATGGGAGGTTGATATGTTCCTATTTCATTATCATTCAGATCGATAAATTTACACCAACCTGCAAGAAGGACGGTTTCTTGGTGTGATTTCATCCAGGAGACTTGTTTCTCAAGGCGTTGAGGGCAGGAAATATCATCTGCATCATGTATTGCAACGAATTGGCTGTCTATGTGCTTTAAACCAAGGTTTAAAGCAGGTGTCCGTCCAATATTCTTTTCTAGTTCGATTATTTCAATGCGTGGATCGTTAAAACTATTGAGAATACTCAAAGTAAGATCTGTGGATCCATTCTCAACAATTAAAACTTTGAAATTACAATATGTTTGGGCAAGAATACTATCAATAGTAGCTTTAATGTATGTTTCTGCATTAAAGCATGTCATTAAAAATGTTACTTTAGGTATCATGATTGTAGAAAGGCCCCTGCACATAAATCTAATGTCGAATCAATTTCAATATCTAAAGTAAATTTCGGTGAGAAGCCAGTAGAGGTTAATTTTTCTATTTGAAAGTCTAATTTAGGTTCGTTAGTGATGCTGTCGTGTGGATTATGTGTCACGTTTGGCATAAAATTAAACTTCAGTTTACATCGTTTTGACACCAGTTTAGCCATATCAATGATACGCATGGAATCATTGTCACCTAAGTTGAACAGAGGAATGTTGATATCTGATAATGATATTTTGCTGGCATGAATTAAGGCATTAGCTGCTTCTCCAATGCCGATAAAATTACGCCACTGTTGCCCGGTTCCTTGAAGAGTTATTTTCTTTTCAACAACGGCTTGTTTGCAAAAGCTGTTTGTTATAGTTGACCAACAGTTAACCGCTGCATGAATTGGACAACCGACACCATTTGAAAGTCGATAAACTATTCCCTCAATTTTTTTCTTAGCATGGTAAGCTAAAATATAATCTTCAGCTATTTTATGTGTAATAGCATAATCGCTTAGAGGAAATGCTGGTGTTGACTCATTCACACTACCGATAAGATGAGGGCCATAAACCTTTGCTGTAGATACATATATAAAGCGTTGTACACCAGCTTCGACAGCTGCATCAAGCAGCCTTAGTGTTGCTATGGCATTATCTTCCAGGGCTTTATAGTGGTTTATTGCCGCATCCTGTTCATTCATGGCGGACAAGTGAATTATGACGTCTACGTTACGGCAGGCATCAATAAGTCCATGTCCTGTTGGCCAGTCTATGGAAAATACTGGTGTGTTAAGCAGAGAGTTATTAGTACCTGTGTTCCGCGTTGTGCAGGCTGTTTCGATGTGGGGGATATGCTGTAATGCACTTAGTAAGCGACCACCCAAAAAACCTCGCCCTCCAGTGACTAATATTTTCATACCTAAAGCCCTACTTTATTCCAATCGAAAGAAATAAATGGGTCATTTTTCTCTAGACGTTCTACTTCATTGTTATCATGTACTAATGAAGCACAATTAGCCAAAATAGCAGGTTGTCCCTGATAAGCCTTTACGCCCGCCCAGACGCCATTGGGAACGGTTAAAAGATCGTAATTTTCAGGGCCTAATTTTTTAATAAAGATCTGTTGATAAGTAGAACTGCTTGGTCTTGGATCATAGATCACAAAATCTAATGAACCAAACGGTACGGCTATATTCAAGGTCATTTCCTTATGCAGCTTCCAGGCCTTAACAACGCCTGGATTAGTAACAGAAAAATAAACTTCACCGAATTGTTTAAAATGAGGAGCATCGGAACGTAACATATGCATGACTTCACCGTATTCATCTTGAATGCGTTTAAGTGGTGTAATTATTACGCCATCAATCACGTCTTCATCTCCTGCATATAATCTTTGATTTGTGATCTTGTGACTTCAATGGGTGACGTTCCTTTGTTAACCTTTTTATACCATAAGACTGTTTGTTCAATAGCGTGGTCAAAGTTCCAACGTGCCCGCCATCCCAATATGCTTTTAGCTTTTTCATTTGCCAACATTAAGAGGTTAGCCTCATGCAAGGCATTTGGATCAATTTCGTCGCGAAGGTTTCCTGTCCCCCAAATTTGAATCGCCTTTTCAGCCAGTTCACGAACGGGGCGTACATTTTCAGGGTCAGGACCAAAGTTCCAGGCCGAGGCCGAACCCGGCGCATTATCGAGTAGAGCTTTTGCAACGGATAAGTAACCAGATAATGGTTCCAGAACGTGTTGCCATGGTCGTGTTGATTGAGGGTTCCGTAGTATGATATCGTCACCAGATATCAATGAACGGATACAATCGGGAACAATGCGATCTTTTGACCAATCGCCACCTCCAATGACATTGCCTGCGCGGGTTGTTGCGGCGGCAAAATCTTTTCGTACACGAAAATATGATTCTTGATACGCTGTAAATACAATTTCGGCAGCAGCTTTTGAAGCTGAATAGGGGTCTTTACCACCAAGCTCATCGTTCTCGCGATAACCCCATTCCCATTCTTTGTTGTAATAACATTTGTCAGACGTAATGAAAACCAACGCTCTCACATCATTTGACATTCGAATGGCCTCAAGTAAATTAACCCCACCCGCGATATTTGTATCAAAAGTTTCTTTCGGGTTTTTATAACTATCACGAACTAAAGCTTGAGCCGCTAGGTGAATTACGACTTCGGGCTTTGTTTTATTAAATACAGATAAAACTGTTTCAGCATCCCGAATATCACCATAGTGCTGATCAATACGATTTTGTAAATCCAGTTGTTCAAACAACAATGCATAAGGTTTTGGTTTTAAAGCAAAACCCGACACTTCGGCTCCTATATTTAAGAGCCATTCACAGAGCCAGCTACCTTTAAATCCAGTGGAGCCTGTTACAAGAATTCGTTTTCCCTGGAAAATACTAAAGTCGTTTTTCACGTTATTCGTTCCAAATTTTCCATGGTGCTTGATCATTATTCCATAAATTATTTAACAATTTATAGTCGCGATACGTATCCATAGGATGCCAGAAATCATCATGTTTGAAAATCATCAACTCATTATCTGCTAAAAGTTGCCGCATTGGTTCTTCTTCAAGCATCATATGATCGCTGTTGACCAGATAATTGAAGATTTTTTTATTGCAAGCAAAGAAGCCTCCAGAAATACGACCTGCTG
>JABXIC010000186.1 GCA_013373265.1 Methylocystaceae bacterium | reverse complement strand
CCGCCCCCGGGCACCATTTATCTCAAGAAGACATTGAAAAAGCGCCATTACGGCGCTTTTTTCGTTTTCATAATTGTTTGTTCAATTCACTCTTCAACATACTCTTATTAGTTTTTCAAAAAACTCGGCTTTCAAAAGCCCGAAGAGGCAACTCGTCAACTAAATGACGATGACAATTCCAAGCATTCCTCGTTAAATATGACTGTGTCCTTAGATGAGGTAACACGGCATCAATATGTAATAAGGTGTCATACCCAAACCCCATGTTATCAAAGGCATAGAAGGCCAGCAAAACACATAACCACCGCTCCTGCACCTCTTTATGAGCCTCGGGAAAATTAATCGCAAACCAAACTGAAACTTGAGAAAAATAGGACAGTCTATCCTTTGAATCCACACAAGACCTAAGCAGGTCTGCGTCGACTTTGCTTAACCGGGAGAGAGCATCATGAAATGCTAGAGCTTTGATCAAGCGATCTTGATCAGAACATTTCCAGAAATCATCATTTGTTACGATATCATAGGCAGTTTCAATATATGACATCTTCCTCTACCCGTCATCTTCGAGAAGCTGTCCGACCTGATCAAATTCAGCCGCTAACTCCATATACTCACTATGCCAACCGTTTGACATTGCAATCTCTTGAATAGCGCCAATCGGAAGGTAGAGTCAAATTCCGGAATTTCTCCTTATTTCGCCCACCAACGATAATACAACCAAGCGAGAACAGCAGGGAGTAATAGCGGCGACCACATCAAATAAGATGTAAGCAATATAGGGGAAATAGGATCAAACTGTAAAACACACGGCATTCCATCAAACATTATATGATGACTTTTCCCCTCCTCTACGAATTTACAAAACTCTTCATCTTTGTTTTGTATGAAGCCGGAATATATGCCGATAAAAGCCATCAGAAGGGGCAGCAGGAAAACTCCTGCTACCGTTCTATTTACGTTTCTCTTTATACGATCCTGCCTATTGGAAGGGCTTTTTGAGCCAAGGCTTTTCTCTATAGACACGAGCTATATACTCCCCAAAGTCATTTGTTTTTTCTAACCCCAAACCATTCCATAATGTACCAATAGCTGCCATATCGTCCTTGTTTTCAACCCGATCTTCAAGTCTTTTTAACAAAAGCGTTGCAGCCTCAATATTTTCCTTAGGATCAGAGAGATCAGATGCTTTTTTATCCAGCAAACCACCCCAGATTTCAGGGTTAATATTCATAGGAAGTTTACTTGAAGACAATCCAACGACATCCATTAGAAAATTCATCGGCCCTTTATGACCTCTACTATTTTCAGCCCAGAGAACGGCACGAACCCGGTCGGGATCAACACCATGCTTTTCCGCTAATTTAGAAATTGTGCTGTCATATTGGTTCAACATGATACGACCGAATGCTGGTATTTCGTACAATTTATATCCATCGTCAGCTTCCGGGTTCTTTTCAATAGGAAACTTACCGGGCTTATTGTCTATGATATTTTTCTCTCGCTCCTCTCTCTTGGTAATGTCCGGCACCTGTTCATATGGAGAGATTTGAGAGCTTTTTTCTACATCACTCATCACACCTGTTCGAGAGGCTTGTGCGACCCGATAGGAATTACCTTGTTCAGCTTCTTCCAAACCATATCTTTCAGCATCCTTCAAAGCATCTGCATTGAGAGGGATAGCAGAGGCCAATTGATCTGGTGATTTTGCGGAGGCTGGTCTGACATTCGCATCTTGCGGGTAATCAACTCGTCCTGCCTGATCTGCTTTTGCTGAAGTCGTTTGATCTCGCTGGGGCAATTCATTCGATATGCCCTGTACATAATCCGTTTGCCCTTGGTCATAGTTTTGCTCCTGTATCTTTAATTCTCCGTTTGGATCGTAAGGCTCAACCTCTTCCGGTCTAATAATCGGTTAGGGGTGGATCATCTTTCCTGTTTCATCGAATTGAAGATTGCCGGGATAAGCTTTTTCAAACTGCTTCACCACATGGTCACGCAAGCCTGTATCATTTTTGTCCTGGTACTTTGCATCCTGCATCATGGATGAAATACGCTGTTGCACTGTTTTACCTTCAGGGAGGATTGCAGTTTTCGCTTTCTTCTTTTGCAGCTTGGCAACTTCTTCCCATTGTTTCGCCGTTGGCATCTTGCCTTTTGGTGATGATGCCAATGGATCAACCAACCATGTCATGTGATCAATCTTTGCTTTGGGTGTCGGTTTCGGCTTCTTTGGTTCACCAAATGATGCAGAAGCCGTCCAAGACTTCTGATCAGGTTTTGAACTAGTGGGTTGTTTAACCGTGATATTTGAGGGCAACGGATTATCTAATTTCGCCAGCAAGTCCGTATTGCCAATGCCTTGGTTTGCCAGAGTTTGGCTTAATGCACTTTCCGTTTCACCACCGGGGTTCATTAACCCATCGACTTTCAAACCTTGTTCAGCCTGAAAGCTTTTCAAGCCTTCTCCAATATCAGGAGTGTATTCATTGAAATGCCCCAATTCTCCCAAGGCATTTTGTGTCTTAAGCACATCATCGGACATTCCAAACGATCTAGACGAAACGGGATTATCGACTGTGAAAAAGTCCTTAAACCCTTTGAACATATCTGAAAAACTCATATTTCCTGTATCCTGCCATTATGAAAAACAGACCACTTGCTGAAGTGACCAAATGGGACATAGGTAGATATAGGAATATAATCAACATTAAGAACAAAAAAAGAATTTAATGCAATCTTAAGCTTCAATAAAAATCATAAATACTATCTTTGGAACTATCCGGTGCGGCTTGTGGACCCGCTGCACTAAAGTGGAGAGCCCTTGCTCTATCATACATCTGTCATTTCAAAGAGGGATTATGCGACGGCCTGATGACATGTAACGGGTTTTCCTGCTTCATCCACGGCAACCATGATGAAACTGCTTTTGGCACACAGGCGGCGTTCTTCGCTTAACAGGTCTTCGCAATACATAGAAACTTCCACCTCCAATGACGTATTTCCAACGTTTGTAATTAAACCCTTGAGGTCAATAATTTCCCCTTCTTGAGCCGATGCAATGAAATCCGTTTTCTGCGAAGACGCCATGACAAAGACCTTCCGCGCATATCGGGTTGCCGTGATAAAGGCCGTCTTGCCCATCATCGCCAATGCATTTCCCCCAAAAAGGGTGCCATAATGATTCGTCTGATCGGCAAAAACCATTTCAACCCGAGAACAAAGAATTTGGCTTTCTTCATGACTTTCAATGCGTGGCACAAGAGGGGGCATGTCCGGGGCTTTCTTGTCCGGTGAGACCATGTTGAAAATTCCGCGACTGCACAACGTTGTTTCACCGCTAAGCAAATCTTCGGCAAACATCTCGACTTCAACAGCCAAAGATCGCTTGCCAACCAGAACGACCTTACCGGCAAAATCGACAATCTGGCCCTGACGCGCCGGGGCCTGAAAATCAATACGTTCACACGATGCCGTAACGAAACTGCGCCGCGCATAACGCGAGGCCGCAATAAAAGCGACTTTATCCATGTGGGACAAAGCCGCCCCACCAAACAGGGAATGATGATGATTGGTGTCACCTGGAAAGACGATATCCACCAGATGAGAGGCCGGTTGTTGGAGATTTGTCACGTAATATTCCTTTAGTGTTAGGGGCAAGGCCTAGTTTAATTGAGTCTCGTAAATCACTTCACCACCGTCTTCTGAGAGAAGTTTTAAAGTTTCTAAACGTTTGACGATGAGAAATTCTGGAACATTAAAGATTTCAGCCAGCATCGGCGCGAGGTATCTTACCTCCAACATGGAGCCCATTTGACGTATCAACACACCACGAATAGCCCGTCTGAACATAACTTCAGGCAACAAGAGGGCGCAGACGAAACTCTCCGTATCCTCACGCTCCCCCAAAATGGTGGCTAACTTAGACGCCAGCATGTAATTGCGCATTTGATCTGATAAACCGGGATCAATCCAGACCACGCGCCCTTTCATCAGAGCCTCAATGGAAATATTGGGAAGGTTTGGTCCTTCACTAATTTGAACATTAAACTTTTCTGCGATTTTAAACGGATCAATAGCACCTTCCAAAGGTCCCAATTGATCTAGAACATCCTGTGCTTTCATCCCAAACATCTCCCCTTATTTATTCCAGTTTCCATTGGTGCAATGCCAAATTGCGGCCGCTTCGAGCGAGGCAGCATATACCGCCTCGCCAAGGGCTTTGCCCACATTGGTATGAAGACCGGAAAACATCGTGTTGCTGCCTGCTTTTGGACTGGCGATGACAATGCAATCCGTCCCTGTTCCTGTAATAGCTTGTACATCGGGTAAATCCGTCCGGTAATAATCCATTAAAGCGGCTGTACGTGCTTGTGTCGCGATTGAAGAAGCTTCGATCATCGCCCCATCACTTAACGGCACATTCACCGCACAGAGGGAATTAATCGTGCCCACTTTCGCAAAAGACCTTTCCACATCCGGGAACCCCACATGCGCCCCATTGCTTAAACCCATAGTGATCAGGCACTGAGCTTTTACAAAGCCTTGTATGCGTTCGGCAAAATGGTGGTGTTCAATGTAGCGCGATGTCATCAGTCCCAAGGCCCCACCCAATCTATTTTTATCCAACATGGATTTCATATAGTTCTGGGCATCAATGTCAGGAGTTAAGTCAGAATTGCGCACTTCAAGCCAGGCCACCCGATCATTGTCACAAAATCCGGGATGGGTAATGGACCAACTGAGCATACGTTGCTTCATTTCAAATTCAGCAACAAGCCATGGCGCGTTATAGGAAAAGGAAAAACTCATTTTGCACCTAACTGTTCATAAGGTCGAAACGAATAGGGATACTGAGATGACTGGCAACACGAAACCCACCCTTCTGCGCGGGTTGGAATGTCCATTTTTTAAGAGCTTTTAGAGCAGCGCGATCCAAAATCTTATACCCACTGGATTGTTCAATCTGGATATGAACGGGCCGCCCCTCTTCATTGATATGAACGCTTAAAACAACACGACCCTGCCAGCCTCTTTTACGGGCCAGCTTGGGGTATTTCGGTTTTGGGTTCTGCGCACTGCCCAGTACATAATGCGCTGACTGCACTTCCCCTGAAAGTCCGGCCTGCTGAATACCAGCCAATTGCTTCGTTCCTTGGGTTGTCTGCCCTTGTTCCTGCCCCTTCAAATTCTCTAAAGCTGATTGAACTTGTGCTTTGCTTTCATCCAGAGGTTCAGACGTGGAAGCTGTTTTTTTCACGGGTTGTTTTTGATGCACAGGCGATTTTGGTTTTCGTTGCAGAACAACATCAGCCAGTTTTGAGACAGGTGCATCATGAATGATCTCAGCTTCTTTGTTCATTTCTTCTGTGACCTTCTCGACAACTTCTTCGAAGGACTCAGGCATTTCCTGAACGTTTTTTTCCTGCTTGACCATCTGTTGTTGAACACCCTCCCCCCCACCAGGGTCCGGGCTTTCCATGACAATTTCAACAGACATGATGTCAGTCCCCACAATCGGCAGGCTTACATCATCCCAGACAAGCAAAAGTCCACCGATCACCCCTGCATGAAATAGAGCTGAACAGGCAAAACCCGGGGACATATGTAAACGTGCGCTCAGGATGTCAGCCTCCAGGGAACAATGTAATTCTCGCCTTGGTACAGACCCAACAGGGCTTCAATGCCATAAGCGTTTTTCATATGATTCGGTGTTATAACTTCTAAGACAGGGCCAGCGGCTTTCAGGCGCCCGCCTTGCAAAAGATACAATCGATCACAAAAGCGACTGGCGAGATTGAGATCATGCAAAACCACCACACAAGCCGTGCCGGATCGGGCCTGCTTTTGAAGCACATTCATAACCTGTAACTGATGGCCCGGGTCAAGATCGGCTGTCGGCTCATCGGCAAACAGGATATGTGGTGCGCCGGCATGGACACGGGCCAGCATGACGCGTGCACGCTCCCCACCAGACAATGTCGACACCAAACGGTCTTGCAGGTGTGTTATGTTAAACGTTTCAAGGGCCGCGCGTATGGCGGCCAGATCAGCTGCACTTTTCTGGCGAAACAAGCGTTGATAAGGCAAGCGCCCCATTTCAACGATTTTGCTCACACTCAGGGGCCAGTGACAGATGCTACCTTGGGCGACATAACCAATCTGTCGACCGCGCTCGCCAATAGACATATCCTTCAATGGTTGATCTTTAAACAGAACCCGCCCGGAAGCAGGTTCATTCAATCCGACAAGGTTTTTCAATAAGGTTGACTTCCCTGCCCCGTTTGGACCGATCACGCCAATCATCTCGCCCTGTTCCACATGGAAGCAAACATCTTCCAGCAGTTGTTTCCCCTCAATTGATACAGAAATATTTTCAGCAGAAACAAGCGCCATTACCGCATCTCCCGTCTTGTTTTCAGGATCAGATAAAGGAAGAAAGGCGCACCGATCATGGCGGTCAGGACGCCCAGATTAATCTCTGGTTTTGACGGGATCAAGCGCACGGCAATATCAGCAAGGATCAGTAAAACCGCCCCACCCAATCCGCTGACCAGCAAAAGTTTGCTGGGCTGATAAGCCACCATCGGCCGCAGCAGATGCGGCACGACAAGCCCGATAAAACCGATACTGCCTGCTGCCGACACCGACGCCCCGACACACATGGCCGTGCCGATGATCAGTCTCAAATTCACACTTTTCAGATTGATCCCCATGGATCGTGCGGTCTCTTCCCCCAAGGTCAGTGCATCAAGAGCACGCGCGGTGGTCAGGATCAAAACCCATCCCATGACCATAAAGGGAACCGTCAGATTCACGTCCGTCATACTACGATCCTTCAAAGCGCCCATCACCCAAAAAAGCATTTCCGTGACCGCCCACGGGGTTGGCGCGAGGCTCATGGTCAATGAAGTAAGCGCCACTGCCAGACTACTGATAGCGACACCTGCCAAAATGATGGTCAGGACAGACGCATCCCGGCCCGTCAGTACAAAAAGTAAAACCACAGCCAAGCCCGCGCCTGTCATGCTCGCCAAAGGCAGTGACCAGGCAAAGCTACTGGCAAGACCGAAATAAATCACAATGACGCCGCCCAATCCTGCGGTTGCTGATATGCCAACCACACCCGGTTCTGCCAATGGATTGCGCAACAGACCTTGCATGGCCGCCCCGCTTAACCCCAAAGAAAAACCAATGACGGCGCCCAATAAAACCCGCGGCAGGCGAATTTCCTGTACAACAATCTGGTAACCGCGCTCAGCCTCCCCAAAAAGCCCACCCCAAAGGATATCGATAGGTAACGGGGTATAGCCAATGTAAAGACCAAGCCCCATGGCAAGTAAAAGTGCCAGAACAAGACTGCTAGAAAGTTTGACCATCACACCTTCTTTCCTTTCAGGTAATGGATGGCTTCAAACAGAAACCATCCCCCACAGGCCCAGTATTTGTCCGGCACATCAATGACCGGGATTTTCTTCATCAGTTCCTGCATGGCGCTATGTTGGCGCAGACGGGTAGACAGGCTGTATTTGCCTTTACTGAAAAAGCTCATGACCAACACGTCCGGCTTTTTCAGCACCAGTTCTTCTAACGACAGTGACGACCAGCCTGTTAACCCCAACTCACTGGCCAGATTGCGATAACCTGCGGCATGTAAAACCGTTTCCACAAAGGTGTTTTGACCCGCGCTATAACCACCCGGCATAAAATAAGCTGCAAGCGGTCCGTCTTCAGGCGGGGCAACCGACATGGTATTTTTTAAATCTGTAAGAAGTGCTTCCCCCTTCTCCCCCTCGCCCAGCGCGTCAGCCACTTTTCGGGTTTCTGCTTCAATCTGTTCATAGGTCACGGGAAGAGCCAGCATCAAAACGGGAATACCAGATTGTCGCAAAATTTCTGTTGTCTTGGCGCCACGCCATTTATTGGTTATGACCAGATCAGGCTTTAACAACAGGATTTCTTCTGCGGTTCCCCGTGTGGTGTGTATCCCTTGTGCTTTTTCATATTGTAGAGAAATCTGCGGGTTTGCCGCATCTTCTGACAAGGCCACAATCCGGTTCGGTTCAACCAACCCCAACAGATACTGATCCGCACAGACGTTTAAGCTGACAATACGTTGCGGCTTGTCAGCCTGTACCGGCATATGAAAAAGGGAAACTGTGGCAAACAAAAATCCGCCACAGAGTGTGCGAAGTACCACCTAGTGACCTCCGCATCTGAATTTTACGCCCGACTGATCCAACGGATCAGGTTCCAATCCCAAATATTTCTGGCGAAATTCGTTCCACATGGCAAGACGCGACCAGTCCGGTATTTTCAGAACCTTTTCCTCATCACTGATAAATGGATTTGGGAAAAACACTGTGATCATCTGTTCATCATTTCCGTTATAGAAACGCATGCCCCAGCTTCTGGGGGTGCCATCTGAATTGAGATAGCGATACATTTCTGCACGCTGACAACGACGATGATGGGCGAGTTTCGGGCTAATCGGAAAAAAACGATTCCCTTTATGTTTCCCGATACACAGATGAAAGTGCCAACTGCCGAAATTCACCGTCAGATAACCATCCAGCATAGTGATCCGGGTTGGTGCATTGGGGGCATGAATTTCAAATACAGCACCCTGCACAAGCGGGCCGAAGACCACCTGATCCCAATAATTTTCAAAAACATCCGTAAAGATTTCCAATAGATTTTCTTCACGGCTATCTAACGGGAAGATTTCCATCTTCCCGTTACCTTCTTCTTCAATGATGAATGAATGTGTCATATTTCACCTTAAAAACGAGCTCGAACACCGGCATAAGCTGCCCGTCCACCCGTGCCGTAGCTGGATGCTTCGTGATAATCTTTATCGAAAATATTTTCGAGCCGACCAAAGACCGTTACTGTGTCATTGATTTTGTAGGATGTTTTGAAGTCATAAACTGCAAAACCACCCATATAGCTGGACGTTGCACTATCATAAGTCCGTCCTTTTGCGCGTACAGAAAGATCCGTTGTCAGGTCGTCCATAGGTTCATAAGCGACAGTCAATGTACCTTCATGTTTCGGGCGACGTGCAAGGGTCCCCCCTGTGCTCTTGTTTTCTGCTAATGTGTAAGTGTATGCCCCATCCAAAGACAGATTATCCAACAGATCTATGGACATGCCGGTTTCGACCCCACGGGCTTCAGCCTTGTTGACATTCACATACCCGGTCCCCACCCAGTTGATCAGGTTTTTCGTAGAATTTTCAAAGTAGGTCACATCAAGGACAATACGATCATCCCACAACGGTTGTTCTACCCCGAAATCCCAACCTCGGCTTTCTTCGGGTTCAAGGTCTTCGTTACCGCCGCCGTAAACACTTTCATAAAGTTCATAAAGGCTTGGTGCACGGAAGCCGGTACCTGTGCTACTGTGAAACCGTGTTTGTGTACTGTCCAGCGTATAAGAACCCGTCAAACGATAGGTATCATGATTTCCATATTTTTCATGATCATCCAAACGTGCACCAGCAGACAGGATCAGATTTTCAATCGCTTCAATCTGATAGGTCGCAAAATATCCATTGTTGCGAACTTTCCGGTCAATACCGGATTGCTCTGTATGTTCCTGTTCGGTTTCTGCCCCAAAAACAATGTTTTGAGCCTCTGTGATTTTAAAATTTCCCTGATATTCTAATTTATTCTTATATCCATCAAAATAGGAATTTCGGGCCTCACCAAGATAGGTATCACGCTCACTGCTGATATAGCTTACGCCTAACTTATTGGTCAGTCGATTGTCAAACAAAGCAAGGTTTGCACCCAGGTATGCACTGCTTTCAGTCTTTCGCATATTGTCATTGCGATCCACTGCACGACCACCAGACCAGGTGTCATATTCAATTTCGGAACGCATATGACGCAGTTTGGTATCCATCGAAAAAATGTCATTAAACTGCACGCCGAAGTTGGCATTGACGGTCAGGTTTTCGGCCCCATCTTCCTCAGTATTCCCATTGCGTTCATCAGCCGATGAGAAACCTTGCGTATCCAGATAACTGGCACTGACAGCATAAGACAGTTTCTGTTGTGCACCGGACAAGGATGCTTTCAGGTTTTTCGTATTGTAACTCCCATATTCTGCCGATACAGAAGAACGGGGTTTCCCCTTTCCTTTTTTGGTAATGATATTGATGACACCCCCAATAGCATCCCCCCCATAAAGGGTACTTTGTGGGCCACGTACGATCTCAATCCGTTCGATATCCGTGACCATCAAATGCCCAAAATCATAAGACGGCTGTCCGGCACTCGGGTCGGCCATCTCCACCCCATCAATCAACAACTGGGTATGGTATGAGCTCATGCCACGCATGAAGATCGAAGTGCTCGACCCAAAGCTCCCTGTCTGTGTAATAGAAAGACCCGGCACTTTACGTAGGACGTCAATGACCTCTCGGGCCTGATCACGTTCAATTTCTTGCGCTGTAATCACCGTTGTCGAGCTGCCAACCTTTGACAGCGGTGTTTCCATCCGTGTGGCCGTGACCACAACATCTTCTCTTTCAGTTTCTTGTGCTTGTGCCATTGAAACCATCATTGATATTAAACCTGCCGAGATACTGAGGCATTTGACAGGGCGAACGAGTTCGTTCAGAGTGCACATTGCAGACTCCGTCTGTGTGAATTTATCCAAGTTCACGAAGCCCCCGTCGATCCGCCAAGATTTCGGGGGCTTCATGCGTTAAAAGTGCTATAGACTGAGGGTGATCCAGTCCAATAGCCGCCATGCCAAAATTGACATAACGAAAACCACGGATCAAACGCGACAAGCACAAAGCTTGAGCGTGAAAACCGTTCTTTTTTCTGGATGGAAACTATTTGAAAAAATAAGATTCCCACCACAGCAACACAAAACGCGTCACCACAATGGGGTACCATGCCTTCAAACCTTCCCGTGTGAAGGACGGGTAACGCTGACGTAGGCAGGTCTCCTGACTTAGCGGGTCTTAGCTAATCGGTTCAACCTTCCCGGCGGTGTGCACTTGCCAGTGGTCTTTCTTAGAACCGACGCTTTCCGCTTACAGTTGCGGGGGCAGTGCTGGATTTACACCAGCTTCCCATTTTCACCCCAAAAAATATTTGGGGCACCAACGTCTGCGTAAATTTATATGGCAGCTTCCTTAAAGAGTCAATTAATTGATAAAATATGGATAGATGTTCTATCTCTGAGACAGATTATCTGCTGCTCGCTCATCTGAAAATCTACGCTTCATAAGTATTCTTCATTGTTTAAAATAAGGAAAACACGAATTCAAGACTGGATCAACATTCGGGAAGGAGGAGCATATTCAACAAACCTTATAAACTAAAAACCTTTTATTATTATAAACGATCTCATGTCCCTAAATAACTAGCAATGGATCGTTACTGCCTTATCATCTTGGGTGTAAGTTTATATTGACGTTGAAGTGCCCTGCGCAAATTGTTGGCGTTTTTGAAACCTGAAGCATATGCTATGTGATCAATATTAGTTTTCGTTGTTTGCAACAAATTTCTAGCAATACTACAACGAATTTCTGCAACCACTTCCCCAGGTGTTTTACCAACTTCTAACAGAAACTTTCGATGAAAAGTTCGGCTTGACTGCCCGACAGTTTCTGCCATCTTTTCAATGGACCAGTCATATGTTGGAAATTCATTTATCTTTTCAATTAATCCTCCAAAATTTTTAGATTCAGCAAATTGGAGTTGTAGAGGGTCGCTAAATTGTTTTTGGCCACCTCCTCGTCTTAAGTAAACAACCAATCTCCTCGCTATTCGAGCAGCCAGTAACGTATTGTGATCATCTTCCACCAGTGCTAATGCCAAATCAATTCCTGCTGTTACACCTGCCGAAGTCCATACATGCCCATCTCGTATATAGAGAGGGTCTTCTTCTACATGAACTTGTGGATAGTCTGCCTTTAAGTTTGCGCATGCTCGCCAATGGGTTACAGCTCGTTTATTATCTAGAAAACCAGCCTCAGCAGCAATAAAAGCACCAGTACAAACAGAACACACCCGATTTACGCGTTCCCCTACTTTTTGAATGAGTTTGATTGCTTCTTTGTTTCTGCAGATAGAAGCTACTCCTGGACCTCCCGGTAAAATTAGAGTGCCGCCGTCTACATCGTCTTCTAGCGAATTCAATTGAATAGGCAATCCCGAAGCACTTTTCACGATAGCGCCTTCATGACCGAAATAATCGATCAAGTAAGGTGGCGTGGCTTGTTCCATATTCGCTGTCGAGAAAACCTGAGCGGGGCCCGAAATATCGATCAACTGAACGCCTTCAAAACCAAAAATAAAAATACGGGAAGAATATTTTGGCATGATTTGTACTTTTTTTGTCATTTACGAAATTACGGTGACAGTTAAGCTTAAAAAAATCAAGTTGAGAAAGGGAAAAACTCAAATGCAAGTCAATATGTTGATTATACCTGACATGGTTGTTTTGGACATTGCCGGCCCTTACGAAATGTTGGCACGGGTCCCCAATTGGAATGTCGACCTCGTTGCAAAAGACATGACCCCTGTACGAACTGACAAGGGCTTTACCATTGTCCCCGACATTGACCGTAACAACGCAAAACCGTCCGATATTTTAGTCATTCCTGGAGGTGCCGGTATTGACGCAGCCATGTCTGATTCAAAGTGGCTTGAATTCACGCGGATACATGCAGAAAGAGCCAAATGGGTTTTTGGTATATGTACCGGTGCCTTTATGCTGGGAGCCGCAGGTCTTCTAAAAGGCAAACGGGCGGGTGCTCATTGGCAGGCTCGCGATCTGCTCTCTGCTTTTGGAGCAATCCCATCTAATGATCGCATTGTCGTGGATGGCAAATACTACACATCTGGTGGCGTTACCTCTGGAATTGATGCAGCCCTTAAAGTTATCGCAGACATCGAAGGCCAGCGACTGGCTGAAAAAATCCAACTTGCCGTCGAATATGACCCTGCACCTCCTTTCCCTGGTGGAACACCTTTCACATCTAAACCAGACATTGTTGATGAAGTTCTAAGAACAACACAACCCCGACGTAAAGAAAGAGAAGAACAGGTTGCAAATGCTGTCTCTTTCTTGAATACAGAAAACAGTACTTTGGAGAAAAACATGATAATCATGACATCAGGGCTGTTATGAAAGTCCGTGTTTGCCAATGCCCGAAGGTATCAAAAATTTATAACTATTGTATTTAAAATCAATTTCACACCACGATTGACATTAAAATTAATAATGATTATTAATTGCACTTAATTGAATGCGAAACTGATATTTCAAATTACCCCCATGCGAACTTGTAACGTCGAATATTTATATAATGAACATAATATGTGGCTCCGGAACTGGCTTTGCTCAAAACTGGGGTGGAAAAAATCTCTTTGATCACACAATTGGAGCCTCACCAATGATATTGCGTTTTCATCATTGAATCATTGCTGTTAGCGGCGCCTTATTGCTTCATATTACTTTGGCCTATGCCTTTTTCTACACCCCATCGCAAAAGAAAATACAGGGCAACAAAAGCCAAGGGGCTTTAGCAACAAGCACACTTGAGGCAAACCGTGCTGATACAGCAACCCAACAAGGCGGTGGTCGTGTTGTTGGCACAATCAAACCAGATTACGTCACAACCTTGCGCCGTTGGCTAGAAAAACATAAAACCTACCCCAAGAATGCCAGACGCCGTCGCCAAGAAGGCGTCGTTATTCTCGCGTTCTCCGTAACGCGCAATGGCAGTGTTCCTGAGTTCCAAATTCAAAAAGGATCAGGTTATAAAGCTCTAGATGAAGAAACGATCCAAGTGCTCAAGCGCGCACAACCCTTTCCAAAATTCCCCAAAGATATGGAGGGCAATATTCTAAAGATCGCCTTGCCGATACAATTTGCATTGAGGTAAATTTGTTGATAGCAGAGGCCCTTTGTAAACTCCTTGCCTTAATTGCTCGGAAAACAGTCCCGTTCGGTGACTATTCCATTGGTGAGAGAGAGAGGTGTTTGATGTCGCTCATAAGCCTTTACCTTTATAATGTCACATCAATGATAGACAGTAACATTTGCTCCTCGTCTTGCACGGGGACACGCGTCATTTGGGGCGTTTTATCTACCCCGCAGACATAGACAGAATGATTACTCTTCGCCTTGCGAGTCTGTGCGAAATAGTCCGATCTATCTTGTTTTAATTTATTAATATCCCAGTTAGAAGCACTGACATAACAACGTTTTCGTCCCTTGATGCGGCGCGACAGGTATTCCCGCTTTGCCTTCAGCACCCCGAAGTTGCTTCCCATTCTGTCATGGGTGGGGTTAAGAACGATGTCCGCATCGGCAAAATGTTGTGCGATTTGACTATAATTTTTATGAAACACCCCAACACGCCCGCCATTAGAACGTTTAAAATAATTGATTTCCCCACAGATCATGCTGGCAACGTTTTTACCCTTTATTTTGAAATTTCGATGCGGGAACTGTGAAATCAATTGATTGGCAAACTCCTCTGCGTTTTTCATTGAATTCCGTTCTTGACTGGAAACCAGCGTTTGTCGCGCCAATAAGCTCGGTTGGCTGGCTGTATCCTCAAGCAAATACAGAGGTTGCCCTCTGGTAAAAGGCCGTAAGCTTGACTTTGTCGATTTAATTTTCTTCGTACGTCCGTCGATATCTGTCACCACTTTGGTTTTACAGCCCGTTTTCTTCAGATGTTGCAGAAGTTTCTTCATGCGGACAGTGTCAAGGAAATCACTAGAACATAATAGAATATCCAGATCATATTCTTTTAAGGCTGCAACAATATGATCATAACGCACAGATAGGGGCGGCAAGTTTTGAGGTACATTCCCTTTACCTTTACATGTCTTACGTGCCATGGATAAAGTCCCGATCTTTATTACCGTCATAATCACAAATCCTTTAAGTTTACTTGAATATAAGAGAATGAGGGGAAAGGCTCGGCTTCCCCCCTTAAAACAACAGAAACCCGGTTACAGTTCCCCTTTAAAGGCACGTTGGAAGGATCAGAATAGGCATAATGTTCAGCATAACCAGCGATGACTGAACGTTCTTTGCGTAATATCTCGAAATTCAAAGATTTTACGCCATCCTTCTGCTCTTCCTCTCACACCTCAATTACAAGTCATAATTGTTGTGACTTGATTGTTTTCGTTATTTTAGAAAGGAATCAGGGAAAATCAAACAACTATTCTGTCTGATTTTAAGGTTGACCAATACTGCACCAGACTGTTACACATAACAACATACAGATTATTTTTATATTGTTATTTTTCAATAACTTAGATAGATAAATTCCTAATCCGCTCTCGAACACCATTTTCAAGACCTTACAAATCGGCTAGGTCTTTTTATTGCCTTCTTCCAAGCCCCCTTTCCCTGACAGGCCAGCCCCATGCAGACATTTAAACTTACCCCAAAGCCCCAAAGTGATTACCGCTTGGAAATCAAAGAGCTTAAATACCGCTGCAAGCTGGAACCCCACGGCTATCGCCACAACAAAATCGTCTATGGCTTTTCGCAAAAGCTAACTGATTTGCGTAAACTGCAAGCGCTTGACTTCACCATTGAAGAGATCGCCTTTGACGACGCACAACTTGCCTTAACAACCGCCCTTGTAGAGCGTGGACGGACCAAGTCAAAGATTGACCACCTGCTGCACGCGCAGGAATTTGATGGTGCAGACAACGCTGATGACGTCAACAAGGCAAAACAAAAGTTCAATGAACTGAACAATAAAATCCAGGAAACAAAAACAGCTCTCGGCATTGAAGGCACCGTCAAACTGTTGAAATTCTAGACTGGTGCACCAGCGCTCGTTTCTTTAATACGCGTACTGCGTCGCAGAATAAACAACCCGGACAGCACAATAACACTGCTGCCAACCATCATGGGCACGTCCAGTGTTTCCCCAAACACCGACAGACCCAAGCCAATCCCGAACAGCAGCCGTGTGTATCTAAACGGCGTGACCGATGAAACTTCACCAGTGCGCATTGCCTTCATCAGCGAAACATAGGCAACCGTCCCAAACAAGACCGCCCCAACCATATAAAGCGCACCGTGCATCGCAGGCCAAACAAAGGCTTGCCCCTGCCATAGAGAAAAGACAATCCCCGCAAAGACGACAGCAAGAAAGCCATAGAGCCCAAGAACAAACGCACTCAAAGACAAGGGCGCCGCACGGCTTGCCAGATCACGCCCGGCAAACCCCAGCATCCCGATCACCGCCAGCAGTGAAGAGATTGAAAAACTCTCTGCCGTCGGGCGCAAAATGATCAGAACTCCGATTAAGCCTAAACCAATCGCAAACCACCTGCGCCATCCCACTTTTTCACCAAACAGCACCGCTGCGCCTAACACCACAACAAGGGGCGTTGCTTGCAGGATGGCCGTTGTGGAAGAAAGCGAGGTTGATATCAGTGCAAGAACATAAAACAACCGACCAATGATTTCAAAAAACATGCGTAGACGCATGGTCGGCGACACCACATCTTTACTGAACAAGGTCTCTCCCCGCCAGAGGATACCAATCGCAAAAAGACAGGCCCCGCCCAAGCCAAACAGGATGAGCACTTGCCCCACAGGCAACTGCGCAGAAGCCGCTTTGAGAAAGCCATCTTCCACCGCAAAAGCCGCCATTGCCCCAATCATCCAGCTACTGCCGATAATGTTTGCCCGTGCGCTTAAATTGATGGTGCTGGAAACTGACATGTAGGGGGGACTCATTTCAGTAGGCGTTATGACCCGAGCGTCAAAAAAATAAAGAATAAACCAGCTAAAGCAGTTTAGAACATTATTCAATGTAAAATTAAATTGTACCACATGAAATTAAAGGCAATCTGAATGAGCGGGAGCGAGAGGAATTCCTTTAATTGGTGACATAGCCGGAATAGCGGCAGGTCACCGATTATCGTTATTCATGTCTTGAAAAGTTTAACATCGCAGTCACTCGCTTTAACCAACTTTTTGAATTCCTTAATAATTCGGTGTAAGCAGTTTGGAGTTCATTTTGAAACTTTATTGCATATATATATTTGTGAGCTTCAGTATCAAATAGATCACTCAAATTGATAAGGTACCCATCAAATATTAAGCAAAGGTCGATATTTGATGGGATATTCTTTATCAATATCTCAATTTCATCTTCAATGTTTTCAATGTCATTTCCCAACCAAATTTCATATAAACACATAGGTGAGATTGAATTGTCTCGATAATCAAAAAAGAAGAATTTTTGAATCTTATGGGAAAGGTTCTTTTGAAGATGAGATGAAATATCTTCATTTCCCATTGATAGAATGAGAAGCTGTATTTTTCCATTCTGCATCCAATTTAATATATCGTATAAATTCCTCATTTTTATCTCTTTCGGGAATTCTGGGGTCGGAATTTAACACGGGATATACGAGCCATAAGTACCTCCAAGTTTAAATCTGGAGGTTCTTATGAAAGGCCGAGAAAGATAATTTCGCGGCTGCCCCCGGAACTCCCTAACGTCTATACATGAGATAATTGCCACCATTCGTGCGAACCACATTTTCATGACTGTCGCATATAAGTTGGACACCATAAGTCCTGAATTCTTCCCATTCAACTTGTGAAAGCTGATTTAGACAAAATTGTTCTATTTTGGTAATTAAACCATTAGTTTTTGCCTGCTCTTTCATTTTATCAGTATGAAAAAACAAGACTATTCCCAATTTTTTAGTTTTGATGTTAAATGTTCCCATTCTTACGTCATGCAGATTGCCCTCGTATTCATCACGTAGTTTTTTACTCAGTTTAGTACGTATATTACCTTTAATTTTATTTATACTACTCGTCATCTAAATGCTTCCCATAGCCCATCATCTCTTTTTCTAAAGTCAAGTTCGGAGAATTCCGGGGTCAGCCACCTAATTAAGTTGCGCGGTCAAGAAAGATAATTTCGTAGCTGACCCCGGAATTTCGGAAGTAACCAAAACAAAGTCCCCGGCGTGACCGTCATCACCACATTCTAAAGGTATGCGGGCAAACAAACGCATTTCAATATGATCTATGCTGTCGATCTCGCACGATCTTTACGCAGGCTGACGAGTGTCAGGCAATAGAGGCAAGCCACCACAACAGCAAATGCCACAATCTGGTACAGCTCAATTGTATCACCGAGGAGCGGGACGGCAAGCACCATGGTCAACGCAGGCCATGGGGTGGTGATTGAACTCGCCAACGACACGTCGATATGACGCACGGCGTAGAACCAGACGATCAATTCAAGAAAATAGACCAACCCCATGACCGCAGACATCATCTGAAAAACGGCACTGATGCCAGAGACAAATCCCGATGGTTGGAGGACGGCCAAAACAACCGCCAGAAACACCGTCGAAATCGCGACCCGGAAGAACGTTACCTGTGCAGGCGTGATGGGTGTATTGCTCAGTTCCTCTTTGATGATGACATGGGCAATACTCCAAAGAAAGGGCACGCCGAGCGAGACGAGAAACCAAGGCGACAGACTAGATAACAAAAACGTGCCGCCCGTACCAAGATAATAGAGCGCACCAATTAAAACCGCTGTCAGGGCCAATTCGACCACGGTTTTACGCCGCTTTAAAAAAAGTGACTCCCACAGGATCGCAAATAATGGATAGGCTTGGATAGCAATGGCCGCATTCGCCACCCCCGCCTTTTCAACGCCCAAAACATAAAGATAGGTCGAAAGGCCAAAAAGTGAGCCCGTGAAGAGTGCGACGAAGATCATCCGCCCCCGTTCCCGGCGCGACAGGTCAATGCCAAAAATCCCCTTGGTGCCCCTTCTCAGTTCCCAGCCAAACACCGGCGCAGCAAACACAACCTGCCAGACAGAAAGGGCAAAAGCAAAGTGGAGCGCCCCGATATCGGAAGAACGCAGGTTCGAAATGATCGGCATGATCCCAAGCAGGCTAAGACTGACAAAGGAAAGTACAATACCCTTCCCGACTGACGGTGAGAAAAGCGTCATAACAGGGCTCCAGAATTCGCGACAGTTAAACAGAAAAACCAAAGATTGTTTTAACTGCCCACAACATTATGCCCCACAGTTGTATTGTCAAGGAACGATATGATGAACCACCAGAATATGAGTGAGTTCGGAGAATTCCGGGGCCAGAGAATTCCCGGGTCAGCCACCTAATTAAGTTGCGCGGTCAAGAAAGATAATTTCGTAGCTGACCTCGGAATTTGAGTTCTGGAAACGCACGCCTCATTAAATTTTGTGTACGCCCCCGTTATTGTGAAAATGCACTCGTTATCTTTTTTTTAGCCCTCTTGTATTCTTTTGTTTGTTTCTGGATTTTCAAAATTGCTTCGAGACAACCTAAGCGAAGCTCTTCTAGTTCTTGGTAGTATTTAGTCGCCAGTGTCTCCAATCTTGATTTTTCTTTTTCTGAAAATGGTGTGTCATCAGTAATTTGCAAAGATGATTTGCTTAGAAGAATCCGTTGCCTCTCTTCAGAGAAGTTCGCTAAAGCTCTCATCGCTTCAATGGTGCTTAAGCCGTGTTTAAGGTTCAAATCAAAGCCATACGCGATAACATGAAAACGGGATGACTGTTTGGGAAGTGGTGCAGGGGAAGCACTCATATCCAATAAATTCCCATAAAGAGCTATTTCTTTTTCAAGTTCATCAATAAGAGATAACAAAGCATTCATTTCCTCTTCTTTCCTATTTTGCTTCCTTTGAACTTTATATGTTGTAATAGCAATGAAAATAGCAATCATTGCGGCAATCACTGCAGTAGCTAACGTAGCTCCAAACATCCACCAATCGGTTTCCGGACCTTTTCGAATTGCAGCTTCAATTTCTGACAGACGAGAAAGGCTTTGGCATAGTAATAAATCGATATTATTTTCAGTGAAATAGTTTAGGCAATTGTCTACGGAAATTTGAGGTAACTGAGTACTTGGATTATTGATCATTGGCTTTTCATCATTAAATTAGACCTGTTATCTGGGAAAATACCAGTAAACATAAATGTTTCAATTAAGAATGATGATACGATAATATCTCAATTAGAATTTCTGAAAAATTAAAATTCTAAAATTCCAGGGTCAGCTACGAAATTAAACTTCGTCCCCGTTATTCATGAAGATGTACAAATCCAGACAAAAAAAAGCCGGACCAAGCGATCGAGGTAACTAAGCTTGGTCCGGCATAGAAAGAATGCGATTAACTGTAGGGAGATGTCTCATCGCATTGAGTGATAGATCACTTTGGGGAGGATCTATGGGAAAAAATGTAGCTAAGAAAGCTGTCATTTACCTTTCATTTCAGTTTTTTCGAGGGTGCTCAGCGTTAAACCTGTACAATGCCCTCATCAGAGAGTCTTTCAAGCTCTTCGGGGGATAAATCCAGCAGGTCGGACAGGACCGATTGGGTGTGTTGCGCAAGAACAGGCGGCGCTTTTTGGTATGTAACAGGAGTCCCGGAGAATTTTAGCGGGGAGCCCACGCTTGGCACGCTGCCGGCAACCGGATGGTCCAGCGATAATTTCATATCGCGATAAAGCACTTGCGGGTCTTCAAAGACACGATCGATTGTATTGATCGGGCCGCAAGGGACATGGGCAGATTCCAGATTGCTAATCCACCAGTCCAGAGACTGTTTTTTGATGCAGTCTTCCAGCATCGGCACAAGGATTGCGCGGTTTTCAACCCGTGCGGTGTTGGTGGCATAGCGCGCATCCTCGGCCATACCATCCAGTCCGGCGATTTGGCAGAATTTGGCAAACTGCCCGTCATTGCCCACAGCCAAGATCATATGACCATCGCTGGTTTCAAACGCTTGATACGGCACGATATTGGGGTGTGCGTTGCCCAAGCGTTGCGGCACGTTGCCACTGGCTAAATAGTTAAGTGCCTGATTGGCAAGGGTTGCCACCTGTACATCCAGCAAAGCGATATCCACATGCTGGCCTTCACCGGTACGATCTCGGTGTGCAAGGGCTGCTTGCACACCGATGACCGCATAAAGTCCGGTCAACACATCGGACAAAGCCACGCCGACCTTAACCGGACCAGCCTCAGGCCCATTGCCAGGGTGACCGGTCACACTCATCAGACCGCTCATACCCTGAATTAGAAAATCATACCCTGCCCGATTGGCATAGGGACCTGTTTGTCCAAAGCCAGTAATAGAGCAATAGACAAGATCGGGTTTGATTTGTTTTAAACTGTCGTAATCAAGGCCATATTTCTTCAGGCCGCCGACTTTAAAGTTTTCAATGACCACATCACACTGTTTGACCAGCTCTTTGATTAAGGCCTGACCTTCCGGATGGGCCATATCAATCGCCACAGATTGTTTGTTGCGATTGGCACACATGTAATAGGCCGCATCTTTGGTATCTTGTCCGGCGCTGTCTTTCACATAGGGAGGGCCCCAGTGGCGGGTATCATCGCCCGCTTTGGGACGTTCAATCTTAATGATCTGTGCCCCCAGATCACCCAGTGTCTGGCTGGCCCAAGGACCCGCCAGAATACGTGAGAGATCAAGAACCCGAATATGTGAAAGTGCGCCTGACATTATGATTTCACCTTAAAAGAAAGCCTGCAGGCCAGTTTGAGCACGACCCAAAATCAGGCGGTGAATGTCATAAGTACCTTCGTAGGTATTTACAGTTTCAAGGTTCACCATGTGACGAATGACGTGGAATTCATCAGAAATCCCGTTACCACCGTGCATGTCGCGCGCCATGCGGGCGATTTCCAGCGATTTATTGACGTTGTTGCTTTTGATGATGGAGACATTTTCAACAGCGCAGTTGTCTTCATCCATCAAACGACCAACGCGTAAAGCCGCTTGCAAGCCCAAGGTGATTTCAACCTGCATGGTCGCCAGTTTGTTTTGGAAAAGCTGGTTTTGCGCAAGCGGACGGTTAAACTGTTTACGATCCAGACCATATTGGCGCGCCGCGTGCCAACAGAATTCTGCCGCGCCCAAAACGCCCCATGCGATGCCGTAACGGGCTTTGTTCAAGCAACCAAACGGACCAGCAAGACCTTGTACGTTCGGCAACAGGTTTTCTTCCGGTACAAAGGCATTATCCAGCACGATTTCACCGGTGATAGAGGCACGCAGGCTCATTTTACCTTCGATCTTCGGTGTGGAGAAACCTTCGGTGCCGCGTTCCACGACAAAGCCACGGATCACACCGTCCAATTTCGCCCAAACAACCGCGATATCGGCAATCGGGGAGTTGGTGATCCACATTTTGT
>JABXIC010000045.1 GCA_013373265.1 Methylocystaceae bacterium | reverse complement strand
CAAAAAGGCATGAAGCTGTATTTTGAACGCCATGATGGCCAAGCTGTCACCTGTGACGATTTTGCACAAGCTATGATGGATGCCTCTTCTATTGACCTGACTCAATTTAAGCTCTGGTATTCACAAGCGGGCACCCCGCAGGTCACAGCCTCTTGGGCTTATGATACTTCTGCCAAACGTTTTGACCTGACATTGGAACAAACCCTAGCCCCAACACCGGGACAACCAACAAAAGATGTCATGCATATGCCCATCAGCATTGGCTTGATCGGCAAGGATGGCAAAGACATGGAAAGCCGTGTCTTGTCTTTGACTGAGAAAAAGCAAACCTTCAGCTTTGACAACATCACGGAGCAACCTGTTGTTTCCTTGAACCGTGGTTTTTCAGCCCCGATTAAACTGAAAACAACCTATAGCAATGACGACCTTGCATTTTTGATGGCCAATGACACTGACGAATTTGCCCGTTGGGAAGCCGCCCAAACCTATGGCACCAATCTGTTGCTGGATATGATCGCCGCCCATCAAAAGGGGGAAGAGCTGACCAAGGATGACCAGTTTATTCATGCCATTGATGCGATCCTTCATGATACAGCACTGGATAAAGACTATGTCGCCCTATGCCTGTTGTTACCCGGTGAAAACTATCTGGCAGAACAAATGGACGTGATTGACGTCGATGCCATCCACCATACCCGCCAAGTCTTGCGTACCTTCATTGCCGATCACTTTAAAGACGACCTGCTTGCCCTTTATCGGGCGTTGCGCAGCGACCAGCCCTATAAACCGGATGCCACATCAGCCGGTGAACGTTCCTTGAAAAATGTCTGCCTTGCTTATCTGGCTGATTTGGATGATCCAGCCCTGATGGCCATGGTCAGTGCACAATATCACAATGCAGATAATATGACGGACCGTATGGCCGCCCTTGGCATCCTCGCCAACAAAGATTGCAAAGGCCATGACGAAGCGTTGTCAGATTTCTACACTCGCTTTAAAGATGATCCGCTGGTGGTCGATAAATGGCTATCGGCACAGGCTTTATCCTATTTGCCCAGCACCTTGGCAACGGTGAAAGAGCTAATGTCACACGAAGCCTTCTCCATCAAAAACCCTAACAAAGTACGCTCCCTCATCGGGGCCTTTGTCCATGGCAATCAGGTCAACTATCATGAGGCCAGCGGTGCTGGCTATGAATTCCACGCCGATCAAATCTTGGTTCTGGACAAAATCAACCCCCAAATCGCTGCACGCATGCTCAGCCCCTTAGGCAAATGGCGCCACTTTGACGAAAACCGCCAAACGCTCATGAAAGCCCAGTTGCAACGCATCCTCGACACCAAAGGTTTATCCAACGATACATTTGAAATGGCGAGTAAATCACTGGCTTAACCTGAACCCGTCACTCTGGCGCAGGCCAGAGTCTATTCTGATCATGGATACTGGCCTACGCCAGTATGACGGAGGAGAGGATTAAACGTAATTCTTCTTCGCCGCTATGACCTTTTTCAGATAGTTCTGGCTTTCTTTGGGCATTTTGGTGCGCAGGCGTTGGTAGACACTGGCAGGTGATGAGCGGTTGATCAGCGCAATGGCTTGGGTGCGATCATTATGAAAGCTCCGCAACACATTGCCTGCTCCACCGTTATAGGCCGCAATGACACAATATTCCCGCGTGGTTGGATTTTTGATTCCTGCCAGATAACGGCTTTGTAAGATATTTAAATAAGCACAGCCCATACGGATATTGTTTTCAGACTTAAACAAATAGTCCCGACTTGGTGTGCCGCTGCGACCATGAATGTCTTTATAGGCATCGCGCCCGGCGGTCGTCGGCACAATCTGCATCAAGCCATAAGCAGGCACCCAACTGACGGCATAAGGGTTGAAGTTACTTTCTGTTTTGATAATGGCGTACACAAGGGCCCGTTCCAGCTTATATTTGGCCGCATATTTATTGACCAACGGGGCATAACGGTTTTGCCGAGTAGCGGTAGCGGTTTTTATTAACGGGAATTCAACAAAGACTTCCGTTTTCTTTTCCCCATTATTCAAGGTGACTTCACGGCTTTGACGGGCTGTCTTGATCAGATAATCGGCAAAACGATTGGCACGCCATTGCCAACGCACGGCTTTACCATCTTGATCATGCACCTGATTGTACAAGAACGGTTCCCCACCCAGTGTCGGGGTCTTATCTGAAAACAGGTCGATATCACGCGGGTCATCGGGGGACAAAACCGTGAGCACAATGGCCTGTTTCAAATGATCCGGCACCAATGTTTCCACCCGCACGATGGAACGTTCAAAATCAATCACGCCCCGGCTTTTATATTTGTTAGAATATTTAACGAAAACTTTTTGAGACGGGGTCGTCGCATTGTCATCCCCCCAGACATCAACCACATCGCCAAAAAACTTTTTAACAAAACTGTCCAGATTTTTAAAATCACGCTCAATGGACGACGGGTTTCTCGCCCAGCTTTGCGCTTTGGACGACGCCACAGTGCTTATGGCCCCTTCAATCGAGCCACTTTGCGCCGCCGCCGTGATGGTGCGAATGACTTCATTTGTCGAACAAGCTGTCAGGGCGGCGGGCAGGCAGCCGGCTAAAAACGTGCGACGCGATATCATGCAAAAACCTTTTGTTCCACCTTTTTAAAAAACAGACTTAATGTTATAGCGCGCAATCCCATAAAAATAGTAAACGCCGCCCATAAACCGTGATTTCCCCAGAGATTAAGGCAATAAAGGCTCAAAGGGATATAAATCAACAAGGACATAACCATCATATTGCGCAAAATTTTGGTTTGGGTCAGACCAAAATAAATTCCATCCAACTGATAGCTCCAGACCGAAACCAACGGCAAGGCAATCACCCACGGCAGATAGGTGCGCGCTGTGCTCAAGACCGTCTCCAAGTCTGTAAACAGGCCGATGATATAATCCCCTGCAATCCAATAACAAACCGAAAAGCCAAAGGCACAGAAGAACGCAAGTTTCGTGCTTTCCACCACCGCCTGTTTAAAGGCAACGCGATCTTTTTTACCCGCCCCATGTCCGCTTAAGACTTCCACCGCATGGGCAAAACCATCCAACGCATAAGACGTAAATTGTTGAAAATGCAGCAACACCGCATTTGCCGCCAAGACCACATCCCCCAACTTTGCGCCTTGTGCGGTAAACCAGCCGAAAGCCGTGAGTAAACAAACGGTACGGATAAACAAATCCGCATTCATGGACATCAAGCGTCTGGCCTTGGACAAATCAAGAATAGACGGGAAGTCCCAACCCCCTTCGACCCCTTTCAGGTTCTTTCTTAAGATCAACAGCCCAACGCCAAAGCCCATATATTGCGCAATCACGGTTGCCAAAGCCACGCCTTCAACCCCATGGCCAAGACCGATGACAAACCAAAAATCAAGCACCACATTGACCAAATTGATCACAACTTGCTGGATAAGAACACCGCGCGTGTCTTTACAGGCCAAAACCCAGCCCATCAGCGCATAATTCATAAGAGCCGCCGGGGCCGACCAGATGCGAACATCAAAATAAATTTTCGCCAGACTTTCAACTTCAGCACTGGCTTCAATTAACGTGCTTGCGGTCCAAAAGATGTAATATTGCGTTAACCACAATAAAACAGCCCCCGTGCAAGCCACAAGGGCAGCGCGGCCAAACACGCTGCGCGCTTCGGTTCCATCATCGCCGCCCATGGCTTGGGCTGCTAATCCGGTGGTGGACAGTCTTAAAAAGCCAAAGCCCCAATAGATATAATCAAAGATCAACGCACCAACGGCAACCGCCCCCAAATAGGCGGCACTATCCATATGCCCCATCACAGCCGCATCCACCGCCCCCAATAAAGGCACGGTGATGTTAGACAAGATGATCGGAAAGGCAAGCGCCCAGATCGATTGTGTTGGGCGCACAGGCTTTAACTTTCTTCTAACTTAAGCGACAAGGAATTGATGCAATAGCGCAGGCCTGTCGGCTGTGGCCCATCAGGAAAAACATGACCCAAGTGGCTTTCACATTTGGCGCAATGTACTTCTGTGCGCACCATGCCAAGAGTTTCATCACGGTCTTCTTCCACGCATGTTTCGTTTAAAGGTTGATAAAAACTTGGCCAACCACTGCCGGAATCATATTTTGTGTCAGATTGAAACAAAGGCTCCCCACAGGCAGCGCAATGATAGGTGCCGGGTGTTTTGGTGTCCCAATATCGTCCGGTAAAAGCACGTTCCGTCCCCTTTTGACGACAAACCCTATATTCTTCAGCACTTAATTCTTCACGCCATTCTGTATCAGATTTTTTGATTTTATCAGTCATGCAACTCTCCTTTTACAGATAGTTAAGCGTTTTTTGCAAATCCGCAACCAAATAACTTACTGATCGCGGCGCAAAAAGATAAAATCACCCCCCACATCATGACCGGCAAAACGGATATTGGAATATTGCGGGGTTTGACGTGCATTCAACACAACCTGTTTGCGCACTTCACCAAACAACTGGGTCCCATCCAACAGGCTGGTATTTTCCTGCAGACTTTTCAAAAAAGCATAGGCAAAGACAGAATGTTTCCCCCCACCTTGATCGCTCACTGGTTCCAACGCGCCGGATGATAAAACCGTACGCGATTTTTTCGAATTCAGCGTTTCCAGATAGCCCGATGTTTTTTCAACCAACTTTAAGCCACGTGTCCCGTTCAAATCAACCTGACCATCACGCGTTAATGTCCCGCCATAACAACTATCAGCCACCACCATCACATGCTTGGCTTTCAACGCCTTCAGCGTATCAGTAATATCGGCGTTGGAGACCCAGCGCGCACGGGTATTTTTATCCGCATCAACGGGCAGCCAGTATCCACGTTCACTTTCTTTATCCAGCCAGCCATGTCCGGCATAATAAATCAGAAAATTATCTTCCGGCTTTAAAATTTTGCGGTATTCATCCAGTGTCGTGATGATCTGATCACGCGTCACATCTTTTAATAAAGTGACAGAAAACCCATATGATTTTCTCAAAACATCAGCAACACCCTGTGCATCTGCCACAGCCGTTTTCAGGTTATCCAGATGCGGGTATGCGTTATTGCCAATCACCAAAGCATAATAACGACCAAACGCCATCCCCTTGGATTTTGCCATGGCGGCGTTGCGCTTTATCAATGGGGTTGTTTGGACCTTGGGTTGCTGCACAATAGGTTTGGATACTGGCGATGGGGTGGGCGCAACCTTCTGGACGGGTGATTGTTGTTTAGGCGCATGGGGATCACATCCTTTGCCACCATATTCACACCACAAATCCATAAATGTGGTTTGCGCACAAACAGGGGCTGAAATAATAACAAAACAGAGGCATAAAGTTAGAAATCGTTTCATTCGTCTAACAGCTCCGCTCTGCGTTTTCTGAATTCTTCCGTTGGTAAGCCATAAACCAAAATAAGTTCATTTTCCCCGGCCTTAACTAGGGCGGTCCCATAAGCCTGACCTTCACGAAAGCCCGCGACCTTAAAGACTGCGGGTCCTTTAATACGACCTTGAAAACAATCCAGTTGGGCATTCCCTTCAAAAGACACCGTGCCCAGATTATAAAACCCGGTGCAGACGGGCCGATCGCTTTGAGTAAAAAAATCTAAAGGCTGCTTTTTTCCGGTGCGCCCCGTTGTCTTGATATACCCTAAAATCTCTTTTCGCCCTTTTTCATCTTTCACCAGCGCAATGGCAGGCAGATTTTTGCGAAAAGGTAAATCATCCGGGGACAGCAAAATATTGTTATTAATCGCCGCAACCCGACAGCCGCATTTTTTACCCGTATGATGGGAAAACTCTTTCACGCGACTAAGACAAGACGACATTGCCACTTCAACCGCCTGATATAACTGCCCATGCCCCCAGCGCGAATTATAAGTCGCACATTCTTTTGGGTAACCGATGGTGATCACACGGTTCTTAGGTCTACTCAACCAATCACGACCAAAACTGTTCTCGGTGAAAAAAGGGTACTGTGACACATCAATCGGGCGTCCTTTTACATAAGCAAATGCCGCCCCTCGACTTGCGACTTCACGAATTTCAAACCTATCAAACGCGACTATCGGTGCCGTGTTATAAAGGCCAACGCGGTTTGTTTGACAACCAACAAGAAAAACACCGATGAAGACCAACAAAATAACGCGCACTACACCACCTTAACACAACCATTATTAAGGTGTCATTATTGCGGATGAATATCCTAATGGCAAGACAGACTATGCGCCTTTAGCGTGTTTAATGACTTTTTTCATAATCGTCGGCAAAGCATGATCACCTAGATTTTCCGGCATCACCCATAGCCCGTTCACCGGGGGATTGCCTTTTAAACGCGCCTGAAGCACTTTTAGTTCAAGATGAAAATGGGTAAATGTATGTTTCACCACCCCGGTCTTTTCTTTCCAAAGCGCACTGCAAGGGGCGGAACGCAAGGCGGTTTTTAAATCTATTTCACGCTCTACCCACGGGGTTGAGGGCACTTCCATCATGCCACCGAGTAAGCCTTCTTCCGCACGGCGACGTAACAAAATCGCCCCATCATTGCGCACCAGCCAAAAAGCATAGCCTTTGCGCGTGGGTTTTGGTTTTTTCGCTTCCTTTTTAGGATAATCTGTCGGCTCCCCCTTTAATCGGGCAACACAATCTTTCATCCAGGGACACAAACCACAGGCCGCTTTTTTGGGTGTGCAGATCGTCGCGCCCAAGTCCATCATCGCTTGGGCAAAATCACCTGCGCGTGTTGCTGGTGTCAGGGTCTGGGCAAGTTCTGTTAAGGTTTTTTTGGCTTTGGGCAGTTCTTCTTCCACCATAAACAGGCGTGAAACCACCCGCTCTACATTACCATCAACGGGTGTTGCCTTTGCCCCAAAAGCGATAGAGACAATGGCCGCCGCCGTGTAGGGACCGATCCCGGGTAAATCCAGCAAGCGTTTTTCCGTTTCTGGAAAGCGTCCGTTGTGATCACGGGTCACTTTTTGGGCGCATTTATGCAGATTGCGTGCCCGGGCGTAATACCCAAGCCCTTGCCATGCATGCAATACGTCATCCAGTTCAGCGGCTGCCAAATCCTGCACGGTTGGCCATTTTTCAAGAAAGGCTTTATAATAAGCCTTCACTGTAGCCACTGTCGTTTGCTGCAACATGATCTCGCTCATCCAGACCTTATAGGGGTCTGCTTTCTGACCGGGGGACATGCGCCATGGTAAATCACGACGTTCACGATCATACCACTCCAGCAATTGTTCAGCACGTATTGACATTAACTTCCCTGATGTAATTTTTACGCACTAGGAGTATGCTCACTCAGCACAGAATTCAAGGACCAACATGACACCCATTTTAGAAGATTTTCTCCAACGCGAAGAAAGCAGGCGCAATCGCAGCCTGTCTAAAAGATTTCGCACTTGGTTATCTTCTGAAAAAGCGCGCCCCTCTGTTGAAAAACTGGAACGCGCCCTGACTAAACCTGGCAACGAAGGCATCGCGGTTCAACTGTTAAAAAAATGCGAAGAAGCTTATAAAGCCGATGACGTCTATCGTCGCCAAGACGGCAAACGCAAAAAATCTCTCAAGCAATTTCAAGAATCGTTTGAAAAATGGCTCACGGGCTATAGTGGTCTTCCCTATCAGGAACAAATTCTAAACGCCAAATCCGATGACCTGCGCGAATTGGCAAAAGACGATGCAGAAAGAGCTTTTGCACGCGCCAACCCGCACCTGTTACCCGATGATTATAGAGATGCCTCTAAAACACGCATTCGCCCCGTGCGCCACGCCCGCTTAAAAGGGGTAGATGATCTCAGCTTTGATGTAATTGAACCGGGCCTTAACCAGTTAGGATTGGTCAGCGCCAGCATTATGCGCAATTGGGAAAGCATTGTCGGCTCTGCCCTTGCCCAAAACACCCGGGCCGAACGGGTCACCTTTCCACCCAAATCGCGCACCCATGGCAGTTTATTTATTAAAGCACGTCAAGGCTTTAACACCATCGTGCAACATAACACCTCAGAAATTATTTTCCGCATCAACAGCCACTTTGGCTTTGCCGCCATTGCAGAAGTTAAAATATCCAAGCGCTATTTTGAAGAATCAGAAACAACCGGGTCAAAAATCAGTGATAAACTGATATCCACCCGCATCACCCCGGCAAGCGACCTGTCCCCCCGCGTGGCAGAAATGCTACATAAGATAGATGACCCTGATTTACGCAAAGCCTTCGAAGAGTTAGGGAAAGTGATCAAGGCTAGAAACGGATAAAAACTTTATCCTTTTTTTGCCACAATCGCCCTCTAGCTTCCCCATAACAATATTATCATCCAATTTATTTGAGGAGCTTCCCTCGTGAAGACTTTTATTCGCTTTATCGCTTTCGCCTTTTTTTTAATCGCTGCCAGCCAGTCGGCACGTGCAGAAACTGAATATAAAGAACATGTGGTCGGCAAGGCCGATGCACCAGTGACCATCATCGAATATGCTTCTTACACCTGCCCCCATTGTGCGAATTTTCACACACAAATCCTGCCGCAAATCAAAAAAGATTTTATCGATACAGGTAAAGTCAAATACATCTTTCGTGATTTCCCGTTTGAACGCGTCGGTGCCACTGCGGCCATGCTGTCACGTTGCGTCGCCCCCAGCCGTTTTGAAGGGTTTAACAGTTTGTTGATGAAACAACAGGATCAATGGGCCCATTCAGAAAATCCCGCAGCAGGTCTCTTTAAACTCGCCAAGTTGGCAGGCATGTCACAAGAAATGATCGATTCGTGTCTGGCTGATGAAAAATTACTGGATAAAATTGTCGCTGTGCGCAAAGAAGCTATGGATGAACACGGCTTTGATTCCACCCCAAGCTTCCTCATCAATGATGAAAAAGTCGTGGGTAGCGGCGAATATGAGAAATTCAAAAACATTATTGAAAATCAGCTTAAGTAAGCTTTGCTTTTAGTTTCAATTTGCGTACAAGTTTGCGGCCTCGTATATTCCTGCGGGGTCGCATTTTGTTTATTGAGGCATTCACAACTTGATTCAATTCAAGAAACTTCGACTGACGGGATTTAAATCCTTTGTGGATCACACTGAACTTCTGATCAACACCGGCTTAACCGGTGTAGTCGGACCGAACGGTTGTGGCAAATCCAATCTAGTTGAAGCCTTGCGTTGGGTGATGGGGGAAACCTCTGCCAAGCAAATGCGTGGCGGGGAAATGGACGATGTCATCTTTGCCGGTTCCGGCAACCGTCCGGCGCGCAATGTTGCCGAAGTCGGTCTTGTGCTTGATAATTCTGATCGCACAGCACCTGCACTATTTAATGAGGATGAAGAACTATCGGTTACCCGCCGCATTGAACGCCAAAAAGGGTCCAATTACAAAGTCAACGGTCGCGATGTGCGCGCACGCGATGTGCAGCTTTTGTTTGCGGATGCCGCCAGTGGGGCACGATCCACCGCCATGGTATCACAAGGGCGCATCGGGGCGATCATCAGTGCCAAACCCCAACAACGACGCACCATTTTGGAAGAAGCCGCCGGAATCACCGGGCTACATTCACGCCGTCATGAGGCTGAATTGCGCCTGCGCGGGGCAGAAACCAACCTGGGCCGCCTTGACGATGTGCTGGTCACGCTGGAAGCCCAGCAAAAAAACCTTGAAAAACAAGCCCGTCAAGCCAGCCGCTATCGCACCATTTCCGATCGCATCCGCAAGGCCGAAGCCCTGTTATTTCACATGCGCTGGAACAATGCGCTGGATGAACTGGAAGTCGCCAGAAACGCCTTTAAGGAAATATCAGACCGCGTCAACGCCCTGACCCAACGCGCCGCTGAAGCTTCTAAAGTGCAAGCAGAAGCCTCCACCCACTTACCGGCCCTGCGTGAAGCCGAAGCCGCTGCCGGAGCTGAACTGCAACGTCTTTCCATAGCGCGGGAACAGCTGGATAACGAAGAAAAACGCCTTGACGACATGAAGGCAGAACTGACCAGACGGTTGGACCAAGCCACACAGGATTTGGAACGCGAAGGCGAATTTTCCAAAGATGCTGACGCCGCCCACCGCCGTTTGGAAAATGAACGCGAAACCATCACCATCCAGGGTGAAGATGACGAAATCCTGCGCGAAGAAGCGCTTGAGCGCCTGGAAATCATCAAAGAAGAAGTCGCGATGCGTGAAGAACGCATCAATGCCCTGACCGAAGAAGTCGCTCAGTCTGAGGCCAAGCGCAACGGCCTGCAAAACCGTGTATCCGAACTTGAAAGCCAACGCGCCAAAATCAAAGACCGCAAAGACACGCTGGTTGCCCAAAAACAAGAACTCAGCACCAATCGCATTGCCGATGAAGATATTGAACAAGCTCAGGAAAAACTGGAAGCCATAGAAGAACGTCAGCTTGAACAAGAAGAAGCCATCGAAATGGCGGAAAATAAACGCCAAGAAGCGCGTCACACCGTTCAAACAGCCTTGGAACATTTGCGGGAGCGCGAAGCTGTCCTTGCCAAACTGGAAGCCGAAGAAGACGCGCTGGCCGAACTGCTTGACCCCAATGATGACAAAGGCGGCAAGCCCATATTGGATGATATGTCGGTTGATGCCGGCTATGAAACCGCCTTGGGCGCTGCCCTTGGAGATGATCTATCCGCCCCTTGCGACAACGATGCTCCCCTTCATTGGCAGAAGCTAGATAAGCTTTCTTCCCCGCAGCCCTTGCCCAATGCGATTGCGGCCTTATCTGATTTTACAACGGCCCCGCCAGAATTAACCCGACGTCTATGCCAAATAGGTGTTGTTGCCAGCGTTGAAGAAGCCCAAGCTCTGCACAACCAACTTCAACCCGGTCAGCGTCTTGTTACCAAAGAAGGCGGCATGTGGCGTTGGGATGGTTTTGTTGCCCTGCCCGGTGCGCCCAGTGCCGCCGCCGTGCGCTTAAAACAAAAAAACCGCCTGAGCGAAATTCGCAACAGTTGGGAAGAGGCCCGCGCAAAAGCCGATGAAGCCGAAGAACGTTTAGAACAGGCCAAACAAGGTGAAGCCCAAGCTGATGAGGCTGAAAAAACACTACGCGAAGACATGCGCCAGACAACCAGCCAATTATCCCAAGCACGCAATCATCTTTCCGACCTAAAAAACAAACTCGCCAGTTTGCAAGCCAAGCTCGACACACTGGATGAAACACTAGTGCGCCTTGAACAAGAAGACCTTGAAACAGGCACCCTTTTAAATGATTGCCAAAACCAGCTCACCAGCCTGCCCCAAAGCAACGAAGGCCGCGAACAACTGGCCTTGTTACGCGAAGAACTGGCTGACAAACGCAATCTGTTAATGGATCACCAAAGTGCCTATGAACGGGTAAAGCGCGACAGTGAAAACCGTCAACGCCGCCTAGGTGAAATTGCCGAAGAACTGACCTCTTGGAAAAACAGGTCTGAGCGTGCATTGCGTCATATCGAAGATTTAAAAATGCGCAAAGAAGGCTTGCTGGAAGAACTGGAAACCGTCAGCGAACGCCCACAAGAAATTGAAGAAAAGCGCCAGGCCTTGTTTGAAGCCATTGAACGCGCCGAAGAAAAACGCCGCCTGTGCGCCGATAAACTGGCAGAAGCCGAAGGCCATCTGCGTGATGTCGACACCCACGCCCGCCAAGCCGAAATAGAACTGGCTCAATGTCGTGAAGAACGCGTGCGCCATGAAAGCCATGTCACCCAAGGCAAACAATTGTGCATGGCACTGGCCGAACGTATCCGCGATCGCCTGGATTGCAAAGCCGAAGAACTGGCCGAAATCGCTGAAATTCAAGACGGTTCAGAAATGCCCGATCTGGAAGCCGCCGAAAAACGTGTTGATCGCCTGCATCGTGAACGCGACACCATGGGGCCGGTTAACCTGCGTGCAGAAACTGAACTGACAGAACTTTCCGAACAGGTTGAAACCATGACGTCGGAACGCGATGACCTGCTCAAAGCCATCGAAAAACTGCGCCAAGGCATCAGTGAACTCAACCGCGAAGGCCGCGACCGTTTGTTGAAATCCTTCAATGAAGTCAATCGCCACTTTCAGGAATTATTCATCCGTCTGTTCGGTGGCGGTCAGGCCCATTTGGAACTGACCGATGATGACGATCCTTTGCAAGCCGGACTTGAAATTTTGGCCTCTCCACCGGGCAAACGCATGCAAATCCTGTCGCTGCTTTCCGGTGGTGAACAGGCTCTGACTGCCTTGGCATTGTTGTTTGGCGTCTTTTTAACCAACCCCGCCCCCATCTGCGTACTGGATGAGGTCGATGCCCCGCTTGATGATGCCAACGTAGACCGTTTCTGCACCATGTTGGAAGAAATGTCCAAAGGCGGCGAAACCCGCTTTTTGGTCATTACCCACCACCGCATGACCATGGCCCGCATGAGCCGCTTATTCGGTGTCACCATGACCGAACGCGGCGTCTCCCAACTGGTTTCTGTCGATCTGCAAAAGGCCGAAGAATTGGTTGAGAGTTAAGCCAACTGATCTTGCGTTTTTTCAATCTTGGCAAACGCAAAACCTAAGGCAGCAATAAAGGCCCTATGGACTTGAACTGCCGGGATTATTTCCCCGTCTTGTTCCAAGGCCATTGCCGCGCAGGCGTCTTCGATGACCACACAATTATATCCCAAATCGGCGGCCGCGCGGGTTGTTGAATCAATGCAATTTTGCGTCATAGCCCCAGCGATCACCAAATCCGTCACCGCCAATTCTTTGAGGACATCCTGTAAATTGGTGTTGAGAAAACCATTGGCTTTATGTTTCACCACAACAGGCTCCGTGCCAATCGGGGCCACGCTTTCGTGAATTTCAATCCCTGCGGTGTTGGGTTGAAAAAACGGTATGCGTGTGGTTGTGGCTTCATGCTGTATATGAATGACAGGGCGGTTTTGATCGCGAAACATGATTAAAAGTTGCTGGGCGTTTTTCGCAGCACTTTCCATATTTTCCAATGGCCACTTGGCATCTTTAAAACTGGGAAAATAATCATTTTGAAGATCGATCAAAAGCAAGGCTGTATGTGACATGGACTTTCCTTTGCAAGGCTAAATATTAAACAGGCCTGCAGTGTTGCCTAAAACAAACAAGCCCGCTAAAGTCATAATTGACATTTTAAATGCCAAAAGTGACAAAGTGGCCCCAAATGCACAAAATCGCCCTACTCAACTATCCGCAAAGTCTGCAATCCGCGATCTTCGGTCTGCAAGAAATGTTCATGCTGGCCAATCGCTTTGCGGAGGAAGACCTGTTCACCGTCGAAATTTTACAAGAAACAGACTTGCCCCTTAATCCAGATTTTTTTGCCATCATTGTCCCGCCTTGCGTTTCTGGGAGCTATTATAAATCCCCCTCGCCTCACATAACGCACTGGCTGCAAAGCGCCCATCAAAACACAACAATCTTATGTTCAGCTTGTGCAGGCGCTTTCATCTTAGCGGCCAGCGGATTGCTGACAGGGCGACAGGTAACAACACACTGGGGCTTGAGTGACGACTTTAGACAGGCTTACCCTGACATTCACCTTGATAGCGATAAAATCCTGATAAACGAAGGTGATATCATCACCGCAGGCGGCATTATGTCTTGGGTTGATCTGGGGTTAGAATTGGTGGCACAGGTGGGTGGCCCTTTGCTTATGCGCCAAGTCGGTAAAACACTTGTGGTCGATACCGCCCCGCGCGAACAACGGTTTTACAGAAGCTTCCAACCCAATCGAAAACACGCTGATACAACAATTTCAGCTGTACAAAATCACCTTCAAACCCACTTTGATAAAACCCTGACCATCACTGAAATGGCCAACATGGCAAAGTTGGGAGAACGCACGTTCCTGCGCCGTTTTACCAAGGCGTGCAATCATACGCCCACCCAATATGTGCAACGGTTGCGCATTCAAAAAGCCTGTGACCTTTTAGAAAGCACCGTACAAAGCGTTGAAACCATTGCCTATCATGTCGGTTATGAAGATATCAGCGCCTTTCGCAAAGTCTTTTTCAAAATCATCGGACTAACCCCGCGTGATTTCCGCAATCGATTTGGGGAAAGGCCTGATTAAAAACTATGCCACCTTAACCACAAAATTATAAAAGGCGATATAACCTTTAATAGGTTTGGCGTCTTGCTGACTGGGGTCTTCATAGGCCCAAGCCGCATTTTCAGATTCTTTATCATTTAAGGCGATGGTCCAATAAGACGCATCGCCTTTTCGTGGGCAAAAACTGTTTTTATCTGTTTGGCTTAGCAGGTCCATACGGATATCTTCTTTGGGGAAATAAACGACAGGCTTAAACGCGCCTTCAGTCATATTCAACGCCTTATCCGATTTCGCAATCACTTCACCATTAAAGGTCGCGGTTATAGTTTTGCCTACAGGTTCAATCACAATATCAGACATCTTTATCTTCCTTGAATAAATTTCGTTGCAGACAAAATAGACCACCCCCTTAAAAATCGCCACTCACCTACCATCACAGTTTCGTGAGGCATCTAAAACTTGAAAAACAAGCCAAAGCCTTTCATAACTGCACCTCACATAATGAAAGGCATGAATGATGGAAAATAATTTTGGCAAGCTGGGCAACACACAGGAAGAAGCCTTGGCAACAGTAGAGCCTATGGTCTCAGGGATTTTGAAAGCTCAAGATGACGGCGATTACAATGCCTTTTGCTCTTTCTTTGAAGACGGGTTGAGAGAACAAATCACCGAACAGGATTTTATGAATAATCAACAGAGTATTCAATCCACCATGGGCAATCTGGCTGAAAAAGAATTCCTCACCACTTTGCAAAGAAATGGCATGGTTGGCTTGCTGTACAAATGCCGTTTTGATGGCAGCAAGGATGATTTCATCGTCACTATTACCATTGATGACAAAAAAGAACCGTTGAAAGCCTCGGGCATTTGGATCAGTTAACACAAGTTGTTTAATTCAGCGGAATCTTGGACCCGTTTGCAAGCGGTTTTTCCGATTCCCACCCACCCGGCTTGAAACCCCAGTGGTATTTCCACTTTTACGCCTTTAAAATCAACGGCTTGTAAAGCGTTTTTCGGGCCTTGACACAGGAGGTGCGCATATATATGTTCCGACCCACATTCGGCAATAGAGTCGAGGAGTGAGGGAAACGGATGTTTTCACACATTTAAAGCCCAGAATTTAAGGGATTTTTGATATGAGTGACGACAAACCCGTTCCGGAACTAGACGAGTTCGAAACCCGACTGAAGAAGGCGCAAGGAAATTCCAGAGCGCCGCGTGGTTTGAAGGCAGCAACCAACGAACCGCCAAAAGGTCTCGGACTTGCATTGCGCTGCGGCGCGGACCTGGTTGCAGGTATCGCTGTTGGCGCAGGCATTGGCTACGTGTTGGACATATATGTGTTTGATACAAAACCTTGGTTGATGGTCTTGTTCTTCTTCTTGGGGTCTGCTGCCGGAATAATGAACGTTTTTCGTACTGTTCAAGGGCTTGATATGGCTGTCGGCTATAAAGACCCCCAAAAACCGGACGAAAAAGACAGTAATTTTAGGGATTAAGCCTGATATTTTCAGGCAAAGATGAGGGCACTGTGTCAAACAATCCGCTGCACCAGTTTGAAATCAATACCATCGTTCCGATTGAGGTCGCCGGTATTGACGCGTCGTTCACAAACTCTGCCGTTGCCATGATTGCAACTGTTGCTGTCGTGAGCATCTTCCTAATTATGGGTATGGGCAGTCGCAGACTGGTTCCCGGTCGTTGGCAATCCATGGCTGAATTGAGCTATTCATTCGTCGCCGATATGGTCCGAGACAACGTCGGCAACGAAGGTCGTAAATATTTCCCGATCATCTTCTCTCTCTTCATGTTCATTCTGTTTGGTAACTTTCTTGGTCTGTTACCGTACAGCTTCACATTCACCAGCCACGTTGCTGTAACATTTGCCATGGCTATGGCAGTGTTTATCGGCGTGACGCTGATCGGTATTGCGCGCCATGGCCTGCACTTCTTCACGTTCTTCGTGCCAGGTGGTGTTCCGGCTATCATGTTGCCGCTGCTGGTACCGATTGAAATCATTTCTTACCTGTCTCGTCCGGTTTCGCTTTCCATTCGTTTGTTTGCCAACATGACCGCTGGTCACACAATGATGAAAGTATTCGCTGCTTTCATTATTCCGCTTGGCTTCTTAGGTGGTTGGGCGCCGTTTGCCGTTGACGTTGCCTTGTCAGGTTTTGAGTTTTTGGTGGCGTTCTTGCAAGCTTACGTCTTTGCCGTATTGACTTGCATCTATTTGAACGACTCCATTCACCTGCACTAAGCTTAAGCAACTTAGTACAGGCACTTCGCGACTTTTTAGGGTTTTGTTGATTTCAGGTGATGACGAAACTCAGAACCCTACAAAGTTAAATTTTACTTTTTCTTATAGGACTTAGATCTATGGAACTCGCTGCTGCTAAAATGATCGGTGCTGGTCTGGCTGTAATCGGCCTTTCTGGTGTTGGTGCCGGTATTGGTAACATCTTCTCTTCTTTGATTGGCTCAGTTGCTCGCAACCCTGCTGCCCGTTCACAAGTTTTCGGCCTTGCTATGCTTGGCTTCGCACTCGTTGAGGCGGTTGCTCTTTACGCACTGCTCATCTCTTTCCTTATCCTCTTCACCTAAGAAGTCGGTAATCTAAGTTTCTAGGGGTCACTGGCCCATTGTCAGTGACCTAAGAACTTTTTTAAGGAAGGAGCGCGCATAATGCCACAGTTAGATGTGACCACATTTGCCCCGCAAATCGTATGGCTCGTGATCACCTTCTTAGCGATGTATTTCATCATGGCTAAGGTGGCGCTGCCGCGCATTGCCCAGGTTTTAGACGAACGTCAAACACGTATCGACGATAACTTGGAAAAGGCTACCGCTTTGAAAAAAGAAGCGGAAGAAGCTGCAACAGCTTATGAAACCTCTTTGGCAGAAGCACGTTCCAAAGCACAAGAAGCGGTAAAAGCCGTTATTGATGCAGCGAACGCTGAACAAGCTAAAAAGCAGGATGAGCTGGCCGCCAAACTCAATGTAGATTTGGAAGCTGCTGAAGCCCGCATCGCGGAAGCAAAAGACAAGGCGCTCGCAAATATCCAAGCCGTTTCTTCTGAAGTTGCCAAGGCAACTGTCGAAAAACTGTCTGGTGTTTCTGTAGACGATGCAGCGGTTTCTGCCGCTGTCGCTAAAGCAATGGAGCAAAGCTGATGATTAGTGCCGCACACGCCGCATCAGAACATGCCGCCGCCGCCGCACACGAAAGTGGTGGAATGCTTCACGACCCAACTTTCTGGGTTGCTCTAGCGTTTATCGTTCTGATAATCTTAGCAGCCAAGCCGGTAGGACGTATACTGGCCACTGCGTTGGATGATCGCGCCGATACGATTAAAGCACAGCTGGACGAAGCTGAAAAACTTCGTGAAGAAGCTCAACAATTGTTGGCTTCTTACAAACGCAAACAACAGGAAGCGGAAGAAGAAGCCGCTAAAATCCTGCAACGCGCGAAAGACGAAGCAGCTCGCCTAGAAGTTAAGTCGAAAGAGAACTTGGAAGCCGCACTAAAGCGTCGTGAAGCCGCAGCAACTGCACGTATTGCACAAGCTGAAGCAACCGCGATTGAAGAAGTGCAAGCTTTTGCAACGAGTGTTGCCCTCAAAGCTGCTGAACAGCTAATGAGCGACAATATCTCTGCACAAAAAGCGAATGCCATGATCGATGCGGCCATTGCTGAGTTGCCTAAGCAACTTCACAGCTAAGCCGTCTTTCTCAATTAGACGATCGCATCATAAAAAAGGAGTCTCCTGATTGGGCGGCTCCTTTTTTTTTATTGTCTGTTCACATCACAAAAACTCACGATCTCATAATCTTAAAAAAATGATTGATTGATTATTCGCAATGCTTGCCTGAATATCTTGCCATACAAGTCTCTAAACCATATTATTATAATAATCTAATATGAAACGAGGTCGTTATGTCATCCGTCCAACACAGCAAGCTTGAACATTTCCCCATTACTATGTTTGCGACCGTCATGGGGTTATCAGGCTTAACTCTTGTCAGTCATAAAATGACGTGGCTTTTTGGCACAGACCAAACGGTTTTTACCATTTTGGCTTACTCAGCGTTGGCCATCTATCTTGCCATTTTAGCCACCTATACAGTGAAATCGCTTAAGTATCCGCAAGCGGTTTTGAAAGATTGGAACCATCCAATCAAGATCAGCTTCTTCCCCGCGATGACGATCAGTCTTCTTTTACTCGGGACCGCCTTTCACCCCATTAGTGAACGCATGTCCTTTTTCTTGTGGTCAACAGGCTGCTTCTTTCAATTCTTTCTCTCCTTAGGGGTAATCAACAGCTGGATCAATCATGCCCATTATGAAGTTCTGCATAGTACGCCAGCATGGTTTATCCCCGTTGTCGGGAACATCATCGTGCCTGTCGTCGGTGTCCAACATGCATCGTTAGAGCTATCATGGTTCTTTTTTGCATGGGGGCTGCTGTTTTGGGTGATCTTATTGACCTTGATCATCAACCGTTTGATGTTTCATAATCCGATCCCGCAAAAGCTCTTGCCGACCCTCTTTATTTTTATCGCCCCCCCCAGTGTCGGCTTTATCGCCTATCTTAAAATGACAGGTGATCTGGATGTCTTTGCCCGCCTACTTTATTATTGGGGTGCCTTTTTCTTTATTTTGATGCTGACACAAGCCAACCGCTTGGTGCGCATTAAGTTTGCCATGTCATGGTGGGCTTATACATTCCCCCTAGCCGCCTTCACCCTTGCCAGTGGGTTAATGGCAGACCATACAATGCTTGTATTCTTTGACTATCTCACCAAAGCTTTACAGGTGATCACTGCTATTGTTATCCTCACGTTGAGTGTGCGGACAATTATTGCTTTGCTTCGTTGTGAAATCTGCCAGCCTGACTAAGCCTTAAACTTTCTTTTCCCGCAAGACATGAGTGTGATCCACATCATAGAGCTTGCTATCAGTGAAATCTTCACTGGCCAGCACACGTCCCACCAAGATCAAAGCTGTACGGGTAATGCCGCTTTCTTTGACCTTGGCGCGGATGGTGTTGAGTTCCCCATGGATAAAGGCTTCATCCGGCCAGGACACACGATAAGCCACAACAACGGGGCAATCTTCACCGTAATAAGGGCTCAGCGTATCAACCACATGCTTCAGGTTATTGACCGACAGATGGATCGCCAATGTCGCCCCTGATTTGGCAAATGTTTCCAAATCTTCATTATTGGGCATTTTGGAACTTCGCACAGCCGTGCGCGTCAAAATAATGGATTGAGAAATATCCGGTAAGGTCAGTTCTTTTTTCAAAGCAGCAGAAGCCGCTGCATATGCTGAGACACCGGGGACCACTTCATAATCAATGCCCAAACCATCCAGACGGCGCATTTGTTCTGCAATTGCGCCATAAAGACACGGATCACCGCTATGAACACGTGCCACATCATGGCCTTGTTTATGGGCGATTTCAATTTCAGTAATGATCTCGTCCAAATGCATGGGGGCGGTGTCTTTAACAACCACAGCCTTTTCGGCTTGGGCTACAATTTCTTCCGGCACCAAAGACCCAGCAAACAAAACGACAGGGGCCGTTTTCACAATGTTTAAACCACGCACGGTGATCAAATCCGGTGCACCCGGCCCAGCACCAATAAAATAGACGGTCATGATGTCACCTTCATTTTCTTTTCATATCCACGCGGGGTATAAACCCATGTATTAACACCACGATCAATGACGCGGCTTTGGCTGGAACCCACCAACACCATGGTCAGCATATCAGCGTGATCCGAGGTCAATTCCCCTAACGTAATCACATCCAGACTTTCCGTTGCCCGGCCCAAGTTTCGGCCCAGGACAACCGGCGTTTCAGCCGGGCGGCCCGTCAGCAAAATATCGCGCGCCTTTTCAATCTGTGTCACCCGGCGTTTGGAACGCGGGTTATAAAAAGCCACGACGAAATCCCCATCCGCTGCGGCTTTCAAGCGTCGTTGGATATCTTCCCATGGCGTCAGCAGATCAGACAGCGAAATGGTGCAAAAATCATGATTGATCGGTGCGCCAATACGCGCGGCACAGGCTTGCAAGGCCGAAATCCCGGGGGCAACATCAATTTTAAGACGGTTCCATTCTGGTTTATTTTCTTTATCCAGCAATTCAAACGCCAAAGTTGCCAGCGCATAAATCCCGGCATCACCGGAACAGACCAGACAGACCCGTTTGCCTTCTGCCGCCAGATCAAGGGCGATACGGGCGCGTTTTTCTTCATTGGCAAGGCCACTTTCGTGGCGATCTTTACCGACGATCAGATCTTCGACCAAGTCCAGATACAAGCCATAGCCGACAACATCGGTTGCATCGCGCAAAGCTTGCGTGGCTTGGGGGGAGCGCCATTCATCAGACCCCGGGCCAATACCGATGACAGACAAATAGCCTTGCGCCCGTCCGATGGCATCGGTTGCGATATCAACGGGTGAGCGCCCGATGGCACAGGTGGCTTTATCGGTCTTTTGCTTTTCAACAACCAATTCACCCAAACCACCGACAGCAGCCAAGGCCGCACCTTCTGCCACACCGTGACAACCAACTTCCTTAAACACAACCTCAGACGGGTTTGTCAAACGCGGTTGCTGGGCATCCAATTCTTGCGCTGTAAAGAAACGCGCCGGCACACCCAATTTTGCCGCCAAGGCATGAACGGCTTCTTCATCGGCTTTGACATCAATCGACACCACGCAAGCCACAGATTGCGGGGACAGACCCGCTCCTTCCAGTGTTTTTAGAGCATGATCAATCATATGGTCTGCGGGACAGCCGCGTTCACAGCCTACGCCCAGTGCCAAGACAGGCGGGTGATAGAGCAATTCATTGCCATCAGGTTCCACATCGCGATCAGAAATACGGATGCGCGGGAAACCATCTTCTTTGAAGGATAGCCCTTTTTCATCCAACCACGCACTTTCGCCCGCTTCGGCTTCCAAAGCAACCGGGTCGTTATTTAACAAAGCTGCAGCAATGTCTTTGGCACTATCGGGGTTGGCAATGCGCCAGCCGCGGGGTGGGTCATCCAAGGCAACACCGAAATTCAGCTCCCCGGCCGTGGTGATTGCAGCCGCACCATCCAAAATATCCGCAATCCAGCGCGCCAATTCATTTGCACCATGATGCCCGCCAAGTAAAGGCACGGCACACGAGGCATCTTCTGCCAGCGCAACAACGGGGGGCTCTTTCCATTTATCCGCCAACAAAGGTGCCAACGCACGGATCAATATCCCGCTGGCGCAAATACCAATGATAGGACGACCTTGGCGAAAAAGCGATTGGACATGGGCAATGGTATTTTCAAATGTCACCGCACAATCGGGCAGGCGCTTTTTAAGACCGTGGATTTCCACGTTATCCATTGCGTTGACCAATTCGCTGGCCAGTTGATACCCGCCTGTACTTAAACAAACAATCACAGGTGTTTGCATACTCATTTCCACGCCTCGCCGCGTTTATGGACTAAAATCATTGAAAAATATGGTGCCTTTGCAAATTGCGCCTCTTCCAACGGTAAAATCTTCTGATTTTCCATGGAGGCATGTTCAATATAATGGGCATTTTCTGTCAGCCCTAAGGTGCCCAGCACATCGACAATTTTTGACAGATGACGCCCGACCTTAATAATAATGGCCGCATCGCAGTGCTGTAATCGTTTCAAAAGCTCTTCACTGGGCAATGGCCCGGGCAAAATGGTCAGTACGTCATAGCGTGACGCAATCGGCATACCCAAAGCAGCCGCACAGGCTGTGGTGGAAGACACACCCGGGACAACCACGGTTTTAAAATCAGTCGATAAACGCCCATAAAGATACATGAAAGAGCCATAGAAAAACGGGTCCCCCTCACATAACACGGCGACATCACGCCCGTCTTTTAAATGGGTCGCAATTTCATCAGCATACTTGTCATAAACCGCATTGGCAGGAAAGCGCCCCGGGACCATGGGGGTTTCAATGACAATTTCCACCTGATCGCCTTTTAAGTGCGGCGCCATGATGGAACGCGCCAGACTTTCCCCGCCTTCGGGGGCCGGATAGGCAATCACCGGGGCGGCTTGCATAATTTTTAACGCCTTTAGCGTAATTAAATCCGGATCCCCCGGGCCAATACCCAGACCGTAAAGTGTACCGCTCATTCTCTCTCTTCCTTCACAACGCACAACTGCAGCACAGGGGCCATCGGCTTAAGGGCTGTCAATCGACCAACGTTTTCTTCTCGGGATATGGCAATGCGGGTCAGCTTGCCACCAAATTTGTGCGCAAAATGCAACATTTCGCGCTCCGCCTCAAGTGTTACTGTGTTGGCAACCAGCCTGCCACCCGTTTTTAATGCATCCCAACAGGTTTCCAGTAAACCGGGGATCGAAATCCCCCCACCCACAAAAATCGCATCCGGCGTGGGCAGACCGACCAGATCATCCGGTGCCGTACCATCCACAATTTCCAGATTAGGCACACCGAGGGAGGCCCCGTTATGGGCAATCATGGATCGGCGTTTGTCATTTTGTTCAACAGCAATAGCTTTACAAGACGAATGCGTGCGCATCCATTCAATCGCGATAGACCCACAGCCTGCGCCCACATCCCACAAAAGCTCCCCAGCTTGCGGGGCAAGGCTGGACAGGGTCACCGCGCGCACTTCGCGCTTGGTCAATTGCCCGTCATGTTCAAACAAATCATCCTCTAACCCACAGCTTAAGGGTAAACGCCGCGCATCACGTGACGCTACACAGTCCAATGCGATGGTATTGAGGTTGGCAACAGGTGCCGTCCAACCGACAGCCGTGCCGTCCAAACGTTTTTCATCCGCCCCGCCCATATGTTCAAAGACAGTGATTTTCGTTTCCCCATAGCCATATTTCGCCAAAAGATTGGCAACCTCGACCGGGGATTTACCGTCACGGCTGAGGATCAGAATTTTTGCCTTATCGCAGACATAACGATTTAAATTTTCTAAGGCTCGTCCATGGATGGTCATACACTCACAATCCGGGATCGCCCAGCCCATACGTGCCGCCGCCAATGAAAAGGCCCCCGGTGTCGGATGGATCATCACTTCATCACGCTCAAAATGGCGCAAAAGCGTGGTGCCAATGCCAAACCACAACGGTTCCCCCGTTGCCAAGACAACAACGCGCTTATCTTTATTGGCCTTGATCTCGTCAATGCCGTGGTTCAGGCCGCTTCCCCAAGAAATTTTGCGTGCAGTGCTTTCAATCATGTCCAAGTGGCGTTCCCCGCCAACCAGAATTTCTGCATCAGCAATGATTGATTGACTTATCGGGGTAAGACCCTCTACCCCGTCTTCACCAATACCGATAATATCTATCATTGGGTAATCCCCTTTTTTGCCAAAGCATTCAGCGCAGACGCCGCAATGGCACTGCCCCCGCGCCGACCACGCAACGTAATGAAAGGCACGCCCAAATCTTCAGCCAGAGCAATCAATGTTTCTTTGGATTCCATCGCCCCGACAAAACCGACCGGACAAGCCACGATTAAAGCTGGTTTTTCCAAACGTCCATCTAACAGGCCCTGGATTAAATGGAAAAGGGCGGTTGGTGCATTCCCAATCACCACAACAGACCCAGCCAGCCAATTGTCCCAAAATTCAACCGCCGCCGCTGAGCGTGTAGTGCCGAGCTCTTTTGCTTTTGGCGCGGTGCGTACATCATTTAAGGTACATACAACCGGGTTGTCTTTGGGCAGCCTTTTGCGGATAATTCCATGGGACACCATTTCCACATCTACCAAGATCGGACAACCTGCCTGTAAAGCCGCCCGTCCCTTTGTCGCAGCATGAGGGCTATAAAAAATATCTTCCCCGACATTCACATCCCCGCAGGCGTGGATCATACGGGTTGCCACATCGCGCATGTCTTCATCAAAGCCGGAAACGTCAATATCGTTTTCAATCATTTCCTGTGATTTACGATAGATATCATCGGGCAACCGGATATAACTATCCAGCCAGGAAAGTGCCTGCTCTTTGGGTGATTTGCCCACACCCAAGACCCAGCCTTCTTCGCTCACCACAAGGGCGCGTTGGTCCGGCGTTAAATCTGCATCTCCCTTAAACAAGGGGGCGAGATCGCCCAACTGGTCCAATTCACCATAATGGTGGGCCATGGTGCGCACTTGCAAGGCGTCTTTAGGCAGGTCTTCCGTTGCGGTCACTTTTATCTGGCTGGGGTAAATCTCAGCAAACGTGATATCACCTAAATCATCAGCAGACAGCCCGGTTTGAAAAGGCCAAATTTTGACTTGATCTGCAAACCACGGGTGACGACGCAACTGTTCCAGTCGGGCAATGCCCATCAGGGTTTGCGAGCCCACACACCCCGTGCCCAACAATTGCCAAACGGGTTTTACGCCATTGATGCGTTGTTCACACAAGCGCATTTCATTGGTTAAGGGGCTGAGATAAGACTTTTTGCTTTCCAAAAATTCGCTTTGGCGCGTTTTCGGGCAACCCCAGAACGGTCCTGCCGTCCCGCTGATTTTCTGATTAAACCCGCCAGCCACTTCAAAGCGGTTGTTATGGTTATCTGCGCCATCTTGAATGGACCTTGCCAATTCCCGCCAGACCCCTTGCCATGTGGCATCTGTCAGACCCAAGGCTTGGGCAAAACCTTTGGGATAGCCAAAAGAAAAATCAAACCCGACCAGCGTTTTCATCCCACGCGATGAAAGATCGCTTAAGATATCGGCGAGATCAAGACAGGCCTGTTCGCGTGTGGATGGATTTTTCAACGCCACTTCCACAAACTTACCGGCGCGGCGTTCCATCACACAATACCAGATGCTATCCGCACCTGTCTTGGGCGTGGAGGACGCCGACCAGTCAACCATAATATAGCTGTCAAAAAGGCATGTCATAATGACGTTTCGCCTTCCCTATTTATCCTCACCATGGTGATGATGGTGGTGTCCATGGTCATGTCCGTGATGGTGCCCATGACCATGACCGTGGTGATGCCCATGATGATGATCCCCATCAGTCCCGATCCCCATCACATGATGATGGTGCCCGACTTGAGCCGTGCCCACATCCCCTTCATAGCCGATGATCTGTTCGCGATATTTGCACAACTGACAGTTCATGTTGTTTTCACCGCTGAGCATTTCTTCAACACGATCAACAAATGTATCAATCACCAACGGATGATCTTTCAGGTACCCTGCTTTAACAAACTGGATATCGCTATGCTGTGCGGCCACTTCATCGGTTTGATCATAAATACGACGCACCAAAATACCTGTAAACAAAAAGTAAGGGATCACTATCACGCGTTTGTAGCCCAACTTGGCGGCATGTTCCAACCCTTCAGGGACACGCGGAAATGCAACGCCAGAATAACAGACTTCACCCCAACCAAACCCCATGCCTTCCCACAACATACGCATGACTTTATGTACATTTGAGTTGGCATCACTGTCATTGGTGCCGCGCCCAACAACCATCAACAAAGTGTCTTTACGCGCCACGTCACCTTCACAAGCGGCCTCAGCTTCTTCAATACGTTCTTTACAGACTTGTAAGAGGCGACGATCAATGGCCAGATCACGGCCAAAACGCACATCGAGGTCGTCATGTTTTTCAGCAAAATTATTAATCTCGCTCGGCAAGTCATTTTTGACATGACCAGCGGCGAATAACATCCCCGGCACACAGAGGATTTGCTTTGCCCCTTGTTCAACCAGTTTTTCCAGACCCGTGCGGATAATAGGTTTGGCAAATTCCAGAAAGCCGCTTTCCACCATCCGGTCGGGAAAACGTTCCCGTAAGTTTTTCGCAAGTAGGTTAAATTCTTCTACAGCGCCATCATCGCGGCTGCCGTGTCCACAGATCATAATTGCGGGGGTTTCTGACATTTGTCTTTATCTCCAGGTAAAAGTTTTGCCGTTTCAGCATCAAACCGATTTGACCCTGCCCTACAGCATCAGGCCATACCAAAATATGAGGTCTGATGTAACCTTTTAGAGCGCCAAGGGCAAGGAGATTGTTCGACAGATAAACAAATCAAAGCGTTAAGGCTTAAGATTTGTGCCCACACCTATGTACATCAAAATACGAAGAGCCAGGGCTTATCTCCATTGAGACAAAACCCTGGCTCTAACGCGGCCTCCCAAACTTGTTAAAAGTTTGTTTTAAGCTTTTGGTTCAATCAAAAAACCTCCAAAGAAAGCGGCAACCTCATCATAAGCATCCAGAGGTAAAACATGCGCGATATATTGGTCAGGTCGCACAATAACCATACAACCTTTCTCCCGATCAATGCCACGCATATCAAAGATGTCACCTTGACCTTTATGGTCTACACAGAACACTTTTTCATGATCTTGAAGACCAAGCTTGCCTTTGGTCGGACAAAGAAGAGACGGCATATTCTCATAGGCCAGTTGATCAAATGTTTGTTGGAAAATGGCACGGAAATCGATAAGCGCATCGATATTTTCTTCCTTACCTGTGAATTTAACCACAGGGGAATTCTTATCGCTTTCCAGCCAATCAGCCAGTTTATGGATGGCTGAGCCTTTATCTGATGTGTCGTTTTTGCCAGCAAAAGCATAAATGCGCCAACGCCCATCGGCTTCCGCCACATGACCTAACTGAAGTTGCTTGGCATCCGCCAATCGCACAACAGGGGCAGAATGGAAACGACGTCCGATTTCTTCACCCGTTGCCAAAGCTTGATAAGTCGCCGGACCCGTTAAGAAAGATTCATCATATTTCACGGCGAGACCGCCTGTGAATTCCAGATTTTCCTTAAATTGGCGCACGAAACGTGGTTCATCGCCCTTATCCAATTCTGACTCTCCGGGCGGGGCTGACATAATACGCGCCCATTCGTGATCCGTTTCCACCAAACGCTTGGCTTCTGCCCAACGTTCTGCTGAATAGCTGTGCAAAAAGCTTTTTTCTGCGCGCCCTTGCAGCACATAAGCAAGCTTCCAACCAAGGTTAAACGTATCTTGCATAGAAACATTCATTCCTTGCCCCGCTTTTGGACTGTGGGTAT
>JABXIC010000034.1 GCA_013373265.1 Methylocystaceae bacterium | reverse complement strand
GGCTATCACCTGATCATGGGTATTGGTGGTGCTGATATGCCGGTTGTGGTGTCGATGCTGAACTCCTATTCTGGTTGGGCGGCTGCGGCCATCGGCTTTACGCTGGGCAATGACCTGTTGATCGTGACTGGTGCTTTGGTTGGTTCTTCTGGTGCGATCCTGTCTTACATTATGTGTAAGGCCATGAACCGTCAGTTTGTCTCTGTGATCCTTGGTGGTTTTGGTGGCGATGGTGGTCCAGCAATGGAAGTTGATGGCGAGATGGTCGCGATTGATGCGGACGGTGTGGTATCTGCTTTGGAAGATGCTGATAGCATCATCATCATTCCGGGCTATGGTATGGCTGTAGCACAAGCACAGCAGTCAGTCTCTGAACTGACCAAACGCCTGCGGGCCAAAGGCAAGTCTGTGCGCTTTGCGATTCACCCTGTCGCGGGTCGTTTGCCGGGTCACATGAACGTGTTGTTGGCAGAAGCTAAAGTACCTTATGACATCGTTTTGGAAATGGATGAAATCAATGAAGACTTCCCGAATACGGATGTTGCCATTGTTATCGGGTCCAACGATATCGTAAACCCTGCCGCACAAGAAGATCCAAACTCTCCCATCGCGGGGATGCCTGTCCTTGAATGCTGGAAAGCCAAGCAGGTGTTTGTCTCTAAACGTGGTCAGGGTACGGGCTATTCCGGTATTGAAAACCCGCTGTTCTATAAAGAGAACACACGCATGTTTTATGGAGATGCGAAAGCATCACTTGATACATTGTTACAGAGCATTAAATAATGCACTGAAAATAACGAAAGAAACGTCTCTATCCCTTGGATTAGACGTTTCTCTCGGTCTATAGTGAAGGTCGCAGCTTTTTTTAAAGTTGCGGCCTTTTCTTTTTTGCAGGGATGACATGATGAAGCTTGACCAATCCACCGCCCTTGTGGTGATCGACGTACAAAAAGCAATTGATGGGCCTGAAGGGGAGGGAAAGAATAATCCCGACTATATCTCGCGGGTGCAGGATTTGCTGTCGATCTGGCGCGCGCGTGGTTGGCCAGTTTTTCATGTCAAACATAACAGCAAAGATGCGGATTCAGCCTATTATGCAGAAGCTGAGGGCAATGCCTTTAAAGAAGAAGCGAAGCCCTTTCCCGGTGAGATGTTGATTGAAAAAGAAGTCGACTGCGCCTTCATTAATACGGGGCTTGGGTCCATGTTGCGCATGGAAGGGGCTGAAAAACTGTTGGTCTGTGGTGTCACCACGCAATATTCTGTTGAAGCAACAGTCCGCCATGCCAGTGCGCTGGGGTTTGAAACCTTCCTGATGCGTGATGCTTGTAGTGCGACCCCAGTCGGTCAATGGAGCGCACAAGACGTCCACGATATGTCTTTGGCGATTTTAGAGGGCACTTATTGCGAGGTGGTCAGCATGCAGGACATATTTGCCGCCATGTAACGGCTTGCGCCGGGTCAAGTCTGCGTAAAAAGTTTTTTGTTATAGTTTTCTTGCAATCAAGGTTGGAAGGAAGGCGTCATGAGCCGTTTAGAATGGAAAGACGAATATAGTGTCGGTGACGGTGGCATTGATCGCCAGCATCAGCAGCTTTTCGCGTTGATTGATCGATTGGAAGATAATGATTTGGATGCAAGCGCCATGTCCGTAACTTTTGAAAAGCTGGATATGTATGTGCGGGAACACTTCCATGACGAAGAAGAAATTTTAAAAAGTGTCGGATATGACGATCTGGATGCGCACTTGCGTCAACATGACGAATTCCGAGAATGGCTGGTCACGGCGAAAGAAAGCTTTAAAGAAGGGCGTGGCGATGTGGCTGCGGTGGGACGTAACCTGCATGTTTTTTTACGTGATTGGCTTTTGTCCCATATTTTATATACAGATCAGGCTTACAAGCCCTGGCTTGAAAAATAATCAAGTAACTTGATGAAATAAAAAGGGCGGAGCCGCTATTTAAAGCGCTCCGCCCTTTTTTCGGGTATATGAGGTGCGATTCGAATTATGAATCACAAACGCCCACTCACCACCTTTCAAGTAGTATGTATCAAACAATCCATCAGGCATGCAGATTGTTTGTAGAAAAATTTGGTCTTTAAAAAACACGGCATTCCCAAAAGAGGGAAGGGTGTCTAGAAGCCTTCACGCTCGATGCGTTTGCGCTCCAGCTTACGTGCACGACGTACAGCTTCTGCGTCTTCACGGGCTTTTTTCTCAGACGGTTTTTCAAAATGGCGACGAAGTTTCATTTCACGGAAAACGCCTTCGCGTTGCATTTTCTTTTTAAGTGCTTTCAGTGCCTGGTCGACATTATTGTCGCGAACTACTACCTGTACGATGGTCAGGGCCTCCTTATAAAAATAACAATGGGCTTTTGCCCGTCCTTTTCCTCTCATAGAAAAAGGAAGCGGGTCCATAGCATATGAATCTTACTTCATCAAGTGGATTCATATGGAATTGGTTGGAAAAAGCCATTATATACCCTTTCATGTCTATTTTAAAGATCGCTCGTATGGGGCATCCGGTATTGATGCAAAAAGCACAATCGGTTGAAGACCCCACAAGCCCGGAAATCCACTGTCTGGTCGAAGATATGGTGGAAACGATGTATGATGCGCCCGGTGTTGGCTTGGCCGCGCCACAGGTGCATGTGGGTTTACGCGTGGTGGTCTTTCATGTTCCGCGTGGACGCAGTGACGGGGAAGATGGCGCAGGCAGTGTGCCGCTGACTGTTTTGATCAATCCGGTGATTGAACCCATTGGTGAAGAAATGAACACCGCGTTTGAAGGCTGTTTGTCCTTACCGGGGATGATTGGCAAGGTCGCGCGTTATACGCACATTAAATATAGCGCCTTGGGTCTGGACGGTAAACCGTTTGAACGTGAAGCCTCAGGCTTTCATGCCCGTGTGGTACAACATGAATGTGATCATCTGGACGGTGTTTTATATCCAATGCGCATGGACGACTTAAAGACATTCGGGTATGTTGAAGACATGCAAAAGGAAGTGAAAGAATAATCCCATGCAAGATATCAAGGTCAAAGACGAAATTCTGCTCGCCACACTACCCAACGTCATCTTTGATGGCTGGACCGATGGTGCGGTGGAATCCGGGGCAATTGATGCCGGCTATGACGCGGCGATGGCGGTGCGTGCCTTTCCTTATGGGATCGGGGATGTCCTTGCCCATTTTGCTGATTACATAAACCGCGAGATGTCAAAGCGTCTTGAAGAAGAAGACCTGGAAAATGTCAGTGTGGGGTTGTGTCTGGAAAAAGCCATGCGTATCCGCCTTGAAATTGAAGGGCCGTATCGTGAAGCCGTGCGCAAAGCCATGAGCTATTACGCCTTACCGAGCAATGCCCCGCAAGGGGTACAAACTGTTTGGAAAGCGGTCGATGAAATGTGGTGGGCCTGTGGTGATGAATCCGTTGATTTTAACTACTATACCAAGCGGGCTTCTTTGGCGGCTGTTTATAGCGCGACGATGGTGTATTGGTTGAGCGATGATTCAGAAGGGTTTGAAGAAACAATCCTGTTTTATCGTCGTCGTCTGATTGATGTGATCAATGCGGTGAAAACACGCAAAAAATTGTTTTCAAATGTAGAAGAATTTGTCGGTAAATTGACAGGTCGCACCCTTAAAAGCGGTTTAATGCAAAGATAAACGGCTAGATACAGTACAGATAAAAGCGATTTAACTTTATACCTGTCGTAGATAGGGTAAGGATGTTTTTCGCCTGTAAGTGAGATTCTTCACTTTACCAAAGCGTAAAATCGTATATAGGTAAGCAATCCTTACCTAAAGAATTGATGAAAAACATGGAAAATACGAAGTCTGCAAGAAGCCAACATACGGGTGAGTTTATCATCTTGATGGCAATTTTGATGTCGATGGTGGCTATGGCAATTGATGCCATTTTGCCAGCTTTCACAGCCATTGGTGCTTCTTATAACGTGACGGATATCAGTGAATTGCAATGGCTGATCGGTGCGTTGTTTTTGGGCTTGGCACTGGGGCAGCTTTTTTTCGGGCCACTGTCGGACAGTATTGGGCGAAAGCCAGGGATCTATGCGGGCATCTGTGTTTATATTTCGGGGGCCTTGTTGTCTGCCTTTGCACCAAGCTACGATATGATGCTACTCGGGCGTCTGTTGCAAGGTTTTGGCGTGGCGGCACCGCGCACCATTACCATTGCGTTGGTCCGTGACCAATATGGCGGACGCGAAATGGCCCGTATTATGTCTTTTGTTATTTCTGTTTTTGTTTTGATGCCCGCCGTTGCGCCTGCGTTGGGGGCTTTGATGTTGATGTATAGCACTTGGGAAAGCATCTTTTTTATGTTTGTGGCGCAAGCTTTGGTCGCGACACTATGGATGGCATGGCGTCAACCGGAAACTTTGCCGGCAAGTAAGCGCCGTCCCTTTAGCCTGATGCCTGTTTTGCAAGGAGCGAAAGAAGCTTTGTGTCATCGCCGTTCTGCCGGATATATGGCGGTTGCGGGTTTGGCTTTTGCCTGCCTCATTTCATATTTAAATGTCGCCAAGTTGATGTATCTGGACATTTACGCGATTGATGAGCTTTTCCCCGCTTATTTCGCCGTTTTGGCCTTGGCAATTGGGGCGGCGTCTTTGGTGAATGGGAAGCTTGTTATAAAATATGGCATGCGTTCTTTGATGCAGGTGTCTCTTGGCTTTATGATTGCGACATCGGGATTATTTTTGTTGTTTATTTTAAACAACGAAGGCCACCCGCCATTTGTTCTGTTTTTTGCGGTTATGATTATTGTCTTCTTTTTCATGGGCATTCTGTTCGGTAATGCTAATGCCTTGGCGATGGAACCGATGGGGCATATTGCAGGTGTGGCTTCCTCCGTCATTGGTTCAGGCACGACTTTAATTTCCATGTCTGTCGGGACATTGATCGGGCATTTTTATGACCAAACCTTGCTGCCGATGTTTGCCGGTTTTACAGGCTTGTCCATTGCAGGGTTTTTGTTGATGCTTTGGATCGAGCGGAAAGAGTGAGGCTACTCTTTCAGTAATTCACCAAGGGGATAAACCAGGTTTACGTGACCCATTTTACGTCCACGACGGGTAGAGGCTTTCCCATAGAGATGCAGCTTTGCATTTGGCTCGTTAAGATAATCGGGCCATTTTTCCACATCAAAACCGATCAGGTTTTTCATGACCAGATCGTTGCGTCGTTCAACCGAGCCCAGCGGCAAGCCACAGACGGCACGAACAAACTGTTCAAACTGGTCTGAATAGCAGGCGTCTTGCGTCCAGTGACCTGAGTTATGCGGACGCGGGGCGACTTCATTGACGATCAAGCGATCATCTTTGGTGTGGAACATTTCAACCGCCAACAGGCCGACGATTTCCATTTTTTCAGCCAATGTAACGGCAATGCGCACAGCTTCTTCAACAATACCATCAGGTACATTTGCCGGTACGGTTGATGTATCCAGAATACCATCTACATGAACATTTTCTGCCGGTTCAAAGGCCGTCCATTGACCGCAGGCGCTGCGCGCGACAATGACGGAAATTTCACGTTGGAAATCGACAAAGCCTTCAAGCACACTGGGGGCGTTGGACATGCTTTCATAAGCAACGTGCAATTCTGTTTCCGGACGGATCAGGGCTTGCCCCTTACCATCATATCCCATGCGGGTGGTTTTTAAAATGCAGGGACGTCCCAAGGCATCAACGGCTTCTTCAAGTTCTGCCAATGAATTGACCCCTTTAAAGGGGGCTGTTTCAATACCGCAGTCATTGATGAATGTTTTTTCGATCAACCGATCTTGGGATATTTGCAGACAATTCCAACCCGGTCGGACTTCCACATGCTGTGTCAGCAATTGGACGCTTTCATAGGGAATGTTCTCAAATTCGAAGGTGACCACATCAACCGCATCGGCAAAAGCCACAAGGGCGTCATGATCGTCATAAGCAGCGACAGTGGCTTTCAGTGCGACTTGTTCGGCAGGGCTGTCGGTGTCGGGGCCATAGACATGACACATATAGCCAAGGCGTGCAGCCGCTAAAGCGGTCATGCGTCCCAACTGACCATTGCCAATAATGCCGATTGTGCTGCCCGGGGGCAAAAGGGTCGTCTTATTCATTGTTTTAAGCTTCATCTACAGGGATTTCTGCCACACCCGCCGTTTGCTGTGCGCGGAAGTCATCAAGCTTTGCAGCCACGCTTTCATCTTGCAGGGCAATGATGCTGGCTGCCAATATCCCGGCGTTTTTCGCTCCGGCATCACCGATTGCCAAGGTCCCGACAGGAACGCCACCGGGCATTTGGGCAATCGAAAGCAAGCTGTCCATGCCTTTTAAAGCACGGCTTTGGATGGGTACGCCAAGGACGGGTAGGGGCGTCATGGAAGCTGCCATACCGGGCAAGTGTGCTGCACCACCGGCACCAGCGATAATGACCTGTAGACCACGCGCTTTGGCGTTGGTGGCATACTCATAAAGACGTTGTGGCGTGCGATGGGCAGAAACGATGCGTTTTTCATAACTGACACCCATTTCTTCCAGCATTTTAGCGGCCAGTTTCATGGTCGGCCAATCTGATTGGCTGCCCATGATAATACCGACACAAGGTGCTGCACTATCCATTGTCATTTCCTCGCTCGAGCCTTGAAAAAGGGGCGTATTATATGGAGGAAAAAGCAAATCGCAAGGTTTTTAGGAAAAATGAACCATTTCAGTGTATTATATAGTGAATAACGGGCAATCAGAGAGGCCGACATGCCGATAGATGATATTAAACCGACAGAAGCTGTTCAGCCTTATGCGAAGAAAAAACGTGACAACAGTGGACAGTTTTTTAGTCATAGCAAAGGGGAGGAGAGATTTTCCGCAAACCGGGGTTTTCCGGTTGAAAAGCGTAGTGTCCATGACGTAACCAGCTTTATGAATATTCCGCAAGATGAGCTGACACCGGCGGTAATTGATGCCATCATTTCATTGATGGAGAAAATTGACCAGTTGCATGAAGAATTGTCGATTGTGCAAAGCTTGGAACATAAACTGTCATCACATGTGGATAACCATCTTGACTTACCTGTTATGACCCATCATGCGCTTTTGCGAGAGATGGCGATTGCGGTTGGCCATGTTGCCCATACACAAAGTCCGAGTACTTTTGCCTATTTTCAAATTTGGAACATTGTTGAAATAAAGGCACGATACGGTTTGTTGGCCTTTGAAGCGGTACTCAAAGCGACGGCACATATTTTAAAGGACCATCTGCGCGAAATTGATATCATTGGCACATTGGGTGGCGATGGTTTTGGGATCATCCTATCCTTAAGCGATGAGAAAAATGCCAAAGAAAAAATTATCCATTTAAAGGAAATCGTTGAGCACGGCCCTATCATGCATGACGGGCGCATTATAGACTTGGAGATTTCCTATGGTCTTCATGCAATCCATCCAGAAGAAGAGGTTGTCAATATTCTGACAGCAGCAGATGAAGACCTGCATAAGAATTTTGTCAGGCTATGATGTCAGGAAGCAGGATGCCTTCAAGTTTGGCAATCTGATCTTTTAGAACCAATTTACGTTTTTTCAGCCGTTGCAATTGCAGTTGGTCAAAAGGCGGTGATTCTATCAATCTTTCGATAACATCGTCCAGATCGCGGTGTTCTGTCTGAAGTGTTGCAAGTCTTACATGCAAATCACGGGTTTTAGACATTTTGTTCCCGACTTGTTATTGTACTATAAAAAACTTAGGCTTTTATACTACCATATTCCTAGAATTGAATAACAAAAAAGGCAACGACATGGCTAAAAAACGTATCGGTATACTGACGAGCGGCGGGGACTGCGCCGGATTGAACGCCGCAATTCGCGCTGTCGCGCGGCGTGCTATTGATGGGTATGACTGGGAAGTCGTGGGTATAAAAAACGGTACGTTGGGCTTGATCTCTTCCCCCATTGATGCAGAAGTCCTTGATACACGGGCTTTCGATGGCACGCTTTTACGCCAAGGCGGGACCTTTTTGGGAACAACAAATAAAGGGGACCCGTTTGCTTACCCCATGAAAGACGGCAGCGTGAAAGATCGCTCGATGGAATTTGTCGAAGGATTTCGTTCCTTGAATTTGGAAGGCTTGATTGGAATCGGTGGTGACGGTTCCATGAAGATTCTAAATAAGCTGTGTGAGTTGGGTGATATCCCTTTTATCGGCATTCCCAAGACCATTGATAACGATGTGGCCTTTACCGAATTTACCATCGGTTTTACAACGGCTGTTAATGTTGCGGTGGATGCGTTGGACCGTTTGCAGCCAACGGCAGCCAGTCATCATCGTATTATGGTGTTGGAAGTCATGGGCCGTGATGCCGGGCATATTGCTTTGCATGCCGGGATTGCGGGTGGTGCAGATGTGATTTTGATACCAGAAATTCCCTATGATATGGAAAAGGTCGCTGAAAAAATTCACCAAATATATCAGGAAGAAAAGCGCACCCATGCGCTGATCGTATGTTCTGAAGCGATTAAAACAAGTGATGGCCAATTGGTTATGCGCCCCAATGAAGATGGTAAAATGACCTATGGCGGCGTTGGCCATATTGTGGGGGAACAAATTTCACAACATACGGGGGCGGATACTCGTGTGACGGTGCTGGGGCACGTTCAGCGCGGCGGGACACCGGCCATGCGTGATCGTGTTATTGCCTCTGCTTTTGGTGTCAGGGCTGTCGATTTAATGGCACAAGGAAAAACCAATCGCATGGTGGCTTGGCAACACCGTGAGGTGGTGGATGTTGCCTTGGAAGATGTCATCACACGCTATAACAATATTGATGTGACCGGGACGATGATGCAAACCGCACGTGGTCTCGGGATTTGTATGGGGGATTAGGGCAAAAAAAACGATGTTTTTCGCGCTTGCAGCATAGGCAATGCTGGTGTTGAGATTGAAATATGTGTATCATAAAAGCTTCTTAAAATAGTCATTAGGAGGTTGTCCGCAATGAGCGTTCATGATCGTATTGAATCTCTTAAATTTAAGCACGCTGAGTTGGAAAACAAAATTTCAGCAGAAGAAATAAGACCTCATCCCGACGATAGGATCATCCATGATCTCAAACGCCAGAAATTAAAAGTCAAAGACGAAATCAAAACGCTGGCACCTCATTAAATTCCATTACCCTAAAGATAACGAATCGAAACCCCTGACTTACTCAGGTCAGAAGATTTACAGTTTAATCTGTGAGTAAAAGAAAGATGTCTCATGTTTTTTGAGGCATCTTTTTTATTTTGCATTGCAAAATGTTATTTTTGTAATATTTACGTCGCTTGACATTGTCTTTTATGCAAAAAGTTTATGCAGAAATAGGAAGTGAAATATCGTGTTTCGTTGAAATATGGTTCGATAAATACAGGCAAAAATAATTTTAGGTAGGAATTAAATGAATCTCACGATTAAGGGCAAAATGATCGGCGTTGCCGTTGTTTCTGTTATTGCATTGTGTGTGCTGTCCATTGTGGCGATTACAGCAGGGCAAAGTGTTGATAGTGCAACCCATGCCTCACAAGCCCGTCAAGAACAGATCAGATTGGTCAATGATATGCGCCGTGCCGGATTAACGGTTTTGTTGGGGGCGATGGATTCTATTGTTGATAAGGATGCTGGTGAAATTGCACCGGAACGGATGGCGGGTATAAAAGCGGCCTTGAAGCTTTTATCGGATAATCAGGCGAAATTATCTGAAATTGCTGACAATGAGCATGAAGCAAATCTTGCAAAAAGCATTAAAGGTCACATTGCTGATTTGGATCGTGGCGTCACGGTTGTCTTGAAAAAATTGATTGAAACCAAGGCTGCAGATGAAGAGTTTTCCAAATTCGATGACATTGTGGATGTCGCTGGTGAAGACATGGACAAAAATCTCAGTGCCTATGCTAAATCTGTTGAAGAAGAACTTAAAAATGATATTGCGACATCAGATGGCTCGGTGGACGCTCTGCTTTTTAAAGTACCATTGGCAGGCATGGTTTCAGGTGGGGTGTTGATTGTTCTTTTGCTTTTAATTGGTCGTAGCATCGTAGGACCGATTGGTGCCATGACAAGAAGCATGCTAGTGTTAGCAGATGGTGACTTTAGCGTGGATATCCCCGGTGAAGGTCAAAAAGATGAAATTGGTCAGATGGCCTCAGCTGTTGTGGTCTTCAAGAACAATATGATCAAAGCGGATGAACTGCAAAAAGAGCAGCAAAAAGAACAGGCTGCAAAAGAAGCCCGCGCTAAAGAGGTGGAAAAACTTATTCGCGATTTCGAAATGACGATCGTGACTGTTTTGAGCAATTTAACGCAAGCTGACAGTGTTATGCGTGGTACGTCATTAAAAGTTTCTGACAGTTCCAATGAAACATTGTCGCAAGCATCAACGGTTGCTGCGGCGGCGGAACAAGCCAGTGCGAATGTGGAAACTGTCGCGTCTGCTGCAGAAGAGTTATCCAGTTCCATCGTTGAAATCAACCGTCAGGTCTCTCAAGCTAATGAAGTGTCTGGCCGGGCTGTCAACGAGGCAGAGGAAACTTCGCAAAAGATTTTGATCTTGGAAGATAATGTTCGGCGCATTGATGAAATTGTTGCTCTCATTAATGACATTGCTGATCAAACAAACCTGTTGGCTTTAAATGCCACGATTGAGGCCGCGCGCGCTGGTGAAGCGGGTAAAGGCTTTGCCGTGGTTGCCAGTGAAGTGAAAAACCTTGCGAACCAAACCTCTAAGGCAACGGAAGAAATTGTTTCTCAGATCAATCAGGTTCAACTTTCTACGCAAGATTCCGTCTCGGCTATTCAGGGGGTGTCGAAAGTTATTCGCGAAGTTAGTGAAATTTCATCTTCTATTTCTGCTGCGGTGGAAGAACAAGGGGCGGCGACACAGGAAATCGCGCGCAATGTGGAAGAAGCTGCCACAGGGACCCAAAGTGTATCATCTTCAATCGGAATGGTGAGAACTGCGGCGGAAAGTTCTAATGCCGCGGCGCAAGAAATCAGCGCTGCCTCAAATGATTTGGAAAAAGAAACCAACAACTTGAAAGACCGCGTGGCCATCTTCCTGCAACAGGTACAATCAGAAGACCCGCAAAATGCGGCTTTGGTTGTTTGGGATGACAGTTTGACCATGGGCGATCATCATATTGATGAAGACCATCATAAAATGTTGGATTTGATCAATGAGTTGTATCGTGATCTTAAATCAACATCGGGAACAGGTTTGACAGAAGATATCTATCAACGTCTTAAAGCGCACTGTCATACCCACTTCCAACAAGAAGAAGCCTATATGGCTAAAGTTGGTTATCCTGATTTGGAAGAACATAAGAAAGAACATGCGAATTTCATGGTAAAAGTACATGCTTTCCATGAAGAATTTAAAGCTGGTCGTAAAAAACGTGGCTTGGAATTGATCAGTCTGTTGGGCAGTTGGTGGAATTCCCACATTCATGGTGCGGACCGCAAACTTGCCGACTTTATTAAAAAGTGAATTTTTGTATAAAAATCAGGTCCCGTTTGAAAGAGCGGGGCCTTTTTTATTTGTATTGGGCGTATAGGTGGTCAGAGCCAAATCCTCTGAGATAGAGCTTATGTAAGGCTTTGATTTTTGAGACGTTTGGTGAGTTTTCAACAAATTTATGCGAACCGTACAACATCAACCTTCGTTCGGAGAGTTTGATCGGCTTGGAGAGGATGTCATAACTCAAATTTTCTTTTTCCATCATCTCAACCAATCGAAAATCGGGTGTGAAAATCGCATCAACTTTGCCGCTGAGTAAAGGCTTGATCAGGTCGCCATGGGAATTGAAATGTAAAGTTTTGCGATGGGGAAGTTTGTCGATAAATGTATCGCCTATACTTTGTGAGGCGGTGGCAACCACTTTACCTTTTAGGTCGTTGATGCTTGAAATATCTGTCTTTTTTAAGGATGCGACAACGAAATAGACTTTTGATATTTCAGCTAAGGGTACAGCAAGTTTGCTTCGTATGGGGCTTTCAATGAAAATGCCTAAATCTGCTTCATCATTTTCGGTCATGGCAACGGCACGGGCAAAAGGAAGAACTTTAAATTTTATTTTTAAGCCAGTTTTTTGTTCAATTTCCTTGAATGTGCCAAGTAGGGCCCCTTGCCATTTGGAATTAGAGTTTTTTTCCAATAGATTTTTAATGTAGGGGACAACAATCATTATTTCTTTAGTGTCATTTGCACGTACAGTTGTGCATAAGGCAGTAAAGACAAGAACTAATGCAATAATGAAAAAATACAAATGTTTCATTATCTTAAAATATGTCTGCTTTTTGCGCTTTACAAGTTCAAACATAAAAAAAGCCCTGTTTAGAAAACAGGGCTTTAGTATTTTTTTTCTTTTACAACTCTTTGGCTTTTTTTCTTAACTCATCACGCAGGACAAACTTCTGAATTTTGCCCGTTGATGTTTTGGGCAGATCTTGGAAGACCACTGTTCTTGGGCATTTAAAGTGCGCCATATTATCGCGGCAATGTTTGATAATATCTTCTTCTGTCACATCTTGCGCGGTCGGTTTAAGTTCGATAAAGGCGCAAGGTGTCTCGCCCCATTTTTCATCGGGCTTGGCGACCACGGCGACGGCAGAAACGGCGGGGTGACGATAGAGTGTATCTTCCACTTCGATAGAAGAGATGTTTTCCCCCCCTGAAATGATGATGTCTTTGGAACGGTCTTTCAACTGGATATATCCATCGCTGTGTTTAACGCCCAGATCACCGGAATGGAACCAGCCCCCTCTAAAGGCATCGTCAGTGGCTGATGGGTTCTTGAGGTAGCCTTTCATAACGATGTTACCACGGAAGCAGACTTCACCCATGGTTTCACCATCCCAAGGGAGTTCTTCAGTGGTGTCTGTGTCGGCGATCATCAAGCCTTCTTCAACGGTGTATCGTACCCCTTGGCGGGACTTTTGAAAGGCTTGACGTTCAATCGGCAAGTCATTCCATTCTTCTTTCCATGCGCAGAAGACGGCCGGGCCGTAAGTTTCGGTCAAGCCATAGGCATGGGTGACGTCAAAGCCTTCATCTTGAATCGCTTTTAAGACGGATGCAGGCGGTGGTGCAGCGGCTGTCATGATGGAGCATTTATGATCGAAAGGTTTCTTTTCTTCTTCTGTGGCATTGATGACAAAAGACAGAACAATCGGGGCGCCGCAGAAGTTGGTAACTTTATGTTGATCAATGGCAGCATAAATGTTTTTGGCATTCACGCGGCGCAGGCAAATGTTGGTGCCGGCCTTGGCTGCCATGGTCCAGGGGAAGCACCAGCCGTTGCAATGGAACAT
>JABXIC010000031.1 GCA_013373265.1 Methylocystaceae bacterium | reverse complement strand
GCCTTCGACTTCAAGGCCGATCATGGAGAGTTTTTCAACGATCTCTTCACAGCTTTTGTCGGTGTCGAGATGTTCTAATAGCCAGTTGAATGTGAATTTCATCGGGTCAGCCCCCCTACCATAGACGGCACATCCAGAGCTTTAAAGCCATAGTGACGCAGCCAACGTAAATCTGATTCATAGAATGTGCGTAAATCGGGAATGCCATATTTCAACATGGCAATCCGTTCGATCCCCATGCCGAAGGCAAAGCCTTGGTATTTGGTGGAATCGATGCCGCAGTTTTCCAATACTTTGGGATGTACCATGCCGCAACCGAGAATTTCCAGCCAGTCGTCACCGGCACCGATTTTAAATTCGCCGCCTTCGCGTGTGCAGCCGATATCCACTTCCGCACTCGGTTCTGTAAAGGGGAAATAGCTGGGACGAAAGCGAACGGGCAATTCGTCCACACCAAAATAGGCGCGACAGAAATCAATCAAGCAGCCTTTAAGGTGGCCAAAATGGGTTTTTTCGTCAATCACCAGACCTTCGATCTGATGGAACATCGGGGTGTGGGTGGCATCATAGTCACAACGGTATGTGCGACCGGGACAGATGATACGCAACGGCGCGCCCTTTTCCTGCATTGAACGGATTTGTACAGGAGATGTATGGGTCCGCAACACCATGCGGTTGCCGTCTTGTTCACGCGGCAGATAGAAGGTGTCGTGGTCTTGGCGGGCGGGGTGCTCCGGTCCGATGTTCAAGGCCCCAAAGTTGCGCCAGTCATCTTCAATATTTGGCCCTTCGGCAACGGTGAAACCCATTTCACCAAAAATAGCGATGGCTTCATCAATAGTTTGGCTGACCGGGTGGACCGTGCCTGTCATTTCAGGGCGGGTCGAGAGCGTCACATCGATTTTTTCCGCCATCAAACGGGCGTTCAGTTCAGCGTCCGCCAATTCTGTTTTGCGCGCTTCGATGGCTTGGGCAACTTCCCCTTTGACGAGGTTGAGCTTTTGTCCGGTTTCTTTACGTTCTTCCGGGCTCAAAGCTCCCATGTTTTTCATCATGGAGGTGATGGTGCCTTTTTTGCCGAGTGCATTGACACGAATATCGTCGAGGGCTTTAGAGTCTGTGGCAGCGGCAACAGCGCTTAAGACTTCTTCTTTAATCTGGTCTAGGTTTTCCATTAATCCGTTCCTAAATGGAAATGTGTGAACAAGCAAAAAGAGGACTAAAGTCATAAAGACTTCAGTCCTCTTTTCCAAGATTTTTTATGTAGAGCAAGCCCTACAAAAGCGTACTTACTTGGCTAGAGCGGCCTGAGCCTGTTCTACCAATGATTTAAACGCTTCGGCTTCACGAACGGCGAGATCGGCAAGGACTTTACGGTCCAATTCGATGCCAGCCAGTTTCAGGCCGTTGATGAATTGTGAGTAAGAAACACCGTATTGGCGCGTACCAGCGTTGATACGTTGGATCCAAAGCGAACGGAAGTTACGCTTTTTATTGCGACGGTCACGGTATTGATACTGAAGGCCTTTGTCGACCTTCTCCATAGAGACGCGAAGGACGTTTTTATTACGGCCGCGATACCCTTTGGCTTGTTTGATGATTTTCTTGCGACGAGCGCGAGATGCGACTGAAGGAGCTGAACGCATTGTATTAAACCTCTATATTTCTGTGCGACTGTAATTAAGCGTAAGGCAGCATGGATTTAGCCATGCGTGCATCAGCTGCAGACAAAACGAAACTACCACGCGCTTGACGTTTCATTTTATTTGAACGTTTGCGCAGGTTGTGAGATTTAAAAGCGTATGCACCACGTACCTTGCCGGTAGCAGTGATTTTGAAGCGCTTCTTAGCACCTGATTTTGTTTTCATTTTAGGCATTTCATTATCCTTTAAATATTTACATTGAACCCGATGCCTAGGCATGCCTTAGCCATGGTCATCACTATTCAATGCCTTTAACAAAATAAGCGCCGCTAACGAAATATGTAGCGACGAGGTAGCGGGTTATAGACTCAAGTTATACGGATTGCAAGGGAAAATGTCAGGTTTTGGCATATGAGGATGCATTGGGAAAAATCGACCGGAATTTGCTTTACCCGGCAAAGCGATAGGCGTTTTTACTGCTGAATTTAACTTCATACATGGTTTTGTCGGCAGCTTTGATTAAAGCATTGGCATCTTGTGCATCTTTTGGATAGATCGCAATGCCGAGGCTGGCACCGATTTGCGCTATACCTTCTTCGGCAATAAAGGGGCGGGAAAGTTCGGAGATGATTTTGCTCGCGATGTCTGCGCAATCGGTTATCAACTTTATTTCGTTGAGGATCACTAAAAATTCGTCTCCGCCGATACGTGCAACGGTATCGGATTGGCGTAGGCATCCGGTGAGGCGCTTGGCGACTTGTTGAAGCAATTTATCACCACATTGATGACCAAAAGAATCATTAACGGATTTAAAGCCATCCAAATCAATGAAAAACACGGCAAATTGCCATTTGTGACGATCTGCCATTTTAATGGCGATTTGCAGGTTTTCCTGAGCGAGGTTTAAGCTGGGTAATCCGGTTAGGGGGTCATGGTTTGCCAAATGGCGTACACGATCTTCAGCATTTTTACGCTCGGTAATATCAAGACGCAGGCAGACACGCCCGCCGTCATCCGTGGGATGGTCGCGTGCCAATACCCACGTGCCATCTTCATATTGTTCAAGCCATTCTCGTTGCCCCCCGCGAAAAGTTGCGACACGTTCGGCTATATATTCTTCTTGTGTCATGCCTTTTTCACCACCTTGCCAGTCACGGGTGACTTTGCCACGTGCTAAGGTTTCAAATGAGGTGCCGGGCACACATAAGTCTGCAATGATTTCATTGAGGTCGCGGTAGGTGGAATTGCAATAGACGAGGCGTTCTTCTGCATCAAAGCGTGCAACGCCATCAGGCAGACGGTCAACGGAATCGATCATGAAATCGATTAACTTTTTATCTTCAGGTAGATGGGCGCGGCTAAACTTACGGCGTGCAAAATACCATCCCGCCCCAAAAGACAGGGCAAGGAGAATGATAACCGTCAAGGTCAATATGTAGTCTGATACAACCAAAGTAATGCTCGCGTTAGCTTATTGTATAAACACCTATAACGTATCTTAGCTTTCTGAACAAGAAAGCACTGGTTAAATGATCTCGTCTTCATCAAACAGGGGATCGGCTTCAATGTCGACCTCCATTTGAGTGAGTTTTTCTTCAGCTTGTTGAATCTTCTTGATTGCGGCAATGTGATAAAGGGCATCGCCGGGGTTGACGATGGGCAGATTGGTGCGCCCGATAATCACGCCTTCTAAGTTGGCAGTGACAGGTTCATCCATTTCCCCAAAGGGGTCCGAGATATAGCCAAGGCAATCCCCTGTGTTGACCACGTCTCCAATTGTTTTCATGGCCCTGAAAATCCCGCCAACAGGGGAACGGCACCATTTGCTTTTATGCGCCAGGACCGATTTGGCAGCCCCGATAGAGGCTTTGCGTTTTGAGATCATGCCGATATGATGCATGACGTTGAGAATACCGCGCAATCCAATGCGCACGGCATATTCATCAAAGCGCAATGCTTCCCCTGATTCATAGAGCAGGACTTGAACACCAACTTCACCCGCAGCCTCACGCAAGGAATTTTCCCGTAAAGGGGCTTCAAGCGCAACGGGGGCGCCAAAGGCGCGGGCGAGTTCTAGAAGCTCCGGGCTGTTATCTTGAAAACGAACTTGCGGTAAGTTCACCCGATGGGTGGCGGCAGAATGTAGATCAATGCCATAGTTGCTGCGTTTTACAATTTCGCGCATAAAGACATGGGCCAACTGCCCGGCGAGGGAGCCGTCCTGTGCACCGGGGAAAGAGCGATTGAGGTCCCGTCTGTCCGGTAAATAGCGGCTATGGCTTATAAAACCGTAAGTATTGACCACCGGAATGCACAGTAAGGTGCCTTTCATGTAATTGAGTAATCGGCTGTTCAGTAAACGCCGCACAATTTCAACGCCGATTATTTCATCGCCATGAACGACTGAACTGATAAATAAAGTGGGTCCCGGGCGCCGCCCATGTATGACGCGCACGGGAATGCTGGCGGGCATATGGTTTGAAAAGGTGCCGACGGATATATCAACCGTCTTGCGTTGCCCGGCGGGAATAGTAACGCCGCCTATTTCAAAGGGCGCGCGCATGGTCGTTTAACCCTTACCACGGGTTTTTGTTTTCCCGGCTTTGGCGTTTTTTTCGATAAATTCAATGATTTTAGTTGCCACATCAAGGTTTGTAGCCGTTTCAACACCTTCAAGACCGGGGGATGAATTGACTTCCATCACCACTGGGCCGTGGTTGGAGCGCAGCATATCGACGCCACAGACATTCAAGCCCATTGTTTTGGCGGAACGAATGGCGGTGCTGCGTTCTTCTGCGGTGATTTTGATTTTGCTGGCGCTGCCGCCACGGTGCAGATTTGAACGGAAATCATCGGCCGCACCGGTGCGTTTCATGGCTGCAACGACCTTGCCACCAATAACGATGGCACGTATATCGGTCGCGCCTGCTTCTTTGATGAATTCCTGTACCAGAATATTCACTTTGGCACCCCGGAAGGCTTCAATCACAGACTTGGCAGCTTTGTGGGTTTCACCCAAGACAACGCCAACGCCTTGTGTGCCTTCTAGTAGTTTGATCACCACGGGCGCACCGCCAGCACGTTCAATGACTTCTTCAGTCATGCGCGTGTCATGAGCAAAGATGGTTACGGGCAAGCCGATACCGTCACGCGCCAGCAACTGCATGGAACGCAGTTTGTCGCGGGAACGACCAATGGCAACGGATTCATTGACTGGATAAACGCCCATAGCCTCTAATTGACGCAAAACGGCAAGACCGTAAAAAGTGACGGATGCACCGATGCGGGGGATAACCGCGTCATAGCCTTTAATTTCTGTGTTGCCGAAAAATAGCTTCGGACGGTGGGATGCAATATCCATATAGCATTTAAGCGGATCATAAATATTGAGTTCATGACCGCGCACCTCTGCTGCCTCCTTGATCCGTTGATGCGAATAGAGATCGGGATTCCTTGCAAGCATAAGGATTTTCATAAAGGTCTCCTCGTGAAAAGGCTGGTCATGGTTTAGGGTATTATCCCGTTTGGATATAGGAATGCCCGCAGTCAACGAGGAAGCATCCCGCAATGGCGGCGCGTCCAATTAGCATTCTGTAACCCATTTCATCGCGGTTTGTGAGTGTTAAGTCAATAGGATATTCATAAGGGCCGATTATTACATGTGTTGTGATGGTGTAGCGGTTTTCTTTTTGACCGTTAGAACTTTTGACGACCTTGATTTCGGTAACCTTGGCTTCACAGCGTATTTTATCTTTTTGGCTTTTTTGTAAGGGATGAATTTCAAAAGAAATCCAGTTTTCCCCCTCTTTTTCAAAAGGCTTTATTTTCCATGCATGTAAGGCCGAGGTTTGTGCGCCCGTGTCGGTTTTAGCTTTTATCCTTACATTTCCAAATTCCGGGAATTTTACCCATTCACACCACCCCAAGACAGCATGGGGGGCCTTCGGCTTGGACGTTTTTGCCATGTGCTATCATCCTGTTATGAACAACGAGCCGCATATATGCAGGTGTCGTAAACTGTCAGTTTTCTATAAAATCATATTTCTAAAGCTAACATATTTCTTGCTAAGAGAGTGATAAATCGAAAAGATTTTTAAGGGACGATGTTGCTTGGACCTAATTGACCGTATGGGTTTGAAACGGGCTATCAAGGGAAAATGTTGGCACAATGACATTGATGCGTTCGCCCACGGCGCTGATCATTTCATAACTGCCGCCCATAAAACCGCTGGGAGTTTGTAATGGAACGCCACTTGTATATTCATATATTTCACCCGGTTCCAACAGGGGCTGATCGCCCACAACACCTTCGCCACGCACTTCTTGTGTCCGTCCAAGGCCGTCGGTGATTTTCCAATAACGGGAAATCAGTTGTACGGGTTCGTGGCCTTCATTTTCAATGCGTACATGATAGGCCCACATATAAGCACCTTTTTCAGGTTCTGATTCTTCTTCAAGAAAGATTGGGTCCACGCTGACGGTGACCATACGGGTTGTTTCTGAATATTGCATGTTGCCCATGTCCTGTTCGTTGATGCTGAGTATTAAGATGGGGTTGGGTTGCCATTTACGCAATAAGGAAATGTGCATGTGCACAGGCAACAGGGCGATTTTCATCTTCTTGCCATGCATGAACACGGACATTTGCAATGCGTTTTCCTTGTTTGACAACAATGCCACGTGCATAGGTGGGTTTGTGCAAGGCAGGGCGTAGATAATCAATGGATAGATTGACGATTTTAGGAGGGCTTGCCTCTGCACCCAATTCATCCAACAAATGAAACGAGGCGGCATGTTCCAGAAAACCGCCAATGACTCCCCCATGGATGGCACCAATAATTTCATTACCGATATTGTCGTAATTCTCTTTCAACAGGCAAAGTAGGCCTTGGTCATCTTCCAAGAGTTCAATGCCGACCATCTGGGCGTAAGGAACTTCATCGTTGCGGGCACACAGGCGTTTATGGGGTTTCATCATTGTTCCACCTTCAGGGCAAAGGGGCCGTTATTCATGAAAGAGCCCGTTGCTTTGGCGACCAGATTTTCTTCATTGTCTTGCCATGCCCAACCTCGGATATAGGCAACATCATTATTATAATGAAAACATTCTGCACGGCCCAAAAGGGGCTTATCCCCTTGTAATCGGTTGAGGTGGTCCAAGCGTAGGTCTAGCGTGGCAACTGTTTTGATTTCATCGTAGGCTGAAGAGGCCACTGCCCCGCATAGGGTATCTAATAGGGTCGTGACGATGGCGCTGTGCATCAGGTTTTTTTCAACATTTCCAATAAAAGCCGGGTTGGGTTGCAATTCAACTTTGCCACGGCCTTGTTCCAAGGCACTGACATGCAGGCCAATCTTTTTGCAATGGGGCAAGCTGTTTATGATGTCACGAATATGGTCATATTGATTTTTAGACACCGTAGCCTCTTTTTGTCTGTGTTTTTCATAATGTATGGCATGCGAACATGTTAGGCAATGACTACCTTATTATGTCTTTTTGATTTGTTTACTTTTACACTTTATATTAGAGTTCACCCTTAATTTGGCGCTTAGGAGAATCCCTTGGCAAAGCTGTTAATCGTCGATGACGATCTGAGTATACTTTTGGTGATGGTCGCAAGCCTAGCCGAGGCTGGCTTTCAGGTACAAAGTGCTGAAAGCGGAAAAGATGCTCTGAGTATGTTAAAAAAAGAAACATATGATTTGTTGATCACAGATATCCTTATGCCGGAAATTGATGGATTATCTGTGATTGATAAAGCGATTGCAGATAATCAGGATATTACCATTCTGGCGATTTCCGGTGGTGGGCCGGATAAAGATGGTGGTGATTTGCTGGATGCGGCCTTGTCATGTGGTGCTGATGCGATTTTACAAAAACCGTTTCGCCCGGATGAACTGGTGCGCACCGTTAAAGCGCTTCTACGCTGATCACAGTTTGGGGTATTCTTATATCCCGTAAAACCATGGCTTTAAGGATCACAACCCGATTTTGGTTAGGGTTTTTCAACGCTGTCTTGCTTGCCGTAGGTTTTGAATTTTTCCAACACTTCGTCCATTTCCGCATCTGACAAAATATGTGGTTCCCCCACTTGTAGGGCGTTGAGATATTGTTCGCACAGCAGTTCTATTTCATGGGCGATGGCCAGTGCTTTTTTTAAATTTTCCGCCGCAACGATCATACCGTGGTTGGCCAACAGGCAGGCATTTCGGTTTTGTAAGGCGGTGATGGCCACATCTGAAAGTTCCTGTGTGCCAAATGTGACGTACGGGGCGCAGCGCACGGTTTTACCCCCAGCCACTGCAATCATATAATGAAAGGGCGGTAGTTCTTTGCGCAAGCAGGCCAGTGTGGTGGCATATTTGGAATGGGTATGGATGATGGCGTTGACATCAGTGCGCGCGGCATAGATATCACGATGAAAACGCCATTCACTGGACGGCTTTAAATGTCCGTGATAACTGGCATCCATTTGCATTTCAACAATGTCACGGGCTTCCAAGGCGTCATATTCCATGCCGCTTGGTGTAATGAAAAAACCTTTGTCAGATCGTGCTGAAACGTTACCGCTGGTACCTTGGTTGATCCCCAAAGCATTCATTTTAAGGGCCGTATTGATGACGTCTTGGCGCAGTGACATATCAACTTATGCCTTTTTCCGGAAACAGCGCCGCCAAACCTTCTTTTGATGCAGGGGCGATACCGCGTTCGGTGATCAGGCCAGTGACGTATTTACGTGGTGTCACATCAAAAGCGTAGTTGCCGGCTGTGCAGCCTTCAGGTGTGATGGTAACTGTGGCAACGCTGCCGTCTTTTAAACGACCCGTCATTTCAGTGACTTCTGTCTGGTCACGCTGTTCAATCGGAATTTCTTTGACACCATCATCCACAGTCCAGTCGATGGTGGGTGACGGCAGACCAACGTAAAACGGCACATTATTATCGTGGGCGGCCAGTGCTTTGAGGTAGGTACCGATCTTGTTGCAGACATCCCCGCTGGCGGTGGTGCGATCTGTCCCGACAATGCACAGATCCACTTCCCCATGTTGCATCAAATGACCACCCGCATTGTCAACGATCAACGTGTGCGGCACACCATGGTTGCCTAATTCCCATGCTGTTAACGATGCCCCTTGGTTACGCGGGCGGGTTTCATCAACCCAGACATGGATCGGGATACCCGCTTCAAAGGCTTTATACATGGGGGCGGTGGCTGTGCCCCAATCAACCGTCGCCAACCATCCCGCATTACAGTGGGTCAGAATGTTAACCACACCGGTCTTGCCTTTTTGAGCCCAAATGTCTGCAATGATCTTAAGACCATGATCCCCAATGGCAGAATTTTGCGCCACATCATCGTCACAGATTTGTGCGGCCAGTTTATAAGCGGCAGCTTCGCGATTGGATTCAGCCAAAGGCATGATTTTGTCGCGCATTTCATCCAACGCCCACCGCAAGTTAACGGCAGTCGGGCGGGTGGCGTAGAGATCTTTGTAGGCTTTCTCAAACCCGGTATCACTTGCATCATGGTGCAGGGCTAATGCCATCCCGTAAGCGGCTGTTGCTCCGATCAAGGGCGCACCACGCACCAGCATATCTTTAATCGCAACACAGGCATCCTGCAGGTTTTTCATGGTGACGATTTCATATACATGCGGCAGTTTCGTCTGATCAATAATATCAACCGCCCAGCCATTGTCATTCAGCCAGATCGTGCGTGTGGGTGTGCCGTTAACTTTCATGAGGAGACCTATTCGTATCTGAAGTCAGTAAATTGGTATGCATTGAATTGCTGATCATAAAAAATTTTTTGGTCCTGAATATCAAATTGATAGATATCTGGCATTAGAATGCCATTATCTTGTACTTCATAGTATAGACCCTTTTCAATCCACCAGAAGCCGTTACTTTTTTGGATTGTGTCTTTTTGACCGTTCTCTAAAGGGGTGAAAAAGTGTGCGCTGTAACTACCATCGTTTTTACGTTCAACCTCCCAAGCATATTCTATTTTACCAAGTGGGGTTTTTCGTTCACCTTTCCATTTGCCAACAAAAGGTCGTTCTTGTTTTGTAATAGTTCTTTTGACCATGCGTGCTTGAGTGGGGGAGTGCAGTTTAAGTTCTTTCTGAGAGGGGGGTGTCAGGTCGCATTTGGCATGCTTTATGGCACCAGTCATGTATTTTGCGTTAATCCAATCTTTAAGCAGAAGTAATTTTTCTTTAGTAGAGAGATTTATTTCACAGTTGAAGCGGACAAAATGGCTGGCATCCTTGCGTTGCCAGATTATTCGTCTCAATGTTTCTCCCAATCCTTCTGCATCAAAGAGAATATCTTGCATCAAAAAGTCACCGTTTTTTTGGACAAAAACATCGTATATGACTTTTTGCGGTGTTTCAGGGGTTGATATCGCATGGGCTGTCCATGGCATAAGCAGCGCAAAGAATAAAATAAGTGTTTTTTGCATAAGATTGGCCTACATCTGCAACACACGGCCAGCGACCGCATCCAGTTTCTTGATAAGTTCCGGGTCGCGTGCTTCTGGTGCCGTGATCAGGGCGTATTCAAGGGCGGTGTGGCACCCACTTGGGCATGGCAGTGGGGCGGCGGCGATTTTGGGGGCGGCGGCTTTCACAAGGGCGCGGCCTTTATCGGCGTTGCTGAGCAGAACCTTGATGATTTGTTCTACGGTGACATCGTCATGACCTTCGTGCCAGCAGTCAAAATCGGTAACCATTGCAACGGTGGCATACCCCATTTCAGCTTCGCGGGCGAGCTTTGCTTCGGGCATGTTGGTCATGCCAATGACAGAACAGCCCCAACTGCGATACAGGTTTGATTCCGCTTTGGTAGAAAATTGCGGACCTTCCATACATAAATATGTGCCGCCACGGGTGTAGTCGATGCCGACTTCTTTTAAGGCTTCTTCCAAACAATCAACCAGACGGCGCGAAACAGGTTCGCCAAAGGCGACATGGGCAACGCAGCCTGTAGTGAAGAATGATTTTTCGCGTGCAAAGGTGCGGTCAATATAATCATCGGCTAAAACAAAATGTCCCGGTGGTAATTCTTCTTTTAAGGACCCGCAAGCCGAAACCGAGATGATATCCGTCACGCCGGTGCGTTTAAGGGCATCGATATTGGCGCGGTAATTGACTTCACTGGGGGAAATGCGGTGCCCCCGGCCATGGCGGGGCAAAAATCGCATTTTGACGCCTTCAAGTTCGCCAAAAAAGATTTCATCTGAGACCGTGCCGAATGGAGAGTCTATTTTTTCCCAACGTGTATTTTCCAGGCCATCAATATCGTAGAGGCCGCTACCGCCGATGACGCCAATAATGGTTTCGCTCATGTTTTTAGATTCTCCAGTCAGGTAAAACGTGCTTTGGCGTTTTTGCATGAAATTGGCAAAAAATCCAAGAAAAATAAAAAAAATTGAGGTTTTCTGCCACTGGTCACTTTTTATGCACGCAGCGCACAAAAAATAACCGATTTGTTGTGTCGCAACGCACAATAACGCCTTTTTTATATTCATTTGCCTAAATATATACCCACTACTACGCAGATATGTTGAGCAAATGGTCAAATAATTAGGTTTTTTGGCTAATTTGGTCTTGCCATTCAGTTCAATAACGGTAAAGCTGAACTATGTGCAAAAGGAATTATCCTTTCGTTTCTTTTGCACAAATGATTCAACAAGCAGGTCTTGAACTTGTTTAAATTTGAACAATTTACGCCAAAGAATGAAATGTTCTAAAAACTGTTAGGGATTTTTTTGGTGCTACATATGAATATCGAAGGTTGCTAATGATCTTTGGTTTTCGTCCTTCTTCAATTTACGGGAGATTTATAAAATGAAGAAAAGAATGTCTGTCCTGACTGGTGCGCTTGTAGCTACAGCCGTTTCAGCGACTGCAGCAATGGCTGGTACACTTGACGACGTGAAAGCGCGCGGTGAACTGCTGTGTGGTGTATCTACTGGCCTTCCTGGCTTTTCACTGCCGGATGACAAAGGTAACTGGACTGGACTTGACGTAGACACCTGCCGCGCAATTGCAGCGGCTGTCTTGGGTGATGCGAAAAAAGTTAAATTTACACCGTTGACTGCCAAAGAGCGTTTCACTGCTTTGCAATCCGGTGAGATCGACGTTTTGTCACGTAACACGACTTGGACACACACACGTGATACGTCTTTGGGCGTAAACTTTACGGGCGTAAACTATTATGATGGTCAAGGCTTCATGGTTCAAAAAGCATTGGGCGTTAAGTCTGCTTTGGAACTTGATGGCGCATCTGTTTGTATCCAAGCTGGTACAACAACGGAATTGAACCTTGCTGATTACTTCAAACTGAATGGTATGAAATTCAGCCCGGTTGTCTATGACACATCTGATCAAACGGTTTCTGGTTTCGCTTCTGGTCGTTGCGACATCTTGACATCTGACCAATCACAACTTTATGCGCTTCGTTCTAAACTGGACGATCCGAGCAAAGCTGAAGTTCTGCCGGAAGTTATTTCTAAAGAACCGCTTGGTCCGCTTGTTCGTCAAGGCGACGATGCATGGTTCAACATTGTTAAATGGACATTGTTTGCACAAATCAACGCTGAAGAACTTGGTGTGACATCTGCAAATGTTGACACAATGCTGAAAAGCGAAAACCCGAACGTACAACGCCTGTTGGGTACAAGCGGGGACGCTGGTGCAAAACTGGGGCTGGGTGCGAACTGGGCTTATGAAGCCATCAAACAGGTTGGTAACTATGGCGAAATGTTTGACCGTAACGTTGGTCCGAAAACGCCGTTGCAAATCTCACGTGGCTTGAACGCTTTGTGGACAAAAGGTGGCTTGCAATATGCACCGCCGCTTCGCTAAGAGCTATGACGGATTTATGATCTGTTAGGTAATAAATGAGTGTGTTTTTTACGGGGACGACTTCGTTTGAGGCACACTCATTTTTCTTTTCATCACTAAGTTTGGAGTGTGCTCATGTCGACGAATAAAGACATCGCCACCGAGCCCAAACGTAAGTCCTCGGCTTTGAACGATCCGCAGGTGCGCGGTTATATCTTTCAGACCCTCTTAATTGCTTTCCTTGTCTGGTTTGGGTGGGTTATTTTCCAAAACACCCTGCACAATATGGAAAGCCGGGGCATTACAACGGGTTTTGACTTTTTACAAAATCCGGCAGGCTTTGAAATTCTTATGAGCCTGATCCCGTATAGTTCGAACGATACTTATGGACGTACCTTTGTTGTCGGTCTTTTGAATACGGTCCTTGTTGCCGGGCTCGGCATTTTCTTTGCAACTATTTTAGGCTTTATCATCGGGATTGCCCGTCTCTCTAAAAACTGGCTGGTCGCGAAGGTCGCCAGTGTTTACGTAGAAACGCTGCGTAATATTCCTTTATTGCTGCAAATCTTTTTCTGGTATTTTGCTGTTTTGCAGCCCCTGCCCAGCCCGCGCCAAAGTATTGACTTTGCATCGGCTGTTTTTGCCAATAACCGTGGTCTCTATGTCCCCGCTCCGATTGCGGGTGATGGATTGGGTGCGGTCATTGTTATCTTTTTTCTTGGTATTATCGGTTCCATTTTCATGGTGAAATGGGCGCGTAAACGTCAAGAAGCAACCGGACAACAATTCCCGGTTTTATATGCAAGTCTCGGACTGATAATCGGTCTGCCTATAATTACGTATTTTATTCTTGGCGCCCCGTTAACTTGGGAAATGCCAGAACTGAAAGGCTTTAACTTTAAAGGCGGTGTACGTGTCATTCCTGAATTGATTGCTTTGTTGTTGGCGCTGACGACCTATACGGCATCCTTTATTGCCGAAATCGTGCGTGCGGGCATTCAATCTGTTGCTCATGGGCAAACAGAAGCAGCAGCGGCTTTGGGGATACGTCGTTCTGTCGCGTTACGTCTGATTATTATTCCACAAGCCATGCGCGTTGTGATCCCGCCATTGACCAGCCAATATCTCAACCTTGCCAAAAACTCTTCTCTGGCAACGGCGATCGGATATCCGGATATCGTGAGTGTCTTCATGGGCACGACCTTGAACCAAACCGGTCAGGCTGTTGAGATTGTGGCGATGACGATGGGTGTGTATCTGGTGATCAGTTTGACTCTGTCATTCTTTATGAACTGGTACAATAAATCCATGGCATTGAAGGAGCGTTGATGATGGGAAAATATGTAGAAAAAGAAGCACTGCCACCACCCGTATCGACCTCCGGTCCGATTGCATGGGTGCGTGATAATCTTTTCAACTCGCCCTTAAGCACCATTCTGTCTCTTTTGACGATCTATTTATTGTGGAATATTATTCCGCCAATATTTAGCTGGGCTTTCTTTGACGCGAACTTTGCCGGCGATAATGTGGATGCTTGTACCGGAACAGGGGCCTGCTGGGTCTTTATTAAGGTGCGACTTAATTTCTTCATCTATGGTTTCTATGCTGAAGCCGAAAGATGGCGGGTTGATTTGAGCTTCCTGTTATTGGCAATTGCGGTTGTCCCGCAGTTCTTCGATAAATTTCCGTATAAAATGTGGCTTGGCGTTGCCAGTGTGACCCTTTTGCCGCTTATTGTCGGTACGTTGTTGATTGGTGGCGTCCTTGGTCTTCCCCCTGTGGAAACACATCAATGGGGTGGCTTGATGCTGACGTTGGTCCTGTCTTATGTCGGGATTGTGGCGGCTTTGCCCTTTGGAGTGATCTTGGCCTTGGGACGACGCTCTGAAATGCCGACGGTACGGATGGTGTGTGTGGCCTTTATTGAGCTGTGGCGCGGTGTGCCGCTGATCTCGGTCTTATTTATGGCATCGGTTATGTTGCCGTTGTTCCTGCCCGATGGCTGGGACTTCCAAAAGCTGCTCCGTGCTTTGATCGGGATTACCATGTTCCAATCCGCTTATATGGCGGAAGTTATTCGTGGCGGTCTTCAAGCCATCCCGAAAGGGCAGGTTGAAGCGGCTGCGGCGTTGGGGTTAGGCTATTGGCGTTCTATGGGGCTTATCGTTTTGCCTCAGGCGTTAAAGCTGGTTATTCCGGGCATTGTGAATACGTTCATTGCCCTGTTTAAAGACACCACATTGGTATTGATTATTGGCCTGTTGGACATTCTTGCGACTGTTCAATCCTCCATTGTTGACCCTGCTTGGCGGGGTGTGGCAGCGGAAGGCTATGTTTTTGCAGCGTTCTGTTTCTGGGTTTTCTGTTTTGGCATGTCCAAATACAGCCAAGCACTGGAGCGCAAACTTCACACCGGACACAAACGCTAAGAGGATAAGATGACGAAAGATCCTGATGCTATTACAGATACCGTGACGGAAGCGGAACTCCGCGCCAATCACGATAAACTCAACCATGATGTTGACCCTGATTATGTCATTAAATTGATCGGCATGAACAAATGGTATGGTGATTTTCACGTTTTGCGTGACATCAACCTGAATGTTCATAAAGGGGAACGGATTGTGATTTGCGGGCCTTCGGGCTCCGGTAAATCAACCATGATCCGTTGTATCAACCGCTTGGAAGAACACCAGACGGGCCAGATCATCGTTGATGGTGTGGAACTGACAAATGACTTGAAAAACATTGATGCGGTGCGTCGTGAAGTCGGCATGTGTTTCCAACATTTCAACCTGTTCCCGCATTTGACCATTTTGGAAAACTGCGTGCTGGCTCCGATGTGGGTCCGTAAAGAACCACGCAAACAAGCTGAAGAACGTGCCATGGCATATCTTGAGCGCGTGAAAATTCCGGAACAGGCCAATAAATATCCGGGTCAGCTTTCCGGTGGTCAACAACAACGTGTGGCGATTGCGCGCTCTTTGTGCATGGAACCCAAAATCATGTTGTTTGATGAACCGACCTCTGCCCTTGATCCTGAAATGATCAAAGAGGTGCTGGATACGATGGTACAGTTGGCTGAAGAAGGCATGACCATGTTGTGTGTAACGCACGAAATGGGCTTTGCCAAAACAGTCGCCGACCGGGTGATCTTTATGGCTGCGGGCCAAATTATTGAAGAAAACGAACCGCATGAGTTCTTCAATAATCCGCAGGAAGCCCGCACACAAGAGTTCTTGAGCCAGATTATCGGGCACTAAGAGCATTAAATGAATGGAAAGGTCCGCTTGCGTGCGGGCCTTTCTTTTTGTCTATTCAATCCCCAAAATCTTTTTAATCGGCTTGAAGCTTTTTCTGTGATGTGGCGTGATGCCCAAGGTGGCGAGACCTTCTTGATGGAGTTTCACGCCGTAGCCGGCGTTTTTCTCCCAACCATAACCGGGATATTTTTGGGCAAGGGCGGCCATTTCATGGTCGCGTGTGACTTTGGCGATGATGGACGCTGCGGCGATGGAACAGGAAAGTCCATCGCCTTTGACGACTGGGTTGCCGGGGATGCCAAGATCAGGGGGCATTTTGTTGCCGTCTATCAACACATAATCGGGTTTTTGGGATAATCCCTGTACGGCACGACGCATGGCCAGAAAGGTGGCTTGTAAAATGTTTAGTTCGTCGATTTCTTCGACATTGGCTTGTCCAACGGCCCAGATACTTTCGGCCTTGATTTGATCGAATAATCCTTCGCGCTTTTTGGCGGACAGTTTTTTGGAATCATTTAAGTCCTGTGCCAGTTGTGGCGATAGGCGGGATTGATCGAATATAACAGCCGCTGCGGTGACGGGCCCGGCCCAAGGGCCGCGTCCGGCTTCATCCACGCCGCAAATAAAACCATGATGCTCGTTTTCTAAAGTAAAATCTGGCATAATTTGTCCACATGTGTTCTCGCTCACATCACACTAAATCTCTTCTGGTATGGTTCAATGTCAGCGTGTGCAAAAGTAAAGGTCCCCTATGTTAAGCATTGTTATCCCGACCTACAACAGCGCAAATACTTTAAAGCACACAATTGACTCTTTAGTGCCGCCCCCTTATGCGCGTGAGATTATCGTCGTTGATGCAGGCTCAAGCGATGATACCCGTGATGTTGCTATGGACATGGGCGCGCGTTTTGTGGTTACGGGCAAGGGGCGCGGGCAACAGTTAAAAGCTGGTGCGGAAGAAGCTATTGGGGATTGGTTGCTGTTTTTACATAGCGATACGTTGTTGCCACCGGAATGGGGTGTGGAAGTCAGCACCTTCATTGCCAATCAAGCGATGGGTGAGCGGGCAGGGTATTTTACCTTTGCCTTGGATGATGAGGATGAGCCCGCAAAGCGTCTTGAAAAAATAGTATCCTGGCGCTGTCGCTTGCTGGGGTTGCCCTATGGGGATCAGGGTCTCCTGATTAATCGAGAACTTTATACGCAGGTGGGGGGCTTTCGTGATATCCCCTTGATGGAAGATGTGGATATCGTGCGCCGCATTGGTAAAAAACGTCTCTCCCCCCTTGCGGCACGCGCGGTGACTTCAGCTATCAGGTATCGCAAAGAAGGATATGTGCGCCGCAGTTTGCGCAATATCACTTGTTTAGCGCTTTATTTCTTGGGAATATCTCCGCACAAAATTGTCAAACTTTATAGTTAGGCCACAGCGTGCAAAACCATCTTGTTATCTTTGCAAAAGAGCCCCGGATCGGACGGGTGAAAACACGCCTTGCACGCGATATCGGCAAAGTGGAAGCCTGGCGGTTTTATCGCAAAATGGTGCATGATGTCCCGAAAAGCCTAACGGCAAAGGGACCCTGGAAGACATGGCTATCCCATAGCCCAGACGCATTGAAACCGGAGTTTTTAAATACACGCGTTGATCAGTATATGAAACAAGGCGACGGGGATTTGGGGCAACGGATGTGGCATCCGGCTTTTACGTTACCATCAGGTCCTTTTGTGGTGGTGGGCACGGATGTGCCGGGTATTCGTGCAGCGCATATTCGTAAAGCTTTTAAACTGTTAGGTCATTATGATGCGGTGTTTGGCCCCGCTGATGACGGGGGTTTTTGGTTGGTTGGATTAAAACGTCACCCGATTTTATCCAATCCTTATAAAAAAAATGTCAGATGGTCCCATCCGGAAACACTGCAAGATTGTCTGGATAACTTGAAAGGTAAGAAGGTTGCTTTTATCGAGACATTAAGCGATGTGGATGACGGTGCCTCATTTCGATACTGGCGCGAGAACCGTTAAGGGTTGATCATCGATTTTAAGTTCAATCGGTAACATGCCCACATAGTCGCCATCGGCTTGGACTGGGATGGCCTGTTCACTTTCAATTTTGACGTTTGTCCCCGTTGTGATGGTGACGTCTTTTAAGTAAGGCAACCGCCCCATCGACAGGGCAATGCCATAACGCAATGCTGCCCAAAAGCCGGCCTTCTTCATCATAATTACGTGAAAATTGGCATCTTTTAAATCAGCGTTGGGGGAAATGACGAAGGGACCGCCATATAAACGGCCAAGAGTGACGATCACATTGGCGGTTTCATAAGTCTGACCATCCACGGTGACGCGCATGTGTAAACCTTTCATGCGCTTGATGGCTTTGATGGCGGCAACCACATAAGCCGCCGCACCAATGCGTCGTTTCAGGCTGGTTTCCAAAGAGGCCACGGCTAAGGAATCAATCCCCGCACCCACCATCATAATAAAGCGTTTTTCACCCATCAGGCCGGGCCAGACGGTCATGGGTTTGAGCGTTTCAACAATGGCGGCGATTTTGCGCATGGAGGTGCCTAAGCCCAATTCACGGGCAAAGACGTTGGCGGTGCCCAAAGGCAAGACCAAAAGCGGCGTGTCGTGACCGCGTAGGCCATTGGCGACTTCGGCGATGGTGCCGTCCCCACCAGCGGCGCAGACAATGTCATAAGGTTTTTTGTTGTTTTTGCGGTTAATGGCTTTATCAGCACGTTTGATACCATGACCGGCATATTTGGTTGGACTGACCTTAACTTTTTGTGCGTGCTTTTTAAGCGCTTTCAGGACGATGGCCAGTCTTTTGCGGCTGCGACCGCCTGCGACGGGGTTATGGATTACTTTGAGGCGGCGTTCAGAAATACTCATGTTTTTAGTCTTCGCTGTAATAAAATAATCAAAATCACGTCATAAAGCTGCAAGCCTTCATGCGTAGAAAGGTGCCATTAGTTTGTTTCGCTTTTTATGCGGTTTTATTGCGATAATGGAAAATGTGGCGCAGGAAATGGATGCTAACGTAAATCCGAGAAGATTTAAATCGATATTCATTTCCGATATTCATTTGGGAACCGCAGGATGTAAAGCGGATTTTTTACTGGATTTTCTAAAAGAGACAGAATCTGACCATCTATATCTCGTCGGTGATATCATTGATGGTTGGCGTTTGAAGCGGTCCTGGTATTGGCCGCAGGCTCATAATGATGTGGTGCAAAAGCTTTTAAGAAAAGCGCGTAAAGGCACAAATGTCATCTTTATTCCGGGAAATCACGATGCGTTTGTTCGCCCCTATGTGGAACATGACTTCGGTGATATTCAGGTTCATGACGAGATCATTCATGAAACGGTGGATGGCAGGCGGTTTTTGGTCATTCATGGGGATGAATTTGACGTTGTGGTCAAATATGCCAAGTGGTTGGCGGTATTGGGTGATGGGGCTTATGCGGTCGCGCTCAAAATTAACGACTATTTCAACTGGGTGCGGACCAAGTTTGGGTATGGCTACTGGTCCTTGTCGGCTTACTTAAAATTTAAAGTCAAAAATGCTGTGCAGTTTATTGCAGATTTTGAAACAGCACTGGCCGATGTGGCGAAGTTACGTAACGTTGATGGCATCATTTGCGGTCATATTCACCACCCTGAAATCAGAGAAATTGACGGCACCCTTTATTGCAATGACGGCGATTGGGTGGAAAGTTGCTCGGCCTTGGTTGAGCATTTGGACGGTCGATTGGAAATTATTTATTGGATGGGCCAGCCTTCTTATGTGGCCAAATCAAACGAGGCAGAAACATGCGACTCCTCATCGTCACCGACGCGTGGCTCCCGCAAATCAATGGCGTTGTTAGAACGCATCAATCCCTTAAAGAAAATCTTGAACGCCAAGGCATAAATATTTGTATGGTGACACCACAGGATTTTAAAACAATCCCATGTCCGTCCTATCCTGAAATCCGCCTGTCTCTTTTTCCTAACCGCAAAGTGGCACAGATCATTCGTGAATATGTGCCTGATGCCATTCATATTTCGACAGAAGGACCCTTGGGGATTGCTGCACGTAAATTTTGCGTAAAGCATAAAATTCCTTTTACCACGGCATTTCATACCCGCTTTCCGGAATATGTTGAGGCGCGCACCAAAATACCGGCACGCTATACCAACTTGATCATGAAGTGGTTTCATGGTCCCAGTCAGGCGATTATGACGGCAACCAAGTCATTGCGTGATGAATTGCGTAACCAAGGATTTAAGAATGTTGTGACTTGGACACGCGGCATTGACACCAAGCTGTTTCATCCGCGTGAAAAGATGTTTCAGGATTTACCACGCCCGTTGTTTTTATATGTGGGGCGTGTAGCGATAGAAAAAAATATCAAAGCATTTCTTGATCTTGATTTGCCCGGTACAAAAATGGTTGTAGGCGCAGGGCCGCAATTGGAGTCATTGCGTCAAGACTATAAAGACACGGTTTTTGTCGGCATGAAAGAAGGTGAAGAATTGGCGAAACATTACGCATCAGCCGATGTTTTTGTTTTTCCAAGTCTGACCGATACATTCGGGCTGGTTTTGCTGGAAGCGTTGGCAAGCGGTGTACCTGTTGCAGCTTATCCGGTAACGGGTCCGCTGGATGTCATTGGTGATGCGGCGGTGGGGAAGCTGGATAATGATTTGGGGACGGCAGCCATGGCTGCCTTGGAATATTCAGCGCAGGATTGTCGCGATTATGCGCTTAATTATTCTTGGGAATCCTGCACAGAAATGTTTCTCAAAAATCTGAGTCCTTTTAACTCTCAAGATTTTGATTGTTGGGCTGTTTCAACAGAAATACGTTCTAACAAAAGTGCTTAAAGAAAATCTTTTAATGGATTGAGAGAGAATCTAGGGTTTTACAACGAGAAATTCTTTCTACATTTTACATTTAGTGCTAAGTATAGGAAAAATGTAATGTAGAATAAAGGTTGGACCCGTGAAGGTTCTTTTGGCAGACGATCATTCGATCGTACGTACAGCGCTAAAATATGTTTTGAGTGAATTGTCATCGCAACTTGATGTGCTTGAAGCACGCAACAGCCGTGAGATTCAGGATACTCTAAGTCAACATGCTGATGAGTTGGATCTGGTTATCTTGGATTTGCGTATGCCCGGTATGGAAGGCATTCAAGCCATCACCAACGTGGTTGAACAAGTTGCCCCCACACCTGTCTGTGTCTTTACCGTCTCAGAAGACCCGGATGAAATGCGTGCGACCCTTGCTGGCGGTGTGCGTGCTTATATCCCTAAAACCACAGATGATGGGTTGATCGCAACTATTTTGCGTTTGGTTTTATCGGGTGGATCCTACGTCCCGCCTGTTTTGGGTGGCCTTGAGGTTGGTGAGTGTGCACGTGCAGGAACGGGAAAGTCAGCACCAGCGGTAACAAAAGACCAGTTTCCCGGGCTTACGCGACGTCAACGCGAAGTGTTGGCCTTGTTGGCAGAAGGTTTGTCTAATCTGGAAATCGGGGAACGATTGGATTTGAATTTAAGTACAGTGAAAAGCCACGTCACGGCGATTTTGCGTACATTGGATGTTGAAAATCGTACACAAGCGGTTCTCAAGTTTCAACGTACAGTCGCGGCTTAGGTTCTGACCTTAAGTTTTAAACGGGCGAGACGATTTCCATCAATTCATGCATTTTACAAACCTGAAATAGTTTTGATACATTTTCTGTGGGATGTTTGAGGGTCACAACACCGTTATCCCCCGTTATATCGTTTGCAATAATCAAAAGGCCCAAGCCTGAACTGTCGATCAAATCAACAGAACTCAGATCAAATGTGATATTTTGAGGCGGGTTTTCTTTGAGGTCGAAGATGTAAGATTGAAGGTCGCGAAACAAGCCAAACAGTAGATTTCCTTGCACTTCGATATGTAAATTGTTTTGGTCGTTATCCAGCCACATATCATTGAATTGCATCGCGTTTCCCCCCGTCGAATGCCTTAAAAATACGAACATAATATATATCTTATATCTTATCTATTCGGGGAATTTACGTATAGGTTTGGATAGTGATGCTGAAGGCTGAACCTTCTCCGACTTTTGATCGGCATTTAATCTCGGCATTTAACAATTGAGCCAATCGTTTAGCAATGGCAAGGCCTAATCCAATCCCTTCACTGCGATCTCGTTCGGGGTCATCAAGTTGGGAAAATTCAGTAAAAATACTTTCTATGGATTCCTCAGGAAAGCCGCGTCCCGTATCCCAAACTTCTATGCTGATGCATCTATTTCTGCGTCGACAGCCCAGCAAAATTTGTCCTTCGGTGGTGTAGCGCACGGCGTTGGAGAGGAAGTTTCTCAATATGCGTTCGAGAAGAAGCTTATCTGTATTGATCTCAATTGAAGAAGGCACCATGCGCAGGGCCAGACCTTTGGCTTGGGCAAGGGTTCTATATTCCTTGGTTAGTGGGGTGAAAAGTTCTTGCAAATGAAACGGGCTTGGCTTGGGTTCGATCACGCCGGCTTCCAGCTTTGACAGGGCAAGAATGGAATCAAGCAGGGAACGCATGGATCGTTGCGCATTATGCATATCTTTCATAATGGCTGCCGATTTTTCGTCCGGCATACGTTTTTCCAACATACCGGAAAACATGCCGATGGCTTCCAGCGGTTGTTTCAAATCATGGCCAGTGGCAGCAAGAAAGGTGGATTTTGCATGATTAGCGTCAATGGCGGCTTGTGTGGCAATTTGGAGCTGTTCGGTGCGTTGGGCGACGGTTTCTTCCAAGTCTTCGGAAAAAGCTTTGATCTTGTCCATTTGTGCCGTGACATGCAAAACCATAGGCCGAAAGATAAAAATCGCTTCCATGCATAAGATCAAAAGCGTGGTCAATAGAAACACAAGCTCCAGACGATTCAGAAAATCAAAGCCTTTTTCCCCGTCTTCCTGATAAAACCGCACCATTGAATCCAGCGAATCAACTAATTGCCCCGGTGCCACTTCCAGGACATATTTGACTGAAGGGTTGTCTGCGCGAATATCTTGACGGGGCATATCAAGAATAGTGCGTAGTTGTTTGATGTAATTATTCATCTGCGCATTGATCGGGTGGGTGCCACGATAGTAGCGTTTGCGTGCTTCCGGTGTCATATCAATAGACATATTGATGGTGCTGGCATGGCCCGTCAGGGCAAGATGGGCCTGTTCTAATAAGTCTGTGGCTTCTGTTAATTCTTGGCGGTAGCGTTGGCGCGCGATATCATCTTTCGTGTAAGTTAATTGGGACACATAAAGGGCTGTGCGTTGGGACAACATGCGTTGACGCCCGGATATATTGATAATGGATAAGGTGCTTTTATGTTGTGCGATCAAAAGCCCGACGGTTCCGAAAGCAGAGATTGCCAGAATCGCAATAGCAGCAAGGGCAAAAACGTAACGTTTGGTCATCCAGAGGCCGGGGTTGGCCTCATTGGGCTTTAGAAATCTTTTCATTTCATATTTATACGCCATTGTGTGCTTTAAAAATAGGTGAAATGAAAAGTGAACCTTAGGAGGATTTTCTCTTTTAAAGTTGGCGGGTTCCCGGCTCATTGGGACGGCATTTTCTTACGGGGTTGGACGAATTAGAAAGGATCGAGGCTTTTTTCCTGTTTAAAAATGATCATAAGAAGGCTATATCACTAACGTCACTTCCGCACATTTGCGGGATTTTTATGAATGACGAAAGTGGTAAAATGATTCCGGTTCTCACACCTGATCGCGGGCTTCACAAAGTTACGCTGGATTTTCTTAAGGCCTTGGAAAACAGTTCTTTTAAGGGCGAGATTTATGCCGACTATCCCACGCGCCTGTTAAGTGCGACGGATAACAGCGTTTATCAGGTCATGCCCCAGGCGGTGGTCTATCCGTTGTGTGAAGAGGACCTGAACGTTATTGCCGAACTGGGCGCACGTAAAGAATTTCGTGGTCTTTCTTTCGCCCCGCGTGGTGGTGGGACCGGCACAAATGGACAGTCGCTTAATCGTGGTGTGGTGGTTGATACCTCCAAACATATGAACAAAATCCTCGATTTTGATGCGCAGAAGAAGCTGGTCACCATCCAGCCCGGTGTGGTGCTGGATCAATTGAATGCCTTTTTAAAAGAACATGGCTATTTCTTTCCCCCTGCGGTTTCCACCTCCTCACGTGCCACATTGGGTGGCATGACGGCAACGGATGCTTCAGGCAAGGGGTCACGCATCTATGGTAAGACTTCAGACTATATTGAAGAAATGGACGTGGTCTTAAGCGGTGGCCAGAGCTGGACATCGAAACCCTTAAGCCCTGCTGAAATGAAAGAGGTGATGGCACGCGATGACATCATCGGAAATATCCATCGCCAAGCCTTCCAGTCCATCACTGAAAATGAAGAACTGATCGAAAAAACATTCCCCAAGATGAACCGGGGTTTGACGGGCTATAACCTGCAACATGCCTTAAAGAACGATGGCACGTTTGATTTATCTTATCTGTTGGCGGGATCGGAAGGGTCTTTGTGTTTTACGCAGAAAATTACTTTTCGTGTGATTGAGCTGCCAAAATGCAAAGGTCTGGTCACCGTGCGCTATGCCACGTTTAACCAAGCCTTGGAAGGCGTGCAGTTGATCTTGCAAGCAGATCCGGCTGCGGTGGAAGTCGTGGATGACAAGATCATGCGCTTGGCCAAAGATGATATCATCTGGTCGCAAGTGGGCGCTATGTTGGGTGGTGAAGAGGGTGAACCTGAAATCCTCGGCATGAACTTTGTTGAATTTGTCGGCAATAGCAAAGAAGAAGTTGATCAACAAATCGCCAATTTGGAAGTGTTGCTGAACGAGGTTATTGATCAGGATGAACAAGCCACAGGTTGGCGTGCCACAAGTGATCCGGCGCAAATCTCAGCCCTGTGGGAAATGCGCAAAAAATCTGTTGGTTTGCTGGGTGCTTTACAAGGTAAACGCCGCGCCATTCCTTTTGTGGAAGATACGGCTGTTCCACCAGAGAACTTGGCCGCATATATTCGTGAATTCAGAGCTTTGCTGGACTTTCACGGGGTTGAATATGGCATGTTTGGTCATGCTGATGTGGGGTGCCTTCATGTTCGGCCAACCCTTGATCTATGCGACCTCATGGATGAACCCAAGCTGCGTGAAATCTCAGATGGGGTGGCAGATTTAACCAAAAAATATGGAGGACTCTTGTGGGGAGAACACGGCAAAGGCTTCCGGGGGGAATATTCGCCTAAGTTCTTTGGTCCAAAACTCTATGACGAATTGCGTAAAATAAAAGCTGCTTTTGACCCGCATAATCTGTTTAACCCCGGCAAAATCGCCACGCCTTATACCATGGCTGATGTGTCTTTGACCCCGATTGACAAAGTGGTCATGCGCGGGCAGGTGGATCGTCATCTGGATATCCGTTTAAAAGAGGCTTTCCCAAAAGCGACATTATGTAATGGCAATGGCGCATGTTTTAGCTGGGATGAATTTGACCCGATGTGCCCCAGTTATAAAGTTAGCCGTGACCGCGTACAATCGCCTAAAGGGCGTGCGGGTCTGTTGCGTGAATGGATGCGCTTATTGACTGAAGCTGAAGATGAATATGCACCTCAATCCTTGCGCGCAGGCAAAGATTTTAATCTTGATGTCTTTGAGGCAATGAAAACATGTTTATCCTGCAAAACCTGTGCAACCCAATGTCCGGTTAAGGTGGATATTCCAGAGATGAAGGCCCAGTTTCTGGAAGCCTATCATGAAAGATATGCCCGCCCGAAACGGGACCATCTGGTGGTGCGCCTTGAAAGTTTGGCCCCTTTAACGCAGAAAGTGGCATGGTTGACGAACCTGTTGCAGGCCTTACCCCCTGTAAAGGCCTTTATGCGCCATGGCTTGGGCTTAATTGATTTACCGAAAGTCAGTTCGCGGATTGTGGCGAAAGAACTTAAAAAACGCAGTGCACCGGCCTTTGATCTGGAGCTGATGAAGAGCTTAAGTCCGGAAGAAAAAGAAAATTCTGTCATTCTGATACAGGATACCTTTACGACCCATTATGACAGTGACGTGGTTGTGGCTCATTATGATTTGTTGGTTGCCTTGGGATATCAGGTTTTTGTTGCGCCGTATCGACCCAATGGAAAGCCGTTGCATGTCAAAGGTTTCTTAAAAGAATTTGATGCGCTGGCGGGTGAAAATGACGAATATTATTATGATATTGCGCGCTGTGGTATTGAAATGGTCGGGATTGAAGCCGCTGTCACTTTGATGTTCCGGCAAGAATATAGTCAACGTCTTTTGGGGCGCCCGGACTATAAAATTTACCAGTTCCATGAATGGCTGCATGACAAGCTGGATGGGTATGAAATTGAAAATGATGTCCCTCAGAAAGAATTTGTTTTGTTTGCCCATTGTACTGAAAAGACATCCATGCCGGAAACGTCAAACCAATGGCGTGATATCTTTGCCGTTTTTGGTCAGAGCTTAAAGATGCAGAAAACTGGCTGTTGTGGGATGTCTGGCATGTATGGCCATGAAGTGGAAAACGAAGAAACATCCAAAAAGCTCTTTGATATGAGCTGGAAAGACGCAGCCATTAAAGCCGGAAAAGAACAGATGTTAGCGACAGGTTTTTCATGTCGGTGTCAAACAAAGAGGTATGTAGGTTTCAAACCTGCCCACCCTGTACAAGTTCTTGTAGATTTATTGAAATAAATAAGAGTTTTTTATGCTTTTTCTTTGTCTCGGCAAAGAAAATGTTCATACTGTACTTCGTAACTGCAGTTGGTCCGTATGAACGATAACCTCTTTGATGAAGAAGAAAAGTTGTTGGAAGAAGCCAAGGGGCTTCTGTCTGATGATGCGCATTCTTCTAAAGAAGACCTGGAAGACGTGCTTGCACGGCTCACAAAATCATACGGCCAAAATTTAAAAGAGACGAAACGTCTTATTAGGCAAAATGGCAAATCTGAAAAGAAGTTGTTCGAGACATCGGCACAACTTCAGCAGTTGACCGCCGAAAATACAGTTGAACTGGAATTTGAAAAAGCCAAGCTTGAACGTCTGGTATCCTTGGGTATTGCCATGGCGGCAGAGCGTGACGAAGCACGTCTGTTGGAAATGATTCTGGATGGGGCCAAACGTCTGGCAAATGCGGATGGCGGTTCTCTTTATTTACGCACGGATGATGATCAACTGACTTTTGAAATCGTTAAGACGGATTCGCTTGGTTTTTATATGGGTGGTGCTGAAGGGAGCGCCGTTACCATCCCACCTGTGCGCATGTATAACAGTGAAACCGGGGAACCCAATCATTCAAATGTGGTTAGCCATACGGTCTTGGATCGTTCCACTCTTAAAATCGATAATGCCTATGATCCCTGTTCGACTGATGATTGCGGTTTTGATTTTTCCGGGACACGTATCTTTGATGAAGCCAATCATTATAAATCCATCTCGTTTCTAACTGTTCCGTTAATGCCGCGCGGTGGTCATGTGATCGGGGCGTTGCAATTGATTAACTCGCAGGATGAAAATGGCAATGTGGTGCCTTTTTCAGACGAGATTATCAGTTTTGTAGAAGCCATGGCCTCTCAAGCGGCTGTGGCGTTGGACAATCAAAAATTGATGGAGGCGCAGCGCAACCTCTTAGATAGCTTTATGGAATTGATTGCCGGGGCTATTGACGCCAAGTCCCCTTATACGGGGGGGCACTGCGCGCGCGTACCGGAACTGTCGCAAATGCTGTGCAAGGCTGCCAGTGAGTCCAGCGAAGGCGTTTTTGCCGATTTTTCTTTTGAAACGGAAGAAGAATGGCGCGAATTTAAAATTGCGGCATGGCTTCACGATTGCGGGAAGGTCACGACACCGGAATATGTGGTGGATAAAGCCACCAAGCTCGAAACCATCTATAACCGCATCCATGAAGTACGTACCCGTTTTGAAGTACTGCGCCGTGATGCTGAAATTGACTATCTCAAAGCACAATTGGCAGGTAAAGACCCACAAGATATTAAAGCGGCCTTTGATCAAAAGGTTGCCCAGTTGGAAGAGGACTTTGCCTTTGTGGCAGAAAGCAACGTGGGTGGCGAATATATGAGTGATGATCGGGTCGCGCGTTTAGAAGAAATCGCGACCACAAAATGGGTGCGTTATTTTGATGATCGTCTGGGCCTCTCTCAACAAGAAGAAATTGCCCTAAATGGCATAGCTCCGCGCCCGTTACCCGCTGAAGAAAACTTGTTGAGCGATAAACCTGACCATATTGTGCCACGTGGTGAAGGTATGGCGGAATTTCTTGAAGACCACGGCTTTAAAATGCCGGTGCCGAAGGCCCTCTATAATCGGGGGGAACTTTATAACCTTCAAGTTGGTCGTGGTACTTTGACGGAAGAAGAACGCTTTAAAATTAACGAACATATCATTCAGACCATTTTGATGCTTGAACGTTTACCTTTCCCCAAACATATGAGGCTGGTGCCGGAATATGCAGGCGCGCATCATGAAACCATGATCGGAACGGGCTATCCGCGTAAATTGAGAAAAGAAGAAATGTCCATTCCGGCGCGTGTCATGGCAATCGCTGATATTTTTGAAGCTCTGACCGCAGCGGATCGTCCTTATAAAAAGGCTAAAAAGCTGAGTGAAGCGGTTAAGATCATGAGCTTTATGGTGAAAGACCAGCATATTGATAAGGACCTGTTCCAACTGTTTTTGAAATCGGGTCTACATCAAGAATATGCCGATATGTTCCTCCTGCCGGAACAATTGGATGAGGTCGATATCACCCCTTATCTGGAAGGTTAAATATCGTCGTCGATTTTGCGCGAAACTTCGCCATACAGATTAACATATCCGGCATCTAAAACCGGGATGGCGCGAAAAGTGATGATGGAGTCTTTATTGCGCACATCCCCGTAAATCTCTTTTGTTTCATAGAAGGCTTTGCGCACCAATTCTGAAATGGCGGGGGAGACGAATTCCCGACTGTCATCGCCAAACAGGGCATTTTGTTTGCGCGCAGCGGCATTGGCATACAACACTTTGCGATTAACCGAACATCGCAACAATGGGTAAGGCGTTTCGTGTAAAAAACGGGCTTGATCTTCTGCTTTGTTTTTGGCGTCATTGACCTCGGTTCGCAAAACTTCAATCTGTTTTGCTACAAGGCTGGTTTCATCGCCATCCGTGTTTAACTCCGCTGGTACAGGGGCGCTGGTGAAGCTGCCTTTGTTTTCTTCAAAATAGTTTTGCAGGCGGCGCAGAGGTTTAAGGTGATAAACCCCAATCACCCACAGGCACACCAGCGCATTGATGAAGGCAATAATCGGTGCGGCGATCCAATTGATCAAAGTGCCAAAGATGGGCGCAGACATCTGCATGCTGCTGTCAATGCGCATCACCAACCAATCAAAGGGCAAAAGCGGGTCTAGGGGAAAGGCCACATCCAATTGAGTGGCGGTTTCATTCCAGCTTATTTGACGGTTGCGATCATTTATATTTGTCGGGAAATGATCCGGCAGATCACCAACGCTGAGCGGGGTGTCATCGCCTTTTAAAAGGCGTACTCCCAAGACCGCATCGACATTGAGCAGGTCATTCACCTTCATCAAAATATCGTCTTCTTCCCCCCCGGCACTGAGTGTGGTGGAGGCAAGGGTACGGGCGAACTGTGTGAGTGTTTCCTGTCTGAGTTTTTGTTCTTCAATGCGCAACAGGCTACCGAGAATCACCACAAGCGCAAAGCTGACAAGCGCAACCGCCCATGATGCTTTACGTCCAGATTTCGATTTCCATGCGAGGCCGATGGGCCCTGAAGACGTGCTCATTAATACCCTTGTTTGTCTTGTTATCTGTTGATTGAGCCTTCATATGGGAAAATTGTCAAGTCAGTGTAAGGTTTTAAGGCAATTTTTCTATTTCATTGCCGGTAACGTGACCTTGAATTCCGCCCCGCCTTCGGGGTGATTGCGCACGGAAATTTGCCCATTATGATCCTGCACAATTTCATAACTGATCCATAGGCCCAGCCCTGTGCCTTCCCCAACGGGTTTTGTGGTGTAGAAAGGGTCAAAGACTTTGTGAATGTCTTCTTCTTTTAGACCGGGGCCAAAGTCACGGACATGGAGTTCGACATTTTGATCGTTTTTAAAACAGCGAATGGACAGTTGCCGATTGTCAGATTGCGATGTGGCGTCAAAGGCATTTTCAACAAGGTTTAAAACCACTTGATGTAAACGGTTGGCTGAACCTTCGATATAGATATTTTCTGCCAAATCCATATCGATGGGACGTGCACTGGCGCGCCCTTTTGAGGCAAAGAGAACGGCGGTTTTAATGACATCGCATAGATCAACCTGATCTTTATTTTTCCCTTCACGAAAAGAAAGACGGCGTAAATTATTGACGATGTCACTGACACGTTCTGCACCTTCACGGGTTCCATCCAACAGGCTGGGCAAATCATCAAGCAGGCGTTCAATCTTTAAGTCTTCATCCAGCTTTTGGCGCACGGCTTGGGGGAGTTCTTCGCGCAAGGTCTGGATATAGGTGCGCATTTTTTCCGCATAACGCTGCATGCTATGCACATTGCCATATAAAAAGCTGATGGGGTTGTTCAGTTCATGGGCAACCCCGGCGACCAAACGGCCGATAGAAGCCATTTTTTCAGACTGCAACAAGTGGGTTTGTGTTGTCTTCAGTTCACTATGGGCTTGATTGAGGGCATCATAGGCCCGGCGCAGTTCTCCAATTTGCCGCCCGACGATCACCAGACCATCGACGATTCCTTTTGATGTTTTGTGCAAACTGCAGTTTAAAGAAACATGATCAACAATTGCCCCATTCTTGTGGTGAAGCTGGGCTTCGTAATCTTGCAAACTGCTTTGATTGGTTGGCGGGATCATTTTTCTAAAACGGTCTTCGAAGCGTGTTCCCAATAAAACGGAAATCGGGCGACCAAACAGGTCTTCTTCTGTATATCCGGTTAAATCCAGCAACGAGCGATTGACCTTTACAATTCGACCGACACGGTCACAGACAATCAATACATCGGACATGGCTTCCATGATGCTGTCGATGAAATCATGGGCTTCTTCAAGTTCAGCATTTTTATTTTCAAGGTCGACTTCACGTTCCAGCAGGTCGGAATAGACCTCATCCATTTTTTGGATGACCTCGACCCACGCCGTTTCCTGGCTGTCGTCGAATTCCAGTGGATTGTGTGGCGGCTGGCTTTGGCCCACGGTCCGTTCCTTAATGAAGATAAAGGGATGAATTTTTTAGCTATTGTTGACCCGTTGTCGGTGTTTGGCAAGATAAAGTGGTGTGTGGGATTTTGCTTCACGCAAAACAAACTTGTAACGCGCCACGTGATAAGACGGATCAAAACCAAAGAAATTGAGCTTCATATGTTTCAATTCCTCTTCCCGATATGTATGAAGCGGCTTTTCGCTTTCATCAAGATCACGCTGTATTTTTTTATCAGTAATGATTTGTGTGTGGGGGAGGGCAGGGACGATTTCTTTTAACTGCCTTTGAAAGTCTTCCACGGTTTTTCCGAAGTAATCATCCAGCAAACCAAGGGCCTTGGCTTCAGGCGCACCGATAGGTAAACGATGTTGCATCACTTTGGCCTCATTGCCTGTGCCGACACGTTTGGGCAAAAGATAGGTCCAATATTCCGACCCAAACAAGTTGCCCATATTTTTGTAATGCGGGTTTAAGATCACCCCGGTGCGGCTATAGACCCGATCACAACTGAGGGCAAAAAAGACGCCGCCCGCCCCGGCATTCCCTGAGAGGGCGGCGACGGTGACCTTATCGGTTGTTTGGATGATGGCTTCACACAGGTCATTCATTGCATTGATATTGGCCCAGCTTTCTTCGGCGGGACGTTCGGATTCTTCAATGGCGTTGAGATGGATGCCATTTGAAAAGAAATCCGGCCCCCCCATCAAAACGATGGTGGTGACATCCTTCTGACATGCCTGTTGATACTGGTGCAAAAGGCGCTGGCATTGATCGGTGTTCATGGCGCCGTTGTGAAAGGGGAAGTGGAGATAGGCGATTTGGTCTTCGATATGAATGAAGATATCACGTTCTCCCTCGCCATCTTTCAGATCAAGGATATGGGTGGCGGGCAGTTTGAAAGTGTCTTTCCCTTTTTTGCGCAGATGTCCAACCCAGATGGCCCCGTCTTTTGTCGCGCGGCAAATGGCGCCGTTTTGGGTGGCGATAATGTCACCGGGGTGTCCGGTTTTTTCATTTTCAAGACGGGCATTATGCAGATATACCACTTCGCCATTGATGCAATCCAGCACCCCGGGGGTGCCGTCACCGCAATTGATTTTGCGCAAAACCGTTTGGCTATCATCTTCTTGCCAGTTAATCGCACGCACGCTTTGTTTCATCGCATCATTCCACGTGCCCACACCATCTATGGGGGTGGGGGTGAAGGTGGGATCATTGAATTTTTCAAGCGCTTCCAATACACAGTCCACCGCGCCTTCGCAAACTTCATTGCGATAGAGGCTGCTTTTGGGGGCATTACGCATGGAGAAAGTGCGTGTTGCCCAAACGGGACCGGCATCCATTTCCGCCACAGCTTGCAGTAAAGTGATGCCCCATTGTTTTTCACCACGCAAAATCGCCCAATCCAGCGATGATGGCCCGCGATCGCCGACGGGACCGGGATGAACGATCAGGCAGGGCAGTTTTGACCAGACGCTTTCAGGGATAGCGCGTTTTAAAAAAGGGGCGATCAACAGGTCCGGTTTAAACAGGGCAACAGCTTCTTCGGTTACGCTGTCATGAATATCAAATTCCACGCTCAACTCATGACCAAGGCGCTGGATTTCCACATACAGACGTTGGGTCAAGCTGTTGAAACTGTGGGTGAGGAGCAGGATTTTCATTTAACAAATCCTCGGTAACTGTTCACCCGCAATCCAGTCTACCACCCGTGAACCGCCAAATCCGGTTTTCATCTGAACGAAACTGTTTTTATCTTCAATGACTTCACCAATG